>JBEICB010000075.1:0-21613 GCA_040373655.1 Pirellula sp. | reverse complement strand
TCTTCTCCCTCTTCAACAACCTCGAAGAAAAACAAGCCAGTTACAGCAACTTCGTCGGTGCCGAACCATTTGTTCGAGTACCAACAAGTGAACAGAAGCTGAGTCTTGATGTACTGCGCGCAGAGATCAGCACGATCGAAGCAGAGGTGGCAACCTATGAATCTCAATTGCAAACGACATGGAGTGAGTGGATATCTACCAAAAATGAAAAAGAGATCCAGTCGGCACTTGGAGCGGTAGAACGTGACTCCATCACCTTTGATGTACCCACAGACTTGAACGCGGGGTCTGCAATCTCTCCTTGGGACAATTCCGCAGAGATCAAACTCGTCGAAGGACGAAAAGGCCAAGCCGTATTCTTAAATAGCGGTAGCCATTTAGCTTCAAAATCTCTCGGGAAACTCAGCGCAGAGAAGCCATTCTCGTTGAGTGTTTGGGTACATCCAACTGCCGATGGATCGATGGCTGTACTCTCGCGCATGGACGAAGCGAAACAGCACCGAGGATACGACCTCTTGGTAGTAAACGGTAAAGTTGAGATGCACCTTGTAGATCACTGGCCTGCAAATGCTTTGAAAGTTAGTTCACAACAAACCATTGCACCGAACCAATGGCACCATTTAGGTGTAACCTACGATGGTTCTAGGAAAGCTGCCGGAATCAAAATCACAATCGACGGCAAACCAGCCACGTTGGATGTCCCAAACAATTCACTTTCCGGTTCAATAGAAAGCGACCAACCCTTTCGTCTAGGTCTGCGGCAACAGTCGCTTCCTTTCCAAGGGATGATTGATGAGCTCAGATTTTTTGACGGGGCTCTTTCTTCTGAAGCTCTAACGCAACTCGCAAATCTTGAATCCCCAAAATTCGAGCTCGATTGGGTCCGAAAGCCTTGGACAGAATTGACCCTAGAACAATCCGAGCAGACGAAACGATGGACGCGCGAGATCATCCGCCCAATGCATCAGGAACGACTTACTGCAATATCTGACAAACGCAAACAACTAACTCAAATCGAACAGTCTGCACCCGCAGTCATGGTATTGCAAGAAATGCAACCAGCGAGGGAGACCTTTATCCTCAAACGAGGTCAGTATGACCAACCCACCACACGTGTCGAAGCGGACGTTCCCGAGGTATTGAAATTTGATAAAGCTTCTCGCGTCGCGAATCGACTCGAACTAGCGCGTTGGCTTACTCACCCCAGCAATCCACTAACCGCAAGGGTTGCGGTTAATCGGCTTTGGGAACAATGTTTTGGTGCCGGAATAGTCCGTACTTCCGAGGACTTCGGAGGTACCGGAGAACTCCCAAGCAACCTTGAACTTCTTGACCTACTGGCCGATGCATATGTCCAGCAAGGCTGGGACACGAAAGCGATGCTTAAGAGTATTGTCCTTTCGGAAACCTACCAACAAGATTCGCGACTTCGAGAAGACTTGCGACTCAAGGATCCGGAAAATCGTTTGTTCGCACGCGGACCGAGGCATCGACTGCCTGCGGAGGTCATCCGTGACAACGCACTTGCGATCAGCGGCTTACTCGTAAGCAAAATCGGCGGACCTAGCGTCAAACCTTATCAACCCGATGGACTATGGGAAGACGTTACCGTAGAGAGACGCGGAAAGTACGTTGCAGACTCTGGGGAAAACCTTTATCGACGTGGCATGTACACGTTTTGGAAGCGGACTTGTCCACCCCCATCCATGGTGACATTCGATGCACCCAATCGGGAAGTCTGTGTTGCAAGGCGTTCGCGTACTAACACACCTTTACAAGCTCTCGTCTTGCTCAACGACCCGTGTTTCGTCGAAGCAGCACGGGCTTTTGCCGTAGATGTTTTGCGCAAAGGAGGACCAGACGATTTATCGAAGATCCATTATGCGGTCACGAAAGCGATTGTGCGTGCTCCACACTCCGATGAGATTCCTGAATGGCTCGGATTGATACAACAAGCCCGTGAGGAATTCGCGGATACAGCCAGGGCATCTGAATTCCTAAAGGTCGGAACGCTCCCTATTCCAACCGATCTACCACCGAACGAACTGGCCTCGTGGACCATACTTTGCAGCACACTACTTAATCTCGACGAAACCATCACTAAAAATTGACCCTCCAGTTATAGCCTCCACTGCAGTTTCGTTGACCCAGCGATACCCCATTAAAACATTGAGACATCACAAATGCCAGAAACCATAGGTTCGCAAAACCACCTATCTAGTCTGCTTCGCAGAACCTTTTTGCGCGGTGGCTCGCTCGGAACAATTGCGGCAGCAAGTTTACTAGATCGATCACTTCTAGCGAATCCAAGACCAGAGGAGAAAACACCTCATTTCGCGGGAAAAGCCAAGCGCGTGATCTATCTGTTTCAGTCAGGCGGCCCGTCTCAATTAGAACTGCTGGACTACAAACCAAAGCTCAAGGATCTGCATGGTAGTGAACTGCCGGAAAGTATACGCAACGGTCAGCGACTTACCGGGATGACATCAGGGCAGAAAAGCTTTCCGGTCGTTGCGCCAAAGTTTCAGTTTCATCAAGCTGGTAGTAACGGAGCATGGTTCTCTGAGCTTCTCCCGCATACGGCGAAAATTGCCGACGATTTATGTTTAGTTCGCTCAATGCATACCGAAGCGATCAATCACGATCCGGCCATCACCTTCATTCAAACAGGTTCGCAGCAACCTGGTCGCCCTTCGATCGGCGCATGGCTCAGTTATGGGCTTGGGAGTGAAGCTGAGGATTTACCTGCATTCGTCGTCATGATTTCTCATGGTACAGGACGCGATGCAAATCAAGGACTACTCGATCGACTTTGGGGAAGTGGCTTTTTGCCCTCGAGCCATCAAGGAGTGAAGTTCCGGAGCGGAGCTGAAGCGGTATTGTATTTGAATGATCCAGCGGGATTGCGCCGACCGATGCGTCGAGCCATGCTGGACCGTTTGCAGAAACTAAATCAACTTGAGTTCGAACGAGAACTAGATCCAGAAATTACCGCGCGCATCGAGCAATATGAAATGGCATTTAAGATGCAAAGCTCGGTGCCTCAGCTAACGGACCTCGCAGACGAAACCGAGAGTACCTTTGAACTCTATGGTCCTGATTCGAAGAAACCTGGAACGTTTGCTGCGAATTGTTTGCTTGCTCGACGAATGGTAGAACGTGGAGTTCGTTTCGTGCAGCTATATCATCGTGGCTGGGACAACCACGGCAATCTACCTTCAAACATTCCCAAGCAATGCAAAGACATCGATCAGCCGCAAGCCGCGTTGGTACAAGACCTCAAGCAACGAGGCCTACTTGAGGACACCATTGTGGTTTGGGGTGGGGAGTTTGGACGTACGGTCTACAGTCAAGGGTCGTTGCAAGATGATTATGGACGCGATCACCATGGAAGGTGTTACTCGATGTGGATGGCGGGTGGTGGCTTTCAGCCAGGCGCCGTCGTGGGGCAAACGGATGAATATGGATACAACATTGTAGAAGACCCGATCCACATTCACGACTTCCAAGCCACCCTCTTGCATTGCCTTGGCTTTGATCATGAACGGCTTACTTATCGCTACCAAGGCCGCGACTTCCGGCTAACCGACGTTCACGGGCAAGTCGTACAGAAGTTGCTAACCACGTAAAGGAACCTCGCTACCTAGCGACATCCACGATGATCCTTGCCGGATTCTGCGACGCCAACTGCAATGCAGAGCTGCTGCTACGGGAAAATTCCGAGCGTCCAGTCGCATTTGTACGCGTTCCCGGAGGGATTTGTTAGGACGCAGAATTGACCGACCTGGACTCAAACTGGCAATTTCGCAATATAGCTTGTCATAAATGGCGAAGTCGCTATACTTTCGAGACCTTCGCGGGGAGAGTCCCCGGGTATTTTTCGTCGTAAAGGTTTTGTCGCAATGGACTTAGCTAAGGCATGCAATCAAAATCCAACCCGACCTGTCGACCAACTGGTCCTCGACCTGCTTCGACGGCAAGAAGGGTTAACGGTAACGGACTTAACGGACAAATTGGAAGTTACCGCCACAGCGGTAAGGCAACGCCTAGATCGCTTGGAAAGCGCCGGATACATCGAGCGTAGAAAACAGACCGCAGGACGAGGACGACCGACCTATTCCTATTTTCTTACCGACTTAGGTTGGCGGCAAGTTGGGGTTACCTACACCGATCTGGCCGTTGCACTTTGGAGCGAGATTTTGGAATTAGAGGACGCCCGTGTAAAAGAAACACTGGTCAACAAAGTCTCTAAGCGGATGGGAAATGCATTCCGCGACCTGCTTCCGGCAGGACCACTTGAAGAACGAATGCGTGCACTTGCTGGACTTATGGCGTCCCGACGCATTCCTGCAACTTATGTCAATGTAGACGGGCTACCTGTCCTCTCCGTACATGCTTGCCCCTATCCAGACTTAAGTAGCCGTGACGCCGAGCGAAGTCTCTGCCAACTCGAACAACAGGTGTTGAGTGAAGCCGTCGGCCAGCCTTTGGAACTTCAATGCTGCAAATTAGACGGTCACGGGACTTGTCAATTCAAGCCCGCGCAGAAGAATCCACACGGTGTGACTGAGGCTCAATTACTCTAAAGCCACTCTCGCCAATCGAATACAAAAAACGCTTCCAATGGTTGGGAGCGATCAATATCAACAATTCAACTCAACCCTTGAACAACTGAATCACGAACTGAGCTACCAACAAATGACTCACCTTTTGCGTATCGAGAATTTGCATGTCAGTGTCAACGACAAGCCGATCTTGCGCGGCGTTAATTTGGAAATCAAATTTGGCGAAACGCATGCGTTGATGGGACCGAACGGCTCGGGCAAGAGCACGCTAGGACTAGCAATTGCCGGCCATCCGAATTACGAGATCACGCAGGGTGCAATCTTCTTGGATGATGTGAACTTGACCGAAATGGAAGCGGACGAACGGGCTCGAGCAGGGATCTTTATGGCGTTTCAGCGCCCTGTGGCAATCCCTGGAGTGAAGATGGCTGATTTTCTGCGCCACGCGACGACCAACGTACGGCAACCGGATCGCAAAGAGGGACAAGAACTGATCGCGATGCGGGACTTCCGTAAAGAACTCAAATCCAAAATGGAGCAACTCAAAATGGATCCTGAGTTCGCGCGTCGCTACGTCAACGACGGGTTCTCCGGTGGTGAGATGAAGCGAGCGGAAATCCTGACCATGGCAATGCTCTCTCCAAAGTTCTCCATATTGGATGAAACCGACTCAGGCTTGGATGCCGATGCGGTTCGATTGGCGTCTGCGTCGATCGCCGAAATTGGTCGAGAGAAGATGGGTTTGCTCATCATCACTCACCACGACAAACTGCTCGAGCACAATCCTCCTCAATTTACTCACGTGATGCTCGGTGGACGGATTGTCGAAACTGGGGGGCCAGAATTGGCTCGAGAACTTCACGATCACGGATATGATCGGATCCGCCGTACCTACCCGGACGCTGACGCAGCTAACCAGCAAATGTTGGCAAAAGAAGAAACCGCCGCTGTGTAAAGTCACGCGACCTAGTACAGCACTACACCCGGAATCGTTTCCAACGCTTCTGGATAACGAGCACCAACTACTCCTACCAACACAATACAATGTCAACAGATATCGCTTCCCAAGACGAAATCGGGGAAATCAACAAGTACGATTTCCGAACCGACAGCAAAGCTGTCTTCAAGGCCCGCAAGGGACTCGATGCCAATATTGTCAATCAGATTTCAGAAATGAAGAACGAACCGCAGTGGATGCGTGAGTTCCGCCTGAAATCCTTGGACATATTCCATTCCAAACCGATGCCTAAATGGGGTGGAAGTATCGACGTGAACTTCCAAGACATCTTCTACTACCTAAAGCCTACCGATAAACAAGGAAGAACTTGGGAAGAAGTTCCGCAAGAAATCAAAGACACCTTCGATAAGCTAGGGATCCCCGAAGCCGAAAAGAAGTTCTTGGCAGGAGTCAAGGCGCAATTCGAAAGCGAAGTTGTTTATGGTTCGCTGAAAGAAGATCTCGTCCAGCAGGGTGTCATCTTCACAGATACCGATACCGCCATCAAGGAACACCCCGACTTGGTACGCGAGTACTTCGGTACCATCATTCCTCCTAACGACAACAAGTTCGCTGCTTTGAACTCAGCGGTTTGGTCCGGTGGATCCTTTATCTACGTCCCTAAGGGAGTCAAAATCGACTTCCCGCTCCAAGCCTACTTCCGAATCAATGCGGAGAACATGGGCCAATTCGAGCGGACACTCATCATCGTCGACGAAGGAGCTAGCATCCACTACGTCGAAGGGTGTACTGCTCCTATGTACTCCTCGGAATCGCTGCACTCAGCAGTTGTCGAAATCATCTGCAAACGAGGTAGCCGCTGTCGCTATACGACCATCCAAAATTGGGCAAATAACATTTACAATTTAGTGACCAAACGTGCGGTGGCTTACGCTGATGCGACCATGGAATGGGTCGACGGGAACTTGGGTAGCAAGTTGACCATGAAGTACCCAGCTGTATACATGATGGAGCCTGGTGCACGTGGTGAAATCCTGTCGATTGCTTTTGCTTCCGCAGGACAGCACCAAGACGCGGGCGCTAAGCTTGTGCACTGCGCTCCGCACACCACTGGTCAAATCATCAGCAAGTCGATCTCGAAGAACGGCGGACGAAGCTCGTACCGAGGACTGGTACGCGTGGAAAAGGATGCGAGCAAGTCCAAGTCGAACGTTGTTTGCGATGCGTTGATCTTGGATTCCAAGAGTCAGAGCGATACGTATCCGTACATCGAAATTCTCGATCAAGACGTAAGTATTGGGCACGAAGCAAGTGTATCGCGAATTGGGGAAGAACAGCTCTTTTACTTGATGAGCCGCGGCTTGTCCGAAGCTGAAGCGAGCACCATGATCGTCAACGGATTTATCGAACCACTCGTCAAAGAGTTGCCGATGGAGTACGCCGTTGAAATGAACCGATTGATTCAACTACAAATGGAAGGATCGGTGGGTTAATCCATGACTACTTCGACTCCAGGTCCAACTTCGAATGCAGTGGAGAGTGCAGTGGCATCGGTAGGCGCAGCGTTTGATCAAGATGGTTTCAACAGATTTGTGGAACAGCAAGTAGAGCCAAAGTGGCTTACTCAACGCCGACAAGTTGCTTGGAACATTTACGAATCAATTGAGTGGCCGAATCCTCGCGATGAAAATTGGATGCGATCCGATTTCCGTGGTTTTCGTATCACGAAGTTTTCCCCCAACGTCGACGCAGCCGTCGATATTCCTGAAACAGCTCCTGTTCGATTGCTCGAGGGAGTAGATGTCTCAGGAAGCATCAGGTCCGTCAATGGAATCGTCGTTCGCGAATCCTTGGACACTGAACTGGCAAACAAAGGTGTTATCGTCGGTTCTCTTGCTCGATGCGCCCGCGATCACAGCGAACTGGTCGAAGCGAATTTGCACAAGGCCATCAATCCATCCGTCGATCGCTTCGCAGCCCTGCAGCAAGCGATGTGGAGCGATGGATACTTCGTGTATGTCCCAAAAAACGTCCGAGTGCCCTTGCCAATCCACATCCATGCAGCCATGGGGGACGGGCAAGTCGACTTGTCACACACCTTGATCGTACTCGAACCCGGAGCGGAAGCTACCGTGTTGTTCGAGTCCTCCAGCCCTTCGGAACAAGCCCATGGCTTTCATTGCGGAGGTGTGGAGTTGGTTCAAAGGGCCGGGTCGCATTTGCGCTACGTGAACCTACAAGATTGGGGTCGGAACGCTTGGCACTTTGCCCACCAGCGAGCCAGTGTCGGTCGCGATGCATCCTTGCAATGGACCGTCGCTGCAATGGGAACGCGGTTTGCCCAAGTCGACCAACGAGTCGAGTTGGTCGAACCGGGTGCCACTAGCCAAGTCAATGGGGTAATGTTTACACGAGATCGACAGCATCTTGTGTACAACACGTTGCAACATCACTTGGCACCTCACTGCAGAAGTGACTTCTTGTACAAGAGCGTGCTTCAAGACCGCTCTCGCACCGTTTGGCGTGGATTGATCAAAGTAAGCGAAGGGGCGCAGAAAACAGACGGTTATCAACGCAACGACAACCTAATGCTTAGCGACGCAGCACGTGCAGATTCGATCCCAGGTCTTGAAATCAATGCCGATGACGTACGATGTACGCACGGTAGCACCAGTGGTCGAGTTGACGAAGAACTTATTTTCTACGCGCAATCTCGAGGTTTCACTCGATCCGAAGCTGTTCGCATGATTGTCACTGGGTTCTTTCAACAGATCTTTGACCGTATCACTATCGAAAGTGTTCGCGACGCATTAGGCGCTGCGATTGCACGACAAGTCCGACAGTACGAGTAAGAGTCACAGCAAAGTTTGTGAACAGGTTCGAAAGCCACGAGAACTATGTCCGAATTCCATTATGTATGCGATCGGGGCGAATTAGCCCCGAACACACCGAAGTCCTTTGAGGTCGACCAGAGGTTTGTAGTCCTCGTCGACTTGGGAAACGAAGTGTACTGCATCGAAGACATGTGCACTCACGACGGCGGAACCCTAGCCGACGGCGAGTTTGATGGCAACTGCTTGGTTTGCCCAAGACATGGGGCTAAGTTCGATGTAAAGAACGGAAAAGCCATGTGTATGCCCGCTACCGAGGATACTCCCAGCCATTGCGTGAAAGTGGAAGGTACTAAAGTTTTTGTGGCCTTGAGTGACGATTAAATCGCCAATTTTGCCCGCCACCAAACGACTAGTGAGTTGCGTTTGTCGATCCTGTGCGGGTGGCTACAATGGGAGTGTGAGCATTACCTGCCCACGCAATCTCCAGATATACAAAATCAACAAATCGTGTCCGATGAAGCTCTCCGCCCGCTCCAGGGTAGAACAGCTTGTTCCTAAATTTTCTTCCTGCCAAAGAAACAGGTGAAGCATGGCTATCACTGAAGATCAAGTTCGAGAAGAACTCAAGCGGGTCATCGATCCAGAACTGTTTGTCAACATCGTCGATCTTGGTCTGATCTACGTTGTCGACATTCAACCAGGTGAAGAAGGAAAGGAAAATGTCACGGTTGAGATGACCATGACAAGCCCCATGTGCCCGGCAGGCCCGCAACTCGTCGCCAATAGCCGCGAAGTGGTCGAATCGATCGAAGGAGTCGGAACCGTCGACATCAAAGTAGTGATGGATCCACCGTGGGGACCAGACAAAATGACTGAAGATGCGAGAGACCAGCTAGGAATCTTCTAAGCATGACTCCATCGACGCAACGAGTCGAACTCGAAGAGATTCGAGAAGAAATCGCGGATCTGGATACCCCACAAGATCGCTTAGCTTACCTAATCGAATTGGGGCAAGCCCTACCAGATTTGCCTGAAAGATACCAAATCGAGGACTTCAGGGTTCTTGGTTGCCAGAGCATGGTTTGGGTAGTCCCCAATCTCGGCGAAAACCGAATCGATTTCATCGGTTCAAGCGATGCGCCCATGGTGCGTGGCTTGGTCGCAATTTTGATTGCGGCATACTCTGGAAAATCCCCCTCAGAAATTCTTGCTTTCCCCATTGAGGATCTTTTCGACGAATTGCACCTGAAAGCGTTCTTAACGCCGATGCGGAGCAACGGATTGCATTCGATGGTCCAGAGGATTCAAGCAATAGCTCGCGGCGCGCTCGAAGCCCCCAACGCTCAAAAGAATCAAGTTGCAAATACAGTCGCAACGAAAGGGACTATAGGGCCTGTGGTTCAAAACAGTGCTCCGCTTGAGAAAGCCTGCCCTCTCGATCCATCAGGGCTTAACACCCCCTGCGGTGTTCCAATCGCAACAACACCCCCAAAAGTTCTTTGGGCGGACTGGGCCAAGCTACCTGCAATACCGATCGAAGAGTGCAGAAAAGACTTCCCTGTGCTTGCTGCAACACTTCCTTGCGGAAAGCCTTGGGTTTACTTGGACAACGCGGCATCATCCCAACGCCCCAACTCGGTGCTGGATAGTATGGATCGCGTTTACAAGAACCATTACGCCAATGTACATCGAAGCGGTCACCAACTCGCTGCGGAAACAACGCAAGCCATGGAGAATGCGCGACGCATACTCGCGCAATGGATGCAACTTGAATCGACCGATCAAGTCGTCTTTACACCTGGTACTACTGCGGGCATCAACCTAGTTGCCCGAAGCTGGGGGGAAGCAAATCTTCGTCCTGGAGACGAAATTGTTCTTACTGAGATGGAACATCACTCGAATATCGTACCCTGGCAACAACTCGCTCAACGAACCGGCGCAGTGATTCGCTGGATCGAAGTCCTCGACGATTATACGTTGGATTTGACGTCGCTCGATCGCATCTTTAATCCACGGACCAAACTGCTGTCGGTAACCGCCGTTTCCAATGTCTTAGGAACAATCAACCCAGTACGGGTATTGGCAGATGCCGCGCACCGCGTTGGTGCAAAAGTTCTTGTCGACGCCGCGCAAAGCGCACCGCATGGAAAAGTAACCCCTGCAGAATGGGACGCCGATTGGGTTGTCTTTAGTGGTCACAAAATGCTGGGACCAACCGGCATCGGAGTCCTTGCAGGGAAACGCGACATTCTCGAAGCAATGCCTCCATTCCTCGGTGGCGGCAATATGATCAAGAGCGTTACAAAATCTGGATTTGAACAAGCGGATCTACCCCATCGATTCGAAGCCGGTACGGCAGCAATTGTAGAAGCAATTGCAATGAAACCTGCTTTGGAATACTTGATGCGCATTGGGACGGAGCAGATCCTCGCCCAGGAACGTCGACTGACTATCCGCGCAATAGAAGGCTTAAACACCATCAAGAACTTGAAAATACTCGGACCATCAGACGTTGCAGCCGGAAAAAAAACTGGAATCGTTTCATTTGTCTTGCCAGGTGTACACGCTGACCAAATCGGACAGTATCTGAACGCCTCAGGTATCGCAATTCGTGTAGGCCATCATTGCGCAATGCCTTTGCACCAACGCTTCGGGTTAGGGGTTAGCGCACGAGCGTCGTTCTACTTCTATAATACAGAATCCGAAGTCGACGCTTTTGTCACCGCTGTTGAGCGAGCTTGCCAACTCTAGCACGCTGTGAATACGCTGGTGATAATGCTGCTGTACGATTGAACCGCAACCTTTTCGCCGAAAGCCTTTGACTCCATGAACCACCACGTACTCTCTTCTCCTCGTATGATGGGGGGAATCCCAACTCTGAACGCAGGTCTCTACCGCTCCATACGCTTCCTGGTCGGTGATCCGGTGGTATACATCGAATGGCCGGAGGGCTCTGATTCCAAGCGAGCGACGTTGATCTGCCGCGACATCGAAATGGAACGAGCAAAACTCCATGCGAGCGTTCAAGAAGTGTTCTGTCCAGCGGATTTCACTCCAGCAGATGGGCTCTCTGGGGATCGTGAAACTGCCACCGCACAATCCGCCGCAGAAGCAATCCGCCGAGCAGGTTTCCAACACGTGATCGTAGATCGCTCGCTGCCGATGATCTACACCACCATGCTTCAACGCGCTGGCGTCGCTGTCGAATGCGATTTGCAATGGGGGGTGATGGAGCGACGCAAAAAAGACGAATCCGAAATTGCCATGATCCGCGAAGCACAGCGGATCACCGAGGAAGTCATGGAACTAGCTTGCTCCACCGTTGCGCGAGCCAAAGCCGACGCGAGCGGGATGCTGCACCACGACGGCGCACCACTGACGAGCGAGAGGATGCGAACCTTGATCGATGTTTGGCTGCTGGAACGAGAATGCTCGAACCCAGGAGCCATCGTCGCCGGGGGCCCCATTGGAGCTGATTGCCATGATCATGGCCACGGCCCGCTATTCACCGGGCAGCCAGTGATCGTTGATATCTTTCCAAGGGTCAAGAAAAATCTCTATAACGGCGACTGCACTAGAACCGTCGTTCATGGAGAAATTCCAGCGGAAGTCTCTCGAATGCATGCAGCCGTCGTTGCTGCCAAAGCCGCGGCTACGCGGGCCGTTCGGGCAGGTGTCACAGGCCAATTCGTTCACGAAGCTACCATTCGATCAATTGAACAATCGGGATACAGCATGGGGCTACCCGCAACAGATGCTCCAGATAGCTTCACGAGCATGACTCATGGGACAGGACATGGACTAGGCCTAGAAGTTCACGAACCACCACTCTTGGCAGTTGGCGGGCCTGAACTTGTCGCCGGTGATGTGGTCACAATTGAACCCGGCTTGTACGGAAAGCGATACGGGGGTGTTCGTGTCGAAGACATGGTCGTAGTACGTGAAGAAGGCTGTGAAAACCTTAACCAGCTTCATGAAGGACTTGTCTGGAAGTAATCACTTTCGATACTGCCCAGCGAACGGAGTGTGTACTCACGTAGGATTACCCTGCAAAGATGGGTGTTAGTAAACGCCTAACACCATGCTTGAGAAAGCTGCCAACGGAGCGCTGAAAAGCAATTCCCGCCAGTTCGGATCGGTAGCAAAACGAAACGCAAAGAGCGCTACCCAACTCCACAGCACCCAACTGTTGATTTTCTCGATCGCGATCGCGCCGAACTTCAACATTGGCGTCCTGCTACCATCCATCGCAAGGCGCAGTGACACAGGATAGACTGCGTCGCGCTCGACACCTTCCTCTGCTTCGGTCACACTTACGCAATTGTCGAAAGTCCCTGACTGAACTTTTGAATGCAGCCGCATTTCAATAGTACCTAAACAAGAAACGTTTAGCTGAGTCATCCGGGAAGTAATTGGATCAGTTTCTGTTGGTTTCCAAACCATAGAACTAATCGAAGTACTCTTCGACACAACTTCAGTGCGACTCGGTTCCCTAGTTGGTTGGCGGGACTCCTGTCTCTGAGCAGTCCCGTGTCGTTGAATGGTCACTTTTCTTTGAACAACCGGTGACCGCAAAATAGTTCCGAGCACCAAAGCACAAAACCCACTCATTACTACGATGCTAATGAAGTTTCCGAAGGATGCTCGTCCGCTCAATACCCCATACTTCGGCGCACCAGTCAGAGCGATGGTTCCAGCGGCATGCATTTGGGTTGCGAGAATCTGAGATTCGAGGCTCTCGATGCAACGCAAACATTGCGATCTGTTCGTCAACAAACCATTCCACGTCTGCTGATCTTTCGACGACCAAGATTTTTCTGGAGATCTAGGCCGATCGGAATCACTTGGATTCGCTTCAGAGGCCTTTGGTGTATCGACCATCCCCGAGTCATGCAAAGGTTTGCGAAATGAAATGGTGACGCCTCGATTCGACTTCTCGATCGCATCGGTAGCTTCATCCCTGTTGACTGTGGACACGGCAAGTGAATTCTCCTCGCGCTGGCGGTCCAATCGGAATCGCTCCATCTGATGATCAATCGATGTTAGTCGCCAACGTTCCGCGCGGACACGTCGACCCTCATCACTTAAAGTCTCAGTCCCATTCGACGGCATTGTCAGTCGTTCAAGCTCTTGCTCAATCTCACGCAATCCAGCATTTGCCCGAACACCTATTTCCAGTTGCAAATGTTCAACCGATGGTTCAACACGCGATCGCGTCCCAGCTTTCGCGGACCGAGCATACCGAATCCACCGGACACTCGATTCATCTCCCAATTTCTCTCGCGCCAAAGACTGAAGCGCAATCAGTCGCTGTGGCGAAACGATCGCAGAGGCCTGCAAGACATGCTCAGCCCGCTGCACAGGAAAAATGTTCGCGACCCAAAGCGCGAGCAGAAAGCCAAAGAGCACCAAGTGCTTGCCGAGGCTGCTTAGGATCATAGTTTTCCGGTTGGTCCGAATGCCGTGTGAGAACTTTTCCGATTATTCCGATTCTTCGGCTATTTCAGAGTCTCGCCATGAACTTTTCTTCAAGCTTGCGACCGTTACCAAGAAACGGTGCTAGCATTAAAACGACCGGCGAAACTCCGAATGGACCCCAAAGCCAGGTTGTGGAGGCGGTACCCGCATTGAAGGATAGGCCCCCTGGCCGTAAGGACTTGGCACGCCAAAAGGAATTGCATTGCTAGGAACCCCAAAGCTAGGTCCCCCAATACCATTTGGATATCCAAGTTGGTGCGGTAGCGTTAGGCGACTTGGCGTCGAGAATCGAAGTTCAAGCTGACTTTGAGATTGAAATCCAAAGGATGGTGCTTGGTAAATCCCAAAGGACGAGGATTGATTGGGTGGGCAATTCGGATAGGCCGGACGCAACGAGTATTGAGGGACTGCATATTGCGGACCAGTGTAATGAGGAACTGGTGCATAACGTAATTCCCGCTCTATCACGCGATCGATCGCCTTACACAAGTTCCGCATCCGCGTGTCCATACTCTCTGCAAGCCCCTTCAGTGTCCGATCCCCGCGAAGGCATGGGTCGGCGCACAGCGCGTAACGCAATTGTCCCCAATCACCTTCCATCTGCTGATACAACGACTGCACTTGATTACAGGTTGCCCTGTTGCACACGTTGCAACCGCGCAATAGTTCAACCATCGCGCAAGACAAGCGATCGAATTCCATGGCCTCTCGAACCAAGTAATTTCTTGGGTCAGTCCTTTTGATCCGATTCGCAATATCCTCCGCTCGATGCTGCACAACACGTGCCTCCCCGATGGCAGAAGCCCACGGATTCCCAGCTTGGACTACCGGTGCACCGCATGCCAAGATTGCTAACACACAGCCAACAATCCGTCCCGGAACGTTCAGCCAACTCGAGGTGTCAAACCAATTCAGTGCAGCACGGCCCCAAAAAAACCTTTGGCGATTCGAGAGGGTAGTTTGTGTCATCGCACAGTCTCCAATGAGCTTTTTCAAGTCGCAATACCAGGGAATAAACAATTCGGTCGGTGAGTTGCACCCCAGCGACTGGGAACCACACCGTTCTTCTTAGTACATTCAACAAATTCCATTCCAATTCCAAATTGGTCGGAATTTTTTTCGAATCAGACTCAAGTTCCCAGGGATTTTATCGAGTCGGCGGTATCGTCGAAGCATCAATGCTCACTCGGCGGTCGGATTCCAAGGGATGCGCTGTACTCGAATTGAATGCAACGCAATCGAATCGAATACACCTCTAGTCCTTTCGGTTTTCGATTCAAGTCGCCGCCTATTTCTCTTGCTAACCTAGCAACTCAACCGCAAGAGCCTTGGGCAAAACCTCCAAGTGGAGTCGAAATCGCTTCGTCGCTCCAGCTGTCACCACCCCGGCGTCATCGGAGGCAAGGAACGATTCTCCGTCGAGATGAAATGGGACTGGGTGATCGCATTCGATCAGGTAGTCCTCGCGCTGGCTGGTTGAAATCCTTGGGTCACTCGTCGGGACGTCACCTTTGAGAATTCTGGGAAAGTACCGGACGATATCCCTACGGCGCAGCGCTCCGACTTCAAGAATCTCGAACAATCCATCATCGAGAATGGCTTTCGGGGAGAGTGGGTAACTCCCCTCGCGCATGCCGATCGCAACGCTGATCATGAGATATTCCTTAGAGGCTGGTGCAATGCCGAGTTCGGTATCCTTCCTTGATGATGCAACTAACGGATGCGTCCGGTACTTCGCTCCCATAGCTCGCATCAAAGCCAACGTATAGCGAACACGTGCGGGAAGTCGCTTCATGCCTCGCGCGAGATTGGCCACTCTGCCCGGCAACCCCAATCCTGCGACGTTGATGAAGTAACGATGCTTACCGTTACAAGTTGCCTTCCCAATATCAACGAAGCGATGAAAGGGAACGTGTTCGGTTCGGTCGTTGCGCAAGGTAAATGCGTAATCGTTGGCCGTACCAATCGGGAAAATCCCCATGCGCACGCCGGGAGCCTCACTCGAGAGAATTCCATTGAGTGTTTCGTGAATGGTCCCATCCCCACCGAGGACAATCAGCGTATCGAATCCATTCCTGCAAGCTTCCCTTGCGATTTGCTCAGCGTGACCAGGGTGCTGCGTCACTTGCAACGGGGTAGAACTTGGCACCCAGCGCTCCAAAGCTGTCTGTATGGAAGCAAAGGAATGCAAACGCTTTCCGGCAGCGGGATTCGCAATCAGGATCGGCTTGCTCATCAAGAAATGTGCCTTAATCCTTAATCAGCGACAATGGATGTTGTCGCGAAGCCAGAGGTATTGCCACTGCCGTCCTCAATCGTTCAGATTCAAACGTTGCCAAAATCATCTCCGTGATACCAATCGCATCATCCAATCCACAGAGCGGCTGACGATCTTGTTCAATCGCGTCAATTAGATCGCGAATTGCCGCGAGGTGTCCACCTTCGTAATTTCCATCCGAGCGGGACTCGGGTTTTGAGATTCCTTCCGAAGTAACTTTTTCCCAGTTCTTTCCGGACCGGCTAGGTGACCAGCTTCCATCTCGAAGTAGATGAGCAGGTGCAAGATATCCGCTTTCGATTTCCAACATCCCTTTCGAACCAAGAACTTGCAACGCGAACCGACTTGGATTTGCCGCCATCGCTTTTTTCGAAGCAAAGTTACCATGGATTCCATTTGAGAATTGATAACTTGCTTGCAGCGCGTTGCCTGCTAGGAGTCCAAGACCTTCGTTGCCTTCGACGACATGCGATTTTCGAATACGCTCCTTATTGTGTGTTATATGAGCAATGCATTCGATCGGAGTACCGCCGCCGAACGATCTCATCATTCCGAAGATGTGAGAACCCAGCACCCAAAGATCTTCCGCTCCGCCACGTTGATCTTCTTTGCCACGTCCCCGCAATTCGAGCACTTCTCCGATGACTCCATCGTGGACTAGCTGCAAAACCTTATGAAGCACCGGCGAGTATTGAGCGGTATGAGCAATCGCTAGCTTCAGACCTTTGCTTCGGAAAACACCTGCAATCTCATCAGATTCGATCAGCGAACGGCAAAACGGCTTTTCCATGTACACATGGCAATTGGCATGCGCGGCAGCCATCAGCATAGCATGATGCTGATCAATCCATCGGGGACAAATCGCTACGATGTCGAGTTTTTCCCGTTCAAGCATCTCGCGATAATCCGCATAAGCGTTCTCAACTTTCAGTCTTGCTTTGGCTTTCTCTCTGCCATTCGAATCAGCATCTGCTACCGATACGACTTCGAGATTTTCTAGTTTAGTAAACGGTACATCGACCGCGTGTCCGTAATCTCCACGCCCCGTCGCCCCGATGATACCGACACGATATTTCTTGCACAAAAACGCACCTTCAGAACGAGAAGCGATACATAAGCAACCGGATGCTAGAAGTGCCGTTTGAAAACTGCGGCGTGAAAGTTGGATTTGCATGAATACACCTGCGTTGCTAGGGATTTTCGGGTTGGGACGTTTTACGTCGAGGTCCTTTACGTTGGTCATTTTTGGTTGGCATCTTTGCACCGATCTCATTTCGCCAGACGATTAATCTATCGTGCAGCGACTTCGCGACCGACGGGTTCTCTTCTGCGAGGTTCTTCGTCTCCCCGATGTCTTCGCTCAAGTTATAGAGTTCAAGATGGCTGTCTTCTAGAAACTCCATCAGTTTCCAATTGCCTGCAAGGATCGTGCTAACAGGCGTAGTACGCCACTTGTTCGGTCCGGCTCCGAGATACCCGGGAAAGTGCTGAAAAATTGCATCGCGATTCCATTGAACGGTAGGGTCGATCATCCAAGGTACTAAACTTTGGCCATCGAGAACATGCTCAGGTTTCGGTGCATTCGCAAACTCAAGAAGCGTCGGGTACAAATCAACATGAAGCGTTGGTTCAGCGAAAATTGTTTTCGGTGTGATTTTCTTCGGCCAGCGCGCAATCAACGGAACTCGCGTACCCCCTTCGTACAAACTCCCCTTGCCGCTGCGCAGGGGAGTATTATCGGTGATATCCCCCCCTTGCTTAATTCCCTCGCGGACATAACCTCCGACTCCACCATTGTCCGATGCAAACAAAACGATGGTATTGTCCGCGATCCCAAGTGTATCGAGTTGCTCCAAGATGCGCCCGACACTTTCATCAACCGAAGCGATCATCGCAGCATAGGTTGGGTTTTGATGACCATCCACCGGAGGCTTGTCACGAAAATGCTCGATCCATTCCGGCTTCGCTTGGTGTGGCGAGTGAACGCCGAAATGGGGCAAGTACAGAAAGAAGGGTTCTCGATGATTGCGCTCGATAAATCCAAGTGCTTTCTCTGTTAAGAAGTCTGCCAAGTATTGGCCGTTAGGGTATTCGATTTTGGGGTCTGTTTCGAAATCAAAATGCCGACCAGAAACTTCGATCGCTTCGTCGAATCCTCGAGATTTGGGATGGTACTTCTCATTGGTTCCAATGTGCCATTTGCCAAACATACCCGTCTTGTATCCTGACTTCTTCAGTTGGTCCGCAATCGTAGAGAGACTCAGCGGTAGTCTCGTTAGATTATCCACAGGACGCAATGGACGGTCGGACCAATCGAAACGATCAATTCCACCAACGGTATAAATACCAGTGCGTGCCGGGTGTTGCCCACTCATGAGTGCAGCGCGTGTCGGCGTGCAATTCTGGCAATGATGATGGTTTGTAAAGACAATTCCCTCGGCAGCAAGTCGATCGATATTCGGAGTCTCATAGTAGCGACTTCCAAAACACCCAAGATCGGTGTAACCAAGATCATCTGCAAGCACGAAGATGATGTTAGGTGGGTCTTGGGCCCGACCAACAGAAGGGTAAAACAAAAAGAAAATGAAGAGACATTGCGTGAGCAAGCCATTCCAGGAAAGGGACGCAATGGCGAAACACGAGTTGATCCGAGCTTGCAACATAATAAATCAATCTGCAATGCAAAGAAGGCTAGGAAACGATCTCCTGAAACGCAACTAATCCTAGCCTTGGACGCTTTGGCTGTGGTAACAGTAGAAGGCAATTAGCGTTGAATTTACAACAAAAAATGGCTCTTCAGAAGTTATTGCGGGTAGGAGCATCGGATACTGGCTCTAATCGTGCTCGATGTTCGTGCTCGGGTCCCATCAAACAGAATTTGATCGACCAGAATTTGATCGACCAGAATTTGATCGACCAGTACATTGAAACTTTGCGTGGAAGCAGACCGTAATTCGTCCAACACAACGGTCTTTCGATTACGAGCGCGATCACCGTTTCACTAAGCACGAGTACGAAATCGCTTCACTGGTCCAAACCCGATATGTTTCGCCCACAACATCTCCTGAATAACCCCAAAAACAACATCAAGGACATATAGCATGTCTCGACTCACCCAGTCCGAGTTGCCTTGCGTGACGGAGTCCTCAATGCAACAATAAGGAAGGCGTTTAGCAACTAGAATGCGCTGGTAACTGTAGCGTTCGCTAGGCTTGGAAACTCCCGTTCATTCCTGCAATAGTGAATCGCAGAGCACTAACGGACCAATGGTCCTAGAATACGCAAAGAGTTCGGATGCATGATCATCAACTAATCCCCACGTTGGTTGGCGGTTTTACAGCCGCTCTGATCTTCGGATACGTGTGCTTGTTGTTGCGTATTTCCCCTATTGTCGGATTTCTTGTTGCCGGAATTGTCGTTGGCCCAACAACTCCCGGTTTCCAAGCAGACGGTCAGATCGCTTCTCAGTTTGCGGAAGTCGGCGTCGTTCTCCTTTTGTTCGACGTTGGGCTACATTTCGACTTGCAAGAATTGGGCAGAGTCCGTCGTGTAGCCTTACCCGGTGCTTTGCTGCAATGCTGCGGATCGGTCCTCGCCTCATTTGCTATCGGATCGCTTTTTGGACTACCGCTACACACTGCGATTGTCTTTGGTATTGCTATGTCCTTCGCAAGCACAGTGGTCGTGACTCGCTTGCTCGCAGACGTCAATGAACTCCAGACTCAGAATGGAAACATCGCCATCGGATGGCTTATTGTACAAGACGTTTTTGCAGTGCTGGCGCTGGTTCTGCTACCCTCCCTGGGAAACGCCCAAAATACATCTTGGTTCCAACTGATCGGCATTCTGGAACTCGCCGCTCTGAAGATTCTGGTTGCTGCAGTTGCGATCGTCTTTTTAGGTGGAAAACTGATTCCCTGGATCCTCCATGGAATCGCAGCAACTCGATCCAGAGAACTATTCACCTTGACGGTATTAGTCCTAGTCTTGGGAATCGCCCTAGTTTCTGCCCAAGTCTTCGGAGTTTCGATGGCTTTGGGAGCGTTCCTCGCTGGAATCGTTATTGGTCAATCGGACTTCTCTATACGCGCGACCACCGAAGCCTTGCCGATGCGAGATGCATTTGCAGTTCTGTTTTTTGTTTCCGTAGGAATGCTGTTTAACCCCAGTGTGTTTTTCCTGACGCCAGGACTTTTTCTGTCAGCATTGTTTATTGCCATGGTTTTCACTCCCCTTGTCAGTATCGCATTGCTTCTTGGATTGGGATTATCATTTAAAAGCTCGCTGCGTGTCGGTTTTGCTTTTGCACAAATCGGCGAGTTCTCATTCATCGTCGCAAACTTGGCTCGCTCTGTAGACCTGATCGGTGAAGAACTAGTCCAAGTGCTCGTCGCGGTTTCGATCTTCTCGATCGCGTTGTCACCGCTGTTGCAAAAGCTCGTTCTTCCGCTCGAGAAACTGCTCGGTACAAGTCCCCTCGGCAGGAAACTGCTCGTCGTGCGTCATCCATGGACCTTGCGCCCCGCAACTGATGTTCCGGGGACTGACTCGAATGAGATCCTCGAGGAATTCCGAACCGTTGTGATTGGCTATGGACCAGTTGGTCGAACGGCAGCAAGATTGCTAAAAGAAAACGGAATTGCCCCGACGATAGTCGAAATGAATCCGAAGACCATCGAAGCAATTCGAGCCGACGGGCATCGCGCTGTCCTCGGGGACGCCAGTCATATTGAAACACTCAAACATGCAGGGGTTGAATCTGCACTGAGCTTGATCCTGAGCGCTTCGAGTATCCAGCATGCGTCCAATACCATTCGAATGGCAAAACTGCTCAACCCAGCGATCAAAATTATCGTTCGATCAGCCTACTTGGCAGAACGAGCAAACTTACTCAAATTCGGTGCTGACAAGGTCTTTGCAGGAGAAGCAGAAGTCGCCTTGGCAATGACCGAGTATATCTTGCGCGATTTGGGGGCTACCGCAGAACAAATCGACCGCGAGCGGGATCGATTGCGATCCGACTTCCACGATTCCATCCCTATTTCAAACCATCCAACATCCTGATGAATACTTCCATGAATGCTCTGCGCGAGCACCTTTCTGAAACGTCGTTGCTGGAATCTACCATCGCGGCACTGGAATGGGACGAACATACCGGTATGCCCTCACAAGCAGCCGAATTTCGCGCACAGCAACTTTCCTTCTTGACCGGCTTGGTACATCAGCGACGCACAGATCCAAGAATCGAAGAATGGCTCGATCAGATCGTCAATGGAACAAAATCAGCGATAACCCAAACCTACGAAGTATCGAACTTGGAGTCATCGCAAGTTCAAGCGTTGGTGCGCACCTTGCGAAAAGATTTCCAACGCAACAGGAAACTTCCTCAAACGCTCGTCGAAGAAATCGCAAGCGCAACGAGCATGGGGCAGCAAACTTGGGTCCAAGCAAAACAAGAAGGACGTTATGAACTCTTCTTGCCCTATCTAAAAAAGATATT
>JBEICB010000125.1:0-13882 GCA_040373655.1 Pirellula sp. | reverse complement strand
GCATTCCACCGCCTCCGTCAAGCCTCATTGGCCCGCCAAGCGGCCCTACTGCAGGCTTGTCGGGATTGGTGTACATGGCGTAGTTGGTGAAATCGTCGAATTCTCTTAAAACGATGATTCTTCCGGTTTCAGGATCTATAGCGAATCCTTCTGATCCCGTTTTCAAGTTCGGGTCTCGGGTTGGTTTCGTCTCCAAAGGAACCATTCCGTGCATATCCACCACAGTCGCTAGTCCCTTGGACTCTCGTTTGTCAACTGCTTTGATGATTTTCGAGATCGGATGGATTAATTCCAACGGCTGGTCTTTGCCCCCTTCTCGATTTGGCAACCCAAACACGTACCCCCGTACCGCAGTATCCTTACGCGGCAAGAAGCTTGCGATTTTCGGATCGTATTCGGGGAAAACCATCTCGGCCTTCGGCGCTGAGATTTCAAACAACCTCTTCTGAGCATCTGGCGCGTAAGCAACGCTCATCTCGCTCATGTATGCCTCAGCAACTCGCTGCGTCGAAATCGGGTCCGAAGGATCTGACCAAGAGGTCTTGCGCGAACTCTTACGAGTAAACACGGTCTTTTTGCCATCCTTGTCTTCCTCGGGCTTAAACGCTTCCCTGTCCTTACGTTCTTGATCCAAAAGGTCCTGGACACGCTTTAATGTGCCGCTCCCTGAATCCAATAGCGCGGATCTGGGCTGAACCGATGCCGCATTCGGGAAGTTCGGATCATACATCAGCAACCGTACTCGGTATCGATACACGCGATTGGGCTTGGCCTCAAAGTCGTAAAACCTGACCAGCTTGTACTTGGTTGACGGCAGCTCCTTGGGCAAGTCTTCAGGCAACGGACCTGAGCCCATGCCACCTGGTCCACCACCCATGCCACCCAAGCTCATTCCGCCGGGGCCACCGCCCATTCCCAGTCCACCTGGGGGGCCTCCTCCACCATATCCTGATGGGGGACCACCACCGGCTCCGGGCCCGCCCCCACTGTATCCGGACGGAGGTCCGCCACCGCCGTAACCTGCAGGAGGAGAGCCGCCGGCCGCAGGGCCAGTTCCGCCACTTTCTGGTTCTCCGGATCCGCTTTCGCCTTCAGTATTGCCAGCCCCTGCGCCGGACAAACCAAGCCCTCCGAAGCCACCCATCATGCCGCCCATGCCACCTGGTGCTCCACCAGTTGCCACAGGGCCACCTTGGCCCGAAGAAGGAACATCGGGATGGCCTACCGCATTGCGATAGTTCTTGATCAAAATCGGCGGTACCGGTATGGACAAATTCGGGGTCGTCCAGCCTGCCTCAGCTACTTCTTGTGCCGTGCCCAACCAAACATTTTTCGCTAGTTCAGTCAGTCGATCGGAACCGGCATTCGGAAGTGCCTGCCAATCACCCTCCGCTATGGCCTTATTAGGATCCTCCGTCACGTCCACCCGTTCGACTTCAAAGCCGACGTAGTTCGGGGTGTCGCGTCCTGGCATTAAGTTACCGCCAGGAGATAGTTTTGACCGGTACTCTTTTTCTAAATCCTCATGGGGAGCGATGGCCGTAACTGCGACGAATCCCAAATCCCTTGGCCCAATCGCCCGACGTCGCGGATCCTTCTCGTTCGATGGTCCGAGTGTCTGAGAAGCAAAACCCTGGTCGTAGCCAGGAGCCAAAAATCGCTTGGCGTTCGTATTCGCCGACGGGCCACCAAAGCCCCCCAATCCTCCCGGAGGTCCACCCATTCCGGGAGGCCCACCAAAACCCGGAGGGCCTCCGCCTGGGAATCCCGGCGGTCCGCTTTCCCCTTCCTTGCCACCCGGCATAGCTCCGCCGCTACGTGGCCGATCTTCGCGACGCCTGGGCTCTTCTTTTGCCTTCGCATCTGGGAGTTTGTCCAGAAAATCGATTAATTGCTGGTTCGCATTTCCAACAACAATTGGTCCGTAGAAATAAGAAGCGATCAGGGATTTTGCCGGGAGAATATCGGGGTCAGCGCGATATCCAGTAATCCGCGATCCTGGCATCGGAATCTCTGGACGGTATAAGTCCTTGGGGATAATCTTGGTCGACTCTACGGACTTCTCCGTGTAGCTCACGTCGGTGATTCCCTTTACCCGAGCTTCCTCATCCTTGATGGCATCCCAGTGATTTTCTCGAATCTGGGAAAGGACTTGCTGAGACTTGTCCGCTAAAGTCTTCGGTTCCTTGTTGGAGTCAAAGCCTTTGGTGGAAAATCCCAAGTAGACCAAACCAGCGCTTAGCAAAGCGATCAACGCAAAGACGAACTTCTCTGCGTGGAACAGCATGAACTCTTTCGCATCAAAGCTGCCCTTCGCCTTCGATTTGCTTTTCGATGGCTTGTCCGCAGGCTTAACGTCGGCTTGTGACTCCGACCCGTCTTTGTTCTTCTTCTTTCCAAACATCAGTCAGGTCCTTCCTAATTGTTGCCCGTTGGAGGTGGTGGAGTCGATGGATATGTAGTTCCTCCAGATCCATTAGGATCCGCAGGAGCCGCAGTGCCATTGGGGGCTGCCGGAGCATTTGGGTCTGCCGGCGCGTTCGGGTTAGCTGGCGCGTTCGGGTTCGTTGGGGGATTCGGTGTAGCAGGCGCATTGGGATCGACTGCCGCATTCGGGTCCGTGGGTGGATTGGGATTAGCCGGGGCGTTCGGGTCGGTCGGTGTCGAACCGTTGGGATTTGCATTAGCCGCAGCTGCTGCGCCGCCAGTTGCTTCTGCGCCACCGCCAGCGGATTCCGTTGGCACAGCCGCAGGTGCCACCGTTCCCATCGGAACCCCAGCACCTCCCGCAGTCGCATCAGTCTTCGTTCCTCGAAGATTAGACGGCGGATTGTACAAATAGACCAAACCGTAGATTTCTATTGGGACTTCTCCTGTGGTTTCTACTGCAGCCGCGCCAGGCATCCCCGGTGCTCCGCTACCTTCTCCGCTCCCCTCGCCTGAATCGTCCTCTTTGAAGCTTGCACCTGCACCACCTCCCGTTCCCAACGACGCAGCGCCGCCAGGGAATCCTGCTCCTCCGGGCATCCCGCCACCGGCTGCCGCCGCGCCAGGTGCCGCCGCAGCATCCGTGTTGTATCTGACTTGCAGAACTTCAAGCATCATCTTGCCGTTTCCACACTCAGTGATCAGTCTTCCGATTTGCGATTCGTCTACCTTTAGACGCATCCGAACCGGAATTCGCTTGGCTACTGCGATCACTGCATCATTTGCATTTTGAAGGTTCATAGCGGTTCGAAGTTGAGAACCGGTAAGTGGCTTAAACGAGTTGTCAACGTAACGTCCATCCGCAGGGTCTCGCCGCGCTGGGGCGCCACCACCGCCTGGCATCAGTCCACCTTTGCCTCCACCCATACCGCCATAACCAGCGGGGGGACCCCCACCCGAACCGCCTCCGGCGTAGCCTCCTGGTGGTCCGCCGCCCATTCCGGGCATGCCCATCATCCCACCCATCATTCCACCCGCCGGAGCATCTCCACCCGAAAGCGTCCCGGCATCTCTGCTCGCTCGAGCGCCCCACCGAATGAACTCGATTTCGCGTACAACCGCTTGGAAATTCTCTTTCGCATCGCTGTTCGTGTTCGAAATGATATCCATCAAACCGCGCAACAACCAAATGTCTTCTTGGGTGTAGTAGATTTCGTGGATTGAGGGTGGTGTTGGCTTGGCAAACCAAGGCAAAGCATCGGTGATGAGATCTTTTTGTGCCGACTCTGGCCAACGCACCAAGTCTCGGTTAGCGTCCGGTGCCTTCGCACCTGCTCCACCCGTTGTGAATCCACCACCAAACCCAGGAGGCGCAAACGAACCACCGCCTCCGGGCGGCTCAAATCCTCCACCGCCAGAGAGGGCTTTCGCATCCAAAACAAACTTCCATGAACTTCCGATTTTCTTCGCTAACGCTGGGAACTCGGGCTCAATGTAGCCCTTGTAGACGTCTCGGTCGCGCACCGTGATCTTGTCTAATGGTTCGGGCCACTTTTCCGGAAGCGGAAATGGAACCATCTTTTCGAAAGGACGCAAACTATCGAAGATCTCTCGCGTTTGTGGGTATTGAAACGCAGATTGGGGCCAAGTCAAAAACTCCTTTTGTCGCTCGTATTGAAACTTCCAAGCTTGATCCACATCATCGACTAAGCCCTCGAGTCTTTTTTCCATTTCTTTATGGGAAGATTCGTTTGGGTGCGTGGAAGCTTTGCTGCTGATGTCGTTGATTTTGGTAAACGAACTATTCAGGGCGCTAATTCGTTGGGAAATCGCTTGATCCATCCCCGTCTTTACCAAGTAAAAAGCCACGGCAGAGAGGATCAAAGCCAAGCCGCTGATGATCCAAAACGAATACTTCGCCGCTTCTTTTAGATAGCGTTTTAGGTCGTCCATGGTCAATCTCTTTCGTCAACTGTCTGAAGGTTTTCCGTTGTTGGGTTGGTCTCGCGGCGTCTTTGCATCGCGCGACCTTAAGTCGGTTCTCGCCGGATGCTCTGTAGCATCTTAGTCTTGAGGCGTACTTTCGGATTCAAAGTTCGACATCGGAGCCGGGGCTGCCGCCGCGGCCGCTGCTGCCGGCCCTGCTACATTCGCTAAATCGCCCGGTTTCCAAGCGAATTGCACGATGAAATCAAATTTGGGAGCTTCGAAATCGGGAGGAACGAGATTTCCTTGAGCATCCTTGAGCGGCTCCTTGGTAGGTCCTCCACCGGAACCACCCCGACCGGGGCCACCGAGCCCTAACCCCGCTCCACCACCTTCGCCACCGCTGAGCGAAGCACCAGAGCCGCCGCCTGTTCCCAAACCTGCACCAAAACCCGGTCCGCCCGAACCTAATCCAAGCCCCTGACCTCCGCCACCGGTTTTTGGCGTTAAGCCTTTCTCTTCCATCAAGCGAGCGTATTCTGGGTTCGGAACGCGATACAGTCGATTTGGTTGGGCCGCGCGATTTCTAAGGACTGGGCGACGGATACCCAGATCGTACATCGTGATCTCTTTGACCTCTCCTGGTTTGGCCCCCGGCAGCTTTACCGTACCGTTTTCCAGGAATTCGATCAAATAGTTGGTCACATGTGCAGCTCCCTCACGCCCCTGCTTTTCTTTCCCGTTGAAGTAGTGGTACCCGCGTAGTTCCACGACCCACCCCGGACCAGTAGGATCTGGATCCTTCTCCGGAGTTCGCTTGATCCTCGCAAAGCCTGCTTGCTCCCGCGCTTTGAACTCTTCCTGATAGCTATCCTTCAAATCTTGCTTGTACCACCCTGCAAGGTTGTCGTAGTAGATTTGCTCGATTCGGGTGATGTGAAAGTCCATCCGATCTTTGTAGGGAAGTTCTTCTGGGGTTTTCTCCATCAATAGGGGGTCTCGACCGAGCGACTGCTCAATCGCTTCGTAAAGTTCGAGGCACAGCAATCGCTGCTCGGCTCCCTTGCTGACTTCTGCTCCCACCGCGCGATATAGGTTCAGTTTTCCTTTAAATTCTTCATCCTTTGTGAATTCACCTTTAGAAGTCGTATCCACATTATTCACAGAGGATTCTGCGGAAGACCACAATTCAGGTCGAACCGGACGATAGACTTGTCCGAGCATTGCATGATGGGTGGCCATGCCGACGAGCAGTAACGACAAAGCTCCAACCGCCCAAGGTTTCTTGTTTCGGATCACCCGGTCGATGACGATGTCGCGTGGAAGTAAATTCGTCCGCATTGGACCGCGACCAAGCATCTGCAAGGCTAAACCATAAACGACACCAAATGCTGCCGCATTTTCTTTGAACGGTTGTGCTCCTAGAACCTCGGCTCCAGAGAGCTTGGGGAACTTGTCAAACAACTCGACATCCATTCCCAAGTTTTTGTTCAAATATGCCAATAATCCCGGCATTTTAGCGGTGTTGCCCATCACCAACATGCCTTCAATGTCTGCTTTCTTGTTCAGTGACTTGAAGAACGCTAGAGACCGTTGGACCTCCGTGACCATGTCGTTGAACACCGGTCGCATCGCTTGGAAGACCAGTTTCGGATCATCCGCTTGCATCGCATTCTTCTTTAGATGCTCCGCCTTGGCGAAAGTCAACTTCAGGTCCTTCGTCAATTGACGCGTGAAGTGATTTCCGCCGATCGGCACGCTACGCTGCCAAATCCGAAAACCGTTGGTAACAATCAAGTCGCTGGCATCTGTCCCAATGCTCAGCAAAACGGTGCTTTTTTGCGGAGAATCTGGGTCAAACTCCTCGTTTGCCATCTGCTCGGCAAACCGTTCATGGCTTACCAGATTGTACAAGCTCATGGGTGCGAGTTGCACCAAGTCGATGTCGATCCCTTGCTCTCGGTAGGGTTTCAACGCGCGGAAAACCGCATCTTTCTTCATCGCAAAGAGCCCAACTTCGCTCTCTAAAGCATAGCCGTCTTCGATTTGCGCCCCTTCCATTTGCTGGAAATCCCAAATCACATCGTTCAAATCGAAGGGAATCTGCTGTTTCGCTTCATATTTAACGATATCTGCAATCTTTTTGACTTCTACCGGTGGCGGCTTGAAGAACTTGGCCAAACCACTTTGACCGGGCACGCTCACCCCGATCTTTGTGGCACCCTTCAAATCGTTGCGGGATAGAAACTGGCTAAGTGCATCTGCGACCAAGGCTTCCGGTTCCGCTTCCGGTTGCGAAAGAATTTTGGGGTACTCGACATAATCGAACGTATCAGCGACTACCTGGTCGCCCTCGGTATGACACCGAAGTGCTTTCAGGGAGTTCTGTCCGATTTCAATCCCCCAAACGTGCTGAATCTTTTTCGCCATAACGCGAAGTCTCCGAAGACCCTGGAAAAGCTGTAAAGCAGGAAAAGCCGTGAAAGCAGCGAAGCTGAAAATCTGGACCGCTGGAAAGCTAGACCCGCTGTTATGTTATCGTGGAAATCGTGGCACTGTCAAAAGTTTCCCACTCCCATTCCCAAAATTATGCGTTTTCTCATTCCGGAGACGACATTGTCCGAGCAATCAACACGCCCCAGACCTGTATCCCCTCCCCGAGAAGAGTGTTACATTGTGTGGTGTCCGGGAAATTCCCTTCCATCGCTCGCATCCGAACTGCTCGCTGAGAGAGGTCCCTATCTTGTTTCGCCTAGCCGGAATTCTCCGATTCGGGTCGCAACGACATCGAACACCTCGAAGAAATCACCCACCGGATGATCGAATCCTGCGGTCGATGGCCCTTCGCGCATGCGGACTGGCACTTTGCTTGGCACTCCCAATTGGAGATACCGCGAGAGCTCAGTCGAATCCGCTCTCCGCGACCCCGCAAAAGAATTCTGCGGTTGATTCCGCTAACAAAGCAACTGAATCCCAGGATGCAGAAATCCTTCTTTGGATCGAAAGACTCGGATCCGAAAGTTTCTCCGAGCGATTAGAAGCCCAAGGGAGATTGGAGCGGTTCGGGCTTGATGCCCTGGATTTACTTCGCCTAGCTACCGAGCACGCCGATCCACAAATCGCCGCCCAAGCCCGGTTCATGGTGCAAAGCGGAAAATTCACGAACGAGACCTTCAATGCTCCTTTCGAACTGCGGAAAATTCTTGAACTATTCGATACTTCGAATAACGACGGCAAAATTTCCCAAATCCGAAACCTAAACCTGCTAGACCACTCGCTTGGAGTTCGCCCCCTTTGCCGTATCGCACGTTTCGAAAGCAATCCACAAATCGCAAAATTCGCAGCCTTGGAATTAATGCGTCGCATTAGCCCTTTCGAACCTGCTGCGACTCTTCCAATCCAAGAAGACGACCCATTCGATCCCCGAGGGCTAGAACTCGAAGAGACGGAAGGTTCGCAAAACAAAAACACACCTCAAAAAACACGGCTTGCCGCAATCATTGGCGAAGCGACCCGCGAAGCCCGAAGTCAAGCGTGCCAATGGCTTAAACTCGCATTTGTACAGAGTGATCAAACCGCGTTTCCTCTTGGCCAGTGGTCTTCTATCGTTCAACAAGAAGAGCAATTGATGCTCACCTTCAGTTCGGACGCTTCCATTCACACGTTGGCTCCACTGATGCGTTGGGTGGCTGAGCAAGCCTCGCTTGATCCTGCGACGCGAGAACAAGCTCTCGAGATTGGACGCAGGCTCTCTGAAGTCACTCTATCTCGCCAACCTACGATCTTGCCTCAGATCCAATTTTGCGAATGGTCGCTCAGGGCGAAATTGCCTGAACTTGTCCCCTTGCACTTCCTGGCATCGGAGTCCATTTTTCCCCAACAATCGCCGTCTTTACTGAATTACCTGCTCGCCGAAAGCTTCGCGATGCAAGGTAAACAGGAACTTGCGGATCAGATCGCGCAACTTGCGAGGGCTCGCGCGACAATCCGACTACAAAAGGACTTTTCTCTCGATGAAAATGCAACCTCAGGACCTCCCGCGAATCCCACCGACCCACTAGCTCTACGCAGCAATAGTGAAGGAATGGAGCGGGCTGTGGTCGCAGAATCCCTAATCAATCGGGGCTCCTTTGCTTGGGCCGAAGCTGAACTGCGAGTCGCTCTCGAAGGCCGATATGACTCTCCCGAGTTTGCGTCCACAGTGGGTTTATCCCTTCTTTCTCAATTGTTACACGAACAAGACCGCGACGAAGAAGCCTCCAAAGTCCTCGAAGCTTTTGCGCAGCGATTTGAAAACGAAAAGCTCTTTCAAATGCAAATCGACTCTGCGGGTTCCGAAATACCGTCGTCTTATCACATGTTCGCCGCGAATGAATTGGCAAAAAAAGGGAAGCATGAAGAGGCTCGTGCCCGATATCTTCGGGCCGTTGAATTATCGCCTGAGAATGTTGACGCACTTATAGGTCTCGCGCGACTCCCCGAGAACAACGAACAGAAAGCATTGCGACTGCAAGAACAATCCCAAGTCGTGATTTTGCTGCGAAATGAAATCGAGGAAATCGACCGTCAGCTACGCCTTGCGGCACCCATGTTCCAAAAGAGCGAAAAACGACGACTTGCCACACAACTCAACACGTACGCTTGGCTCGTTGCAAACACCGACGGGGATCAACAAGAGGCTTTGCTGATGAGCCGGCGTGCTTGCTCACTCAGCCCCGATCGCTCTGCGCTTCAAGACACCCTTGCCCACTGCTATGAACGCCAAGGAAATTTCGATGCTGCCGTGCGAACACAACGCAAAGCCGTCGCGCTCGAACCGCATCAGCCCTCCCTACATCGCGCTCTGAAACGCTTCGAAGAAAAAGCTAAGGAGCAGCGCGATAAGAATCAGCCGCCGCAGTAGACCGATCTTTGAAACTGATGTCTCAGCGATCGCTATCTTGGTCGCTGCTGAGCAATCGAATCGAATTGCCACCATCGTTAAGCAATAATCCGGCCTCTCGGTAAATGTCGAGCTTCTCTCGGGTGTCTTCGATGTCCAGGTTCCGCATGGTTAATTGCCCGATCCGATCCGTTGGAGTGAATTCTCCCTTGCCACTCTCCATCGTTAAACGTTCTGGCTTGTACGTCAAATTCGGGCTTTGCGTGTCGAGAATCGAGTAGTCGTTTCCGCGTCGCAATTCCAAGACGACCGTTCCCGTAACAGCTCGAGCAACCCAGCGCTGCAATGTTTCGCGAAGCATCAGCGATTGCGAATCAAACCAGCGCCCCTCATAAAGCAAGCGGCCTAACCTACGACCCATGTCGCGGTACTGCTCCATGGTCCCCTCGTTGTGAATCCCGGTGACTAATCGCTCGTACGCGATAAAAAACAAAGCCATGCCCGGTGCTTCGTAGATCCCACGACTCTTCGCTTCGATGATCCGATTTTCAATTTGATCGGACATCCCCAACCCGTGCCTTCCACCTATCGCATTAGCCTCTAATACCATATCGACCTTGTTCGAGAAGTCACGACCATTGAGAGCTACGGGCAGACCATTTTCGAACGTGATTTCAACGACTTCAGGAGCAATGACGCAATCGGGCTTCCAAAACGGCACCCCCATAATCGGATCGACAATTTTGATCCCTTTGTCCAATTGCTCTAGATCTTTAGCTTCATGCGTCGCACCCCAAATATTTGAGTCGGTCGAGTAAGCTTTTTCCTTGCTCATCTTGTAGCCAAGACCAGCTTTTTCCAGCAATTCCGACATTTCTTTGCGTCCACCAAGCTCGCGATTGAACTGCTCGTCCAACCAAGGCTTGTACACCTGCAAACTAGGGTTAGCTAATAATCCATAGCGATAAACACGCTCGATATCGTTCCCTTTGTACGTACTGCCATCCCCCCAAATATCCACTCCATCGGCCTTCATGGCTTGCACGAGCATTGTGCCTGTAACCGCTCTCCCAATAGGAGTCGTATTGAAGTACGGCATGCCGGCTGTGGTGATGTGGAATGCACCGCACTGCAACGCCGAAAGCCCCTCGTGAACCAATTGCTCTCGACAATCGATCAGGCGTGCCAACTCGGCTCCACATTCCATCGCTCGCTTTGGTATATCGTCGTAATTCGCTTCGTCAGGCTGCCCGAGATTCGCTGTGTAACAGTAAGGAATCGCTCCTTTGGCACGCATCCAATAAATCGCCGCACTCGTGTCGAGGCCTCCAGAAAAAGCGATCCCCACTCGTTTTCCCACAGGAAGTGACTGCAATATCTTCGACATGGACTATTTCTTCTCTTTCTCGTAGCTTCGAACCCGTGTAGCTCTCAATCCAAATGCGTGCAATCAACCGACTTGTCTGCGACCAAAGATTGGTGAATGCTCGGGCTATTATGCCTCAGTTTGGAATTCCTGCCAAAGGGGAAATCGTTCTGCTACCGACTCTTCAACGCAGATCGCTTCGTAAACCAAGGCCCTGGCCTCCTCGCGTTTCAACTCAGAATCGCAATACATCACCAGCAACGGCTCTCCGCTCTGAACAGGGTCCCCAAGCCTCTTTTCCATCCTTAATCCCACCGAAGGGTCGATCCTCGCTCCCGCCTGCTTGCGCCCCCCTCCCATCGCAATGATGGCCTGACCAAGCTTCTGACCGTCGATACGGCTAAGTACCCCCGATCCAAGCGCCCTGACTTCCTCAGCTCTACCCAAAGGACGCGCCGCTCCAAGATTTCCTCCTTGCATATGTACCATCGCTTCAAATCGCTCCATCGCTCGACCGCTACGCAAGTGATCCACAAGAATCTGGCGTGCCGACTGCGAATCGCCCGACTTACCCGTTGCCAATAAAACCCTTGCACATAACTCCAGCGTCAATTCCAAAACGTCCTCAGGCCCCTGCCCCCGCAATGTCTCAAGCGATTCGTCGACTTCGCAAGCATTTCCAACCATTGCACCTAACGGTTGATTCATGTCGGTCAGTAACGCAACCGTTTTGATCCCTGCCCGACGCCCATTGGAACACAAAGAACCGGCCAACTCACGCGCCCGAGTCAGATTCGGCAGGAAGGCCCCGGACCCAAATTTTACGTCCAAAACCAATGCATCCAACGTTTCGGCAATCTTTTTGGACATGATGCTCGCGGTGATCAAAGGTATCGATGGTACCGTCCCCGTCACATCGCGCAGTGCGTAGAGCTTCTTATCGGCCGGAACCAATTTCTCTGTCGCCCCCGTAATAAAACACCCGATCTTCCTCAACTGCGCTTCAGATTCGGCCTCGCTTAAATCACAACGATAACCCGGGATTGCTTCAAGTTTATCAAGCGTTCCGCCGGTGATTCCTAGCCCCCGACCGCTGATCATCGGTACATCTAGATCGCAACAAGCAAGCAACGGTGCGAGAATCAAAGAGGTCTTGTCACCCAAGCCTCCCGTAGAATGTTTGTCGACTCTTTGCCGGTCGGAGACTCGTTTGAGAGTTTCCCCTGTCGCAATCATCGCATCGGTAAGCTGAGATGTTTCCTCGGCATCCATCCCTCGCAGAAAAACTGCCATGGCCAGGGCTGACATCTGGTAATCCGGTATTTTGCCTTCGGTATACTGGAAAATAATCTGTCGAATTTCAGATTCGGCGAGTTTCTCTCCATCCCGTTTCTTGGATATCACAACTGCTGGAATCAAAGGATACTCCCCAAAAACAATGAACCCTGGAAACAACACAAATCAATAAAATACCCACTTATCCCAACAATCGATGAGACGACGATCCGAAAATCCCAACATGCAGCGATGTTCATCGGTCGGCAATTTCTTGTGAACGCAGGCCCTCAGAAGTTCGAGAGTAACGCCCGAGCGAGACTGCAGAGCCCGGTGTCTCGAAGTTGCTAATTTGCTTTCGAAACAACCCAGCTTTCAATCCACCGTATAGTATTCACCGTATAGTATCAGAGCATACCACAGAGTCTCTGCTTGAAAAAACGGCAGAATCTTGATGCCCTAAACCCTTAGTTCTTCATTCTATTCCAACATTTTACTGCCACCGATGATGCTTGCAAAACTTCCCTCGTTTACTATCTCTTTGCATCGCCGATCCAGCTACAGCGTCGCATCGTGGAGGCTTTTTGGTTGTCTGCTTTTAGCCCACTTGCCAATCGCTCGAACCATTGCCGATGACACTGCATTGCAGCAATTGGCGAAATCCCAGGCCAAAAGCCTATCGATTGCTTTCCAATCCGCCGCCACCTCAGCACAACCCGCCGTGGTAACCGTTTTGGCAAAACGTGCTGATGTGGATGCGACTCTCGATGAACTCGACCTGCTTGACAGCAACTCCGCTCGCAACTTCAACATCGGCTCTGGCGTAATCTTGAGTGCCAAAGGACTCTGCGTAACCAATCATCACGTGATCAAAGACTCGAAAGGGATCCGTGTACGACTCGCAGACGGCCGTGAACTGACTGGTAGCACACCCATCAGCGACCCCTCAAGCGACTTGGCGATCTTTCATATCCAATCAGAAGCAGACCTGCCGCACGTGAAAATCGGAAACTCCGATCGACTACACATCGGCGATTGGGTTCTCGCCATTGGTAGCCCCTTTGCACTTGATCAAACTGTTAGCGTGGGGATCATCAGCTCCAAAGGTCGTGCATTGAATCGGCTCGTAGAGGGTCAATTGCTACAGACAGATGCAGCCATCAATCCCGGAAACTCCGGCGGAGCACTTGTCGACCTTGATGGTGAACTTGTCGGCATCAACACTGCGATCATGACCACAACTGGATCGTTCCAAGGAGTCGGTTTTGCCATCCCCAGTTCACGCGTGCAGTGGATCACCGAAGAGTTATCCGAGTTCGGCAAAGTCCGCCGAGCGAAAGTTGGCATGCGAGTCGAGCCGATGAGTCAGGAGCAAGCCAGAGAGCTGAACCTTCCTGTGCGTGGTGGAGTTACAGTCACTCGCATCAATCCCGATAGTCCAGCTTTAGCTGCTGGCCTGAAAATCGACGACGTCATTCTTGAAATCGCTTCTCAAAAAGCATACACCCCAGAAGACTTCCGCAGCATCGTCGAACAACTCCCTGCCGACAAAGCGTATCCAGTGCAAGTGATGCGAGGGTCCGAAAAACTCTCCCTCGAAATCACTCCAGTCATCGCAGACTGACAAAGTCCTGATACTACAAGATACGATGAGCCTCGTCCCATATTCAATGAGAATCTACGCATGTGCAGGGCTCCCCTCTTCGTAGAATGGGCCTCCGAGCCCGTTCTACGAAGTTCCGTAACCTCACCCAACAATTCTTACGGCAGACACGACCGAGTTGGCTTTCGGCGGACATTATGTAGAGCATTGGTAGAACGGGCTCGGAGGCCCATTCTACCGATGAAGAGAGAATCTCGATGGTGAATCGCACTGACACCCAAGCATGGTTCATTTCCATGTGGGTGCTGAACGCACACCTTCGTAGAATGGGCCTCTGAGCCCGTTCTACGAAGTTCCGTAACCTCATCCAACAATTCTTACGGCAGACACGACCGAGTTGGCT
>JBEICB010000262.1:0-6035 GCA_040373655.1 Pirellula sp. | reverse complement strand
GTTCGAAGGTGCTCGCGAACCAACTGAGGTAGCTCTACGGAAAGAGCATCGGTAGACGATACATCAAATCGATTGCCTGGTTTGGCCTCAACGGTTCGTAGAGCCAGTCCGCACTGAAAGGCCAAGAGATAAGGAAGCTCTGGCTCGAATTCGGGCTTGTAGCGAAAGAGGTGTGCCGGCGCATCGACCGATGCAATTCGTATTGTGGCATAGCCCATAAGCTCGTTCGATCTGTCGATCACTACAGGCTTCCCGCTGGACTGCTCCAATCGTTGCTGAATACTTCTAGCTGCTTCACTTGGGGTCAAAACACAACTCCGGTTGGTAATAATTCATTGCGTATCTTTCACGAGACCCAGGTTTGCTTCTAAGATGATCCCGAACAGTAATAAAACGATTGACCTACACTTCGGAAATCGTGAGTTCGGCTTCAGTGGTATCTTCGTCGGCTTCCACGTCTTCACCTTCTTCCGGTTCGTCCCCGATATAGGCTGGCTTTCCCATCGCTTTCTCAATCAAACCCAACAGTCGCTTCTGACGGTCAGCCATGAAGGCTTCGAATGAATCAGATCTGACTAGCGATGGATCGATAAGATGTGAGGACAAGAATCCGTTAAGTTTCGATGCTTCAATCGCTGGCGTCTTGGAGTCACCTTTCTCAAGCTTTGCTAGGTACTTAGATGGAGCGACGCCACCGATAATCCGGTTGGTACGGTACGACAATGGGCTCTTGTTGATGATGGAGTCGTATACGCTGGGTTTGACGCCTTGTTCTTTGCACCAAGCTTGAGGAAAGATGTGGTGAATATCGACGTTTTCACCGAAAAACACTGTGTGGTCAAACTTCTGGCCAGAACGAAAGTCTTGTGCGCCTTCCCGCATGAGTAACGCATTGACACCCTTGTAAGCGGCTGACAGTCGCATTCGCATCGTCTTCAATCGGTCCGCACGAAACATTGTTTCGCTGACAGTTGATGGTTCCGGCCCACCTTTGAGCCAAATCGGTACTTCCATGAAATCGCGAGCAATGCGGCTATCTATTGCCGACCCGTATAGCTCGCCAAAGACCCCATTCCAGTACCAACGAATGAGTTTTGATCGAATTGCTTCATGCTCCCAATCTTCGCCGATGTCCGCCAAAATGGCCGCTAACGGAATGATCTGGGATTGGTATGGCAAATCAAAGATACGATAGATGTGGAGCATGTGCAAAAACTTTGCTGCAGCCACAAATCCTCTCTCCACTCGATGCTCAAACTTCTTGTACTCTTCAAGCGGCAAGTTCAACAGCGATTGCCTATTGCCAGAGACCGCAGGAAGCTCCTTGCCTTGTTTACCAGCTGCCTCCGCTATTCGTCGGCGCTCTCTCGTGTAAAAAAGCGACACGCAATGTAGGAAGTCGGTATTAGTAACCCCTGCAATGATTCCTGTCTCTTCGTCGGCTGGCCTCAGTGTTTCAGACAGCCTTCTGTGTCGGCCTTTCTTGCCATCGTCGCCGTACCAGTCTTTCCGAAGCTCATGTCCCGAAGCGGCATACATCGCCGTCACCAGTTCGAACGCATCTAAAGGTTTGCCACCAGTGTTGACTTTCTCAAAAACAACACAAACAGCTTCTTTAGAGGTTGAGCTATCCAACGAGATCACAGGGACGCGATAGTACTTAAAGTTTTCAAGGATTTGCTTCTTGAAGAGACGGAATTCATCTCTAACGCTTTCGTGCTGATCACCTTTCCAAAAACGGTCGAAACCATCTTGCCATTTATCCCAATCAAAAACTTGTGTGACAGGAAACATCAATGTCTGGTATTCGTGCTCGACCGTCGAAAGATCCAAGACGACATCACGGCCGAACTCGGCGCGTACAACCTTGTCTTCAGGAACACCGATAATTGCTTCTTCCCGATCGATGGTGGGATCACACGCTTTGCGGATATCGATGTAGAACCATCGCTTCACTTTCTTCTTTTTAGGGGTCACCGTTTCCACGACTTTTCCGCGAAGTGTCACCTGATAAAGAGATGTCATGCGTTGCTGACCATCAAGTAAAAGCGATTGTGGTTGCCTCTCTTTTGCTACGGCAGGAGCACCTTCGATGGGTCGCGGCTTGAAATTGACTGGACCTCCCGTGTTCAGTGACATGAGCGCTCCGACGGGGAACGCTCGCGAAACGGAAGCGATCAGACTTTTGATGCGATCCTCGTCCCAAACCCAGCTACGCTGAAAATCCGGAAGCTGAATCACGCCTTGGTGGCAGTCTTCGAGCAACTTGAACAAGTCAAATGGGTTTGTTTGGAAAGTCGATCCGGCCATTGCTAGGTCTTTGTCAATTAGAACTTGGTCAATAAAGTCTTCTTCTACGCTACGGTTCAATCATCTGCTAGTCGTCAAGCAGATTCTCTGCTTTCTTCCATAGGTTGTTGAGAAGTTGGCTTGTAGATACTTCGTTGTCGCCAGTCGACCTGAGTTGACCTCGTTCCCGACGGATAATATGCATTGCTGCCTGCCGGAAATGTGGTGTCGATCGCCATTGGCTGTTGTGTTGCTCGGCACCAAATCGAACTATCAACTCGCGTTTTTGTGTAATAGGCATCTGATCAAAATTGATATCCAATAGAATCGCTCGGTCTTCATCCGCAAGTTCTTGTGCAGAAGAGATTACCTGAGTAGGCTTTTCCGGATCTTTGACGCTTTTCCGCTTCTGAGCAGATTTCACCAATCCACAGGCAAGCATGTACATAAATGCCTTGTTCGCATCCCCAATTTCTTTGTGCCTTTTAAGCATTTGGCATCGCTCGCGATATTTCTGATAACTTTGGCCAAGTTGCTCTCGTAGCCATTTTCGACATTGCTCCACGGCTTGATCGGGAATCGTGGCTGAAAGATCGAGATGCAGGTCTTTAAGCTGGGAAAACGACTCGATACGGATCGCTTCGCCGACTCCGTTTTGATTGCGTGTCATTGCGAGCACTGCAGTTTTGCTCCAGACTCGATTCTCGGTTTGCAGATGTTCTTCAACAACCACAACTCCGGGCGGCCGATAATGGTCAGCGGTTAGCTCTTCCATCAATTCATCAAAAGCTGGCTCACCATAACTTGCAAACTTCAAGGGAAGCGATTTGTCGCGTACGCCCTGATCGTAAAGCGACTGGCTGGCAGTCAGCGCATATCTGGTGTACAGACCTCCCCAGGTTGTGGATTCTTGTACCTCAATCCAGTGCTGTCCGTTTACTTCCTGAGCCTGTCTGCCTGTTGCCTTTAGATAGTCTGAGTCTGTCAACGCAAAGGCGATATCTTCAAGCGTTACTATACGTCGTTCGAGCCGGTAGGAACGCAACTCTTTATTAAAGATGTGATAGAGATCCTCCGGAGGGATTTCAAATTGTTGGATTTCGCGATTGTGCTCTCCCATTCTACGAATCGCTTTTTCTTCTAGCTGCTCGTGCGTGATGCGCCCCGCAGCAAGCTCCTGGAAATCTTCTTCAAGAATCGGCAAAATGGAAAATTGCTGGGATCCTACAACATTGGCTGCTCCGCAAAGTCGGCTCCAGAGCCGTCCATAGATGATTTCTTCGACGCTTCCAATCGTCGCTAGATTTAAAACCTCGATTCGTTCGTATCGCTGACCAATACGGTCAATACGCCCAATCCGCTGCTCTACTTTCATCGGATTCCAAGGACGGTCGTAGTTGATCAGTAAATCCGCAGATTGAAGGTTGAGCCCTTCAGCCGCCGCATCGGTGCAAAGCAACAGGTCAATCTCACCATCCAAGAATCGATGCTTGATCTCATCACGATTCTTTTTTACGTGTTTCCAGTCTCGTTTTTGGCAGTCCCAATACCGTCCTCCCTCGCCCGAATATGTCCCCAGTCGCATGTTCGGAGCAACGCTGCGGAATGTTTCAACGAGGTGTTCGAGGGTATCTGCATAACGAGTAAAGACCACGGTCTGTTTGTATCTAGTTGAATCATCGGGCCGAAGACGATCACCCATGACTCTTAGCAGCAAATCAGTCTTGGTGGATCTTTGATGTGCCAAGGCAACATAGGAAGGAACTAGCTCCGCAAGTCGCTTTTCTTCCCATTCTAGGTCGTTACGTGTTCGGCCTCGAAGCGTGGCTTTGATGACTTGTTCCAGTTCGTCTTCGTCACCTTCCCACTCATCTTCATTGAGAGTGTCACGCAGTTCTTCTAACTGGTCAGTATCGTCAACTCCGAATCGATCCAATGCGGCAATTGCATCTTTGACTCGTTCTAGTCGTCGCTGCATTGTGTTCCTGATCGCAACAGCGGAGGACGCAAATCTCTGCTGAAGCAAAGAAAGATAGAAACCCAGACTGCTTCGGAGTTGCCCCGAAAGATGACTACCAATCGTCACTTGCAATTCCGCGCAGTAATGCTCGAGTTCTGAGTAAGCCGCTCTTTCGTCTTCCCGAAAGACCAAATCTCGCGGAATCGGTCGAATCGTGCGCTTTGCTAGCCGCTCTGTCAACAAGTTGTATTTTCGGTACTGCTCAAGCAAGCTTCGTGTATGCCTCAGCATGACACGTTGCAATGGAGAGATCGCAAACAACACTCTCATCAATCGCTTTTCATCATCTCGACGAGTTGGCCAGATTTCTGCTTCCATCCACGTGGTGAACACGACCTCAAGTTGCGGATCTTTCTCGATCAACCACTTGTGAATCTTTTCCCACAAAGCGGGGTCCTCGAATCGCGTCCGACTCGCGATTAGATGTAAGGTCTGTTGCTCTTCTGATGAAAGCGAGTGGTGTTGGGTCAACTTTCCTAGTAGCGAGTAAAACACAGCCACCAAGCTGTGTTCTGACGCAAAACAGCCAATCCTTCCAATGAGATCTGCCAAGTCATAGGCTTCAACTGCGTTCAATTGCATTGGCGTTGCAGTTGCAAGCCAAAGTGAACTTGCCTTGGATTTAAGACCGCTCTCAAACGCCTTATACAGCTTGCCGTAGCTTGGCTCTTCGTCTAATCCATTCGTTGATCCTTGGCGTCGGGCAAAGTGGGCTTCGTCGACAAGTGCAATATCGAAAGGGCTGGTTGCTTTTAGCTGTTCCAGTCGCTCTCTTCTTTGCAGTAGCCCGGTCGAAACAATGATCAGATCGTTGTCAAAAAGTCCTGCTCGATCTTCCTCGAATTTTGTCGGCATCTCATAGTTGACACGTGCTCCACGGCCACGAGAGCGCCCGATCCCAAACGGCATCAAAAACTTAGTTGCCATTTCACGTTGCCACTGCGAAACTAGGCTCGCAGGAGGTGAAATAAGAATGCGCTTTGCATTTCCAGAAAGCCAAAGAGCACGAAATGCTAGCCCTGTTTCGATGGTTTTTCCGAGTCCGACTTCGTCGCAAAGCATGTATCCATAAGGATAGGTGTCTACTAATCGGCGAGCGACGATTTCCTGGTGCGGCCAAGGTTTAATGGGGGCAGTGTAGATGCCAACGGTTTCTCCGCCGACCATTTTCGGTGCATGTTTTATTACTGAAAAGCGTAACCAGTCGAGTGGGGAAGGTGTTACCTTCGTTTCAATCACCGCAGGCTTACCATCCAGCTCGACCGGCAGGTCCATCGTTTCACTGATCTTGATGAGTCGTTCTCGAATCGCATCTGGTATCGGCTTGACTACGAAATTCGGATGGCTGTTGCTCCACATGGCCTCGAAAGACTCACACATTTCTTCAATGGCTTCGGAATCTGAAGGTCCACCCCAACTCATGATCGTGCTTATATTCTCGGCATTCATCATCAGCGCAGTTGTTGACTCGTTCATTGAACCTTCGAAGCTCAACCGATTACCAAACGCATCGGTAAAGATCCCCCATTTCTCGTGAACATAACCATCAATTGAATCGTTGAGCGTAATGGGCTCACCAGTCAAAGCGTTTCTGCGAAAAGCGACTCGAATCTCTAGAAGTCCTTCCGAAACCATATGACCGAGGAGTTGTACGCCCCTCTGAACTTCTTCTGGCTCCGACGGAACTTTATCCAATTCTGATGACAGATGCTGTACAAGCTTTGGT
>JBEICB010000347.1:0-3615 GCA_040373655.1 Pirellula sp. | reverse complement strand
GCGATCGAACTAGCGGAATGATCGTCTAAGTAGAGCAAGGCAATTTTGCGCAGCAAGTGGGTTGGGTCTTCCAAATCCAATCGACTCAGCAAGAACTCCAGCAGGTCTGCCGTTTGGGCTTCTGCAAAGGGAGTTTGTAGGTCTTTGAGGCTTAGTGCATTGATGGCCAGACTGGAAGAAGTATGGGAACGCTTCAGAGCGGTTATATCTCGGTAGTGTTGTCGAACTCGGTTGACCGTTGCAATGTAAAGCAGTCCCCAGAGATCCGCTCGTTTGTCGATATCTGGATATTGGCCGTTTTGGACCGCAACGCAAACGTTGCGGAAAGAGCTCTGTACAAGATCTTCCCCATCGACGGCCCGATCAGGGTTCTCCTCAAGTTGTTTTGAGGCGATCGATAAAAGTTTCGCTTGGTAGCGTTTCCAGAGGGGTTCGGCGGCCTGTTGTTGGCCGGCTTGGAGTTTATTGAGCCACCGTGTAACCGAACCTGGTTCTTGCTGCATGGAAGCAACCTGTAGGCGACGAAGATTTCGATCACTCGGTACTTGAAACCAAGAAAATTGTAGTTCCAAGAAAAATCGTCCGCAACGGGAACCGATGCGGATTGTTTTCGCATTACTAGTAATAGATGGACGCGTTCTCTCATCGTGGGAGTTTTTAGAATTTTAAACCAAGGATGGCAGTCGATCTTTTAAAAGACGAGGGTTTCGAATGAAGGTTGCGAGAAAAATTGAACGTTCTTCCACACGAAGAGCGCGTTTGGGAGCTTACCTGGCAACGGGAGTTGGCGCTATTGTGATAGGAACATCCGCCGAATCCGGAGTCATTTCGATCGATTTGACGGGATACACCGCGGATAATTTGGGACTTGCCAATGGCGGTTTCGGATTGTTTTACTTTATTCCAGGAAACACGATTTTCGCGTTAAGCTCTTACAGTGGAAACACTGGTCTATCGTTACAAAGCCCGAATGGCGGCGGAATTTTAGCAACCACCGGTAATGGTGCTTTTGACACCCCAATTAACAATGGACCGGGCGTTGTTGTAGGCCCATCCAGTGGCAGCTTTGTCGGTTCGTATCTCCCGACGGTGTTCAAGAATAATTTAAGAACCGTAAGCGATTTTGGCCCAAACTCCTTTCTTGGCTTCAAGACTTCTGCGGGTCGATACGGCTATATCGAAGTCCTTTGGACAGCTTCGACCAACACGTTCAAATTGGTCAGTGCGGCTTACGAGTCGGACGTCGGCGTAGCGATCCAAACACCAAGTGGTGCGCCGGTACCAGAGCCAGCGAGCGGTGCTGTCGTGGCGCTACTCATGGGTGGCACTGCACTGCGTCAATGGCGTAAGAAGCGACAGGCGAGCCAAGAGGCATGCAACGAAGGCCTTGCGTCTTAGTTGTTGTCCGCTTTTCCCCGAGTGGAAGAGCCCCTAGCGGAAGAGTTCTGAGTGGAAGAGCCCGTAACGTAGTGTGAATCGCTCGTCGTAGTGTGAATCGCTAGTGCAGGACTCTTTCCACCGTACTTCTCGTCCCCCTAGTCCTTCTCATCCCCCTCGTCGCCAACGGGCGAGGGGGGAGCAGCAGGTTGAATTTGATCCGTCCGAATAATTTGATCCGTCCGATCGTTGATTTTTAATACATACCATTGATGACCAAAAAACGATTGCTCCTTGTCGGTTGGGATTCGGCCGATTGGAAACTGATCAACCCCTTGATGGACGCGGGCACAATGCCTGCCCTTGAGAGTCTCGTCAATTCCGGAACCAGTGGCAACCTGACGACTCTCGAGCCGCAGTTGTCTCCCATGCTCTGGACCTCGATTGCCACCGGCAAAATGGCTTATCACCACGGTGTTCCAGGGTTCACCGAAGTCGAGCCACAATCGGGGGCTATCGTTCCGGTCTCTGCAGCCACGCGCAAATGCAAGACGGTTTGGGAAATGCTTGCCGAGCGGGGGCTCAAAAGCCACATTGTCAGTTGGTTTGCGACCCAAGGCGAACGGGACATTCCCGGCAAGATGGTATCGAACATGTATTGCCATGTCCCCGATGTCTCGGCGGATTCTGATCCAGCGACTTGGCCCCCCCCTCCGCCAGGTACCTACTTTCCTGATGAGCTTGCTGAACTCCTTAACGAAGACCGCATCAGTACCCACGATATCGATCCCGATTATGTGGTTCGACTGTTCGTTCCCAATGCCCCCAAAGTCGATCAGGCGAAAGACCAGCGTTTATGGCAACTTGCAAAACGCCTTTCAGAAGCATTCTCGGCACACAACGCTGCGGTGCGATTGATGGAGCTAGACCCCGATTGGGATTTCTTTGCGGTCTATTACCGAACCATCGATGAAATCTCTCATCAGTTCATGCACTACCATCCTCCAAAAATGGAAGGTATCCCCGACGAAGACTTCGAGATGTACAAAGATGTCGTCAATGGAGCGTATCGTCTACACGACCTGATGCTCCAAAGATTGCTTCAACTCGCTGGCCCCGAAACAGCCGTGATGCTTGTCTCGGATCACGGATTCCATAGCGACCATCTGCGTCCCAAGTTCACTCCACGCGTCCCGGCGGGGATCACGGTCTGGCATCGCCCGCAAGGTGTTTTTGTGGCGTCAGGCGAAGGCTTCAGCAAAGACGAGCTAGTCTTCGGCGCTCGCTTGTTGGACATCACCCCAACGGTCTTACACTACTTTGGGCTACCTGTAGGCCAAGACATGGAAGGCAGAGTGCTTGAGGATGTTTTTGCCGAGAAACGAGATGTTGAATTGATTTCCAGTTGGGAATCGTCCTCAGGCATGGCGCGTACTCGTGTGCCACTGAGCGAGACAGAGAATCGCGCGTTGCTCGACCAATTCGTCGCGCTTGGATACATCGACGAGATCCCCGAAGACAACTCGGTCGCGATCGCTGAGACCAATCGGGAAAACGATTGGAATATGGCGAGGGCATTTATGTTCGCTATGAAATACGAAGAAGCCCTCCCACTACTTGAGAAGTGTTTTCACGCTCAGCCGTTCCGGTCGGACTATGCTCAAGTTCTTGCTAACTGCCAGTTGCAACTCAAGATGCTTGAAGAGGCCGATGCGACGATCGATCAAGCACGCGACCATTTTGGCCGGACTGAAAACGCGGATTTGATTAAAGCTTCGATCGCCATCGAACGCGAGAACTTTGCTACCGCTTTGGAGCTCCTCGAAACTGTTCAAGGCAAGTTGCCACAGGAAATTCAAATCCAATTGTTCCTGGCGCGTTGTTATGCAGCATTGAGACGTTGGGACGAAGGCTTAGCAGCGGTTGCACGTGTGCTGGAAGCAGATCCAGACAATCCCCAAGCTTACTTGGTAAAGGCACGGATCGAGATGCATCAGAATCGAAGCCATGATGCTGTCGATTCCGCATTGGCTGCGATCGCTTTACAATACGGAAATCCTATGGGGCACTTCATGTTAGGAGCCAGCCTGCTCCAGCTCAACAAGTTACAGGAAGCCGAAAAGGCACTTCGCAATTGCCAACAACTTGCCCCCGAGTTCATTCCTGGTTTGCGAATGCTTGCTAGAGTCTACCATCGGTTGGGCGATTACTCTCAATTCACGAAGGTAGAGAATCGGC
>JBEICB010000189.1:0-9140 GCA_040373655.1 Pirellula sp. | reverse complement strand
ATTATATTCAGTTTCGCGTTAGTCTATATAAGATCGCGGAACCCGAATGGATTTGACCATACCGGGTTGTTGCTGTTGGTTCTAAATTCCGCAATGATCAGGACGGTCCGACAAGTTCGCGGCAATCTAGCGCTCAGAGTATCGGTATTGCTTACAACAAAGAGAATCCCAGTATGAGGGACTCTCTATCGAAACTTGAGCTTTTTTGCGATGCCCAGCGGGCCGGCAATGCAGTGATGTTGAGTGTGCTCATTGAAGAAATCAAAAACCGCAGGTAACTCTTATCTGAATCGCCAATTTACGACTAGAGGCTTACCTATGCGGATTACATACAGCGTAAAAGGAAATGCTGCCAAAAGAGTTTTTGATCGCAATGTGGAACTGGTTCGTATCGGTTCGGATAGCTCTAACGATGTGGTTTTGGTAAACCCTTATGTTTCCCAAAGGCATGCGGTTATAAGTCGAAACAATGGACATTGGGAAATCACCAATATTGGACAGAATGAAATCGTAATCGCAACCCAACGGCTGCTTTGCGGTGAGCGAGCATTGCTTCCAGTTAGCGAGTCGATCGAGATATTCCCATATATTTTGCAGATTGAAACTAAAGGGGTAAGTATCGATTCAGGGCTTATTGATGAGCGATTATCCAATGTGATATTGACTGTGCATAGCGAATTGCTCAACCGAATGCGAGAACTATTGGATATCGATTGCAACAAGCTGAGTCGACAGCAACTGCAACAGATTGAGGAAGACATTCAAGAGATTGCTCGTTTGAACGGATTTCTGGATTCTTCGGAGAGCGATGTGCTTATGTATGCCGCTGCCTTGAGCGTACAGAGCAGCCTGCTATCTAAAGTAATTGAAGATACGGTTGGATTGTCTTCATCGATCAAGTCTACAGATCGTCGATGGGCTGAAATGGTTACAGCATCCCCCGAACTTGAAACGGAATTGATAGCGCGAGCCTGTGCGATCGATCAGCGCATCGATCCGCAAGCAACTTCGGACATCAGCAAGAAGATAGGGAAAATTGATAGGGGATTTTGGACCGCTTGGAAAATAGAAAGGGAAGCCAAACAGCTCAGTCCACAGAGCCCATTTATCCAGTATGCAGCCCATCGATACTTGAAAAAGCAAATTAAGGACATTCTATTTGGTTATGGGCCGCTGGAGGATCTGCTGAGCATGCCGACGATCACTGAGATCATGGTGGTAAGCCGGGACAAGATCTATGTAGAAAAGCAGGGTTTGCTTGAGCAATCCGGACGAAGATTCGTGTCTGACGAAGTGACGGAAACCATTATTGATCGTATCGTTTCGCGGGTAGGACGCCGCATCGATAAATCCCAACCTTTGGTCGATGCGCGATTGCTCGATGGCAGTCGGGTTAATGCGATCATTCCTCCGATTGCAGTGAAAGGCCCATGCCTTACCATCCGCAAATTCCCGACCAAGAAGGTAACTATAGAGGACTTGATACGATGGGGTGCGATCACACCAACTGTGGCTGAGTTTTTGGAAGCTGCGGTCATCATTGGCAAGAACATTTTGGTTTCCGGGGGTACCGGAACGGGTAAGACTACAATGCTCAATTGCCTGAGTGATTTTATCCCCGACAAGGAACGTATTGTGACGGTGGAAGATACCGCTGAGCTAAGACTGCAAAAAGAACATGTTGTAACTTTGGAAACCAAGCTAGCCAACGTCGAAGGGCGAGGAGAGTACTCGATTAGGGATTTGGTCAAAAACTCCTTGAGGATGCGTCCGGATCGAATCGTGGTGGGCGAATGCCGTGGTGCTGAAGCTTTGGACATGCTTCAAGCCATGAATACTGGGCACGATGGATCCATGACGACCATTCACGCCAATACGTCCGAAGATGTCATCGAGCGGCTTGAGGTGCTTGTCCAGATGGCTGCCGATTTACCATCGGAATCCATCCATCGTCAGATCGCTTCAGCCATTGACTTGGTCGTTCAATTGAAGCGCTGTCGCGATGGATCCCGAAGGATTTCTCAGATCACTGAATTTGTGGGGTATGACCCAGACCAAAAGCGGATAAAAACCAAGGATCTCTTCTTGCTAAATGGAGACAATCGCGATGCAAAACTTTGTCCTACAGGTGCACTGCCAACATTTATGGAAGAACTCCTGGAACAGAACCCTCCCCTGCTGAAACTCGATACTTTTTATCGCTAACGTTCGAGAGCTTTAGCTATGATCAAACAATGCCTAAAGGCGGCCTCGACGGGGATTTCCGCGTCACTGATTTCATGGACCCTGATGGGTCAAGCCTGGAGTCAGGAGACGGCCAGCATGGTAGATCAAACCAGGGGCTATCACCCCCCTTCGTTTCTAGTTTATTTACTGCCAAGCCTCTTGGTCCTTGCCACCGTGATGATGACCTCCCTTTGGTTGGGCCCTGCATGGGATATCATCGCGCAACGCCACATCAAGGATATATTGCCACGACTCAATGCCCTTGGCATGGATGAAGAGTCCGTCAGCGGGTGGATGAGGTGGTGGGGTATAGCGATGTTTGGTGCGTTCCTGTTGTTCGGGGTGATCTTTCAAATGATCCCGGTCGGACTTGGTATGGTCTTTGTAATCTTTGTTTCGCCACGATTCATACTGGATTGGCTCATAGAGATACGTCAAACCAAATTGAGAGATCAATTGGTTCGAGTGAGCATGGGTGTTGCGAACTCCTGTCGCGCCGGACTCTCTTTGGCTCAAGCGTTTGAGAAAGTCGCTGCTGAAACTCCCTATCCGTTGTCTAATGAGTTGATTCGCATCGTTCGATACTACAAGGGTGGCAGTCGTATCCAAGAGGCCCTCCGGGAAGTTCAAAAGCGACTGAATCTCGAATCGTTTACCGTTTTTTCTTCCTCCGTAATTGTATCGCTTGAACAGGGAGGAAATATAGCTAAGGCACTTGAGGAAATTAGCAAAAGCCTTCAGGAGATGCAGCGACTGGAGCGCAAGCTTGAATCGGATACCGCTTCTGGACGCATGCTTGCGATCATTCTATCCTCATTCCCTGTCTTCTTCCTAGGGCTTTTCACTGTGCTAGATCCGGCTTCGATGAATCTGCTCTACAGTACGCTCATCGGTAATCTTGTACTGGTTGTAGTCGGAGGAATCGTATTTGTTTCATTCAAGTGGTGCATGGCTATTTTAGATGTGGATTTGTAGCGATGATTATTGCTCCCATACTATGTTTCCTGTCTGTTGTTAGCCTCTGTGCGATCTTGGCTGACATGGTTTTTCGCCAACGTAAAGTGGATCCATCGCTAGGACGCTTTGAAGTAACGCGCCGGGAATCACTGAGAGCTGAATCCAAAACGTTTCTTTGGTTTGAACCCTGGATCGATGAACTGGCACCCGGGATTGAGAAATCAAGTAAGCAATTAGAGTCGGTTCAGAAATACTTGTTGTCTGCTGGGATCAAAGCTCCCTGGAAATCTTCTGAGTTCATCGCTTGCACAAAGATCGAAGGACTTGGTGCCGCAGCACTAGGATTCGCCTTCGGACTGTCTCTGGGGTCTGTGGCATGGGCGATCATCAGCTCGCTGATCGCATTTTTTGGATATACATTTTTGGCGATTCGTCTTCTGAAAAGTAAGTCTGTACGACGTCAGATTAAGCTCAAACGGCAGTTTGCCGCTGCGATCGACTTGATGGCACTGATGATGAATGTCGGTGGTGGCTTCCACGAAGCCATGGACGTTGCGACAAACGAGGCAAAAGGAACACCCCTAGGTGATGAACTAGCGATTGTTCGCAGAGACTTAGCTTTGGGCAAGCGTGATGATGCGCTCCGCGGTCTGGTGGCAAGAACTCAGGATGAAGATATCGATGAGGTTGTCATGGCCTTGATTGAGGGACAGCAATTAGGTACGCCTTTGGCTGAAATCCTGCGGACTCAAGCCAGCCAGATGCGACTTAAACGCACTCAGTGGGCTGAGAAAGCAAGCTCGGAATCCGAAGTTGCTTTGGTGTTCCCTGCAATGTTGATTATGTTGGGATGTTTGATTCTGATTGCCGCGCCGTTTGTCCTTTCCGCTCTTTTTGAATCGTAAGGTATCCGACAAGACAATGTTTTACTTAAACATTCACGCTCCAAATTTGGAGACTTCGACTACCCAGCTTTCCAACGGTCGGTATCAAATCGGTAGTCATCCACAGTGCGAACTGTCGATCCCGATCTCGGAACTTGCCGATCGGTCAGCCCTGCTGGAGGTGCGCGGCGAGGTCGTTTTTATAAGGAATCTGAACTCGTTTGCGATTTTTATCGGAGAGTCCGAATTGCAACCTGGCCAGCAATCAGAGTGGTTGGTTGGACAGACCTTGGTCTTAAGCCAGAACGTCTATCTGGACCTAGGAAAGCACGAAGCTCCTGACGAAGGAGCACTCGATGCGAAACGGGCCAAGAAAACTCGCTCGACGATTCAGCTAGGGGTGATATTAAGCTGCATCCTGGCAGCCTTCTTGCTTCTTTCAAACGACGAATCGAAACAAATCGATAACACCGAAACCCGATACCGCTTCACCGAGGATCTGGTCATGAAACTTCAAGAAGATCCAAAATTAAGCGAGGTGCTCAAGAATCTCTGCGACGCTAGGATCGCCGATGTTCGGTGGGGATCCAAAGAACCAGATCTCGTGATCCAATCCTACGAAGTTTTGCTCGACAACGAATTGGTCCGTCGCGCCGGTCAATCGAAAGAGACGGAATCACCCGTGGGTCGAGTGCGATCCTATGCCATCGATCGAATCGCGTCTCTTACCAATATGAAACGAGGAGCCGGAGACGTCGATTGACCCGCTTTCCGATGAATCAATCTTGATTCGCAATAGGAAAGACCTCATTGCAATGCAGGATCGAGTTCCCCAAGCCTAATTGATGAGGCTCTTTCGCGAAACTGGCTACATTCCCGGTCCAAACATGCTCTCCAATCAATCGCTGCTGTTGATCCCGACCTTTAGGCTTCCATTCGTAAATAGACTTGACCACATAATTGCCATCTTCATCCAAGCCAAGACTCTCGCTAACACTCGACACTCGCCTTGAACCATCATCAAATCGAGTCAACTGAACCAGAACCTGCACGGCAGATGCAACTTGACGCCTCACGACATGCACAGGCATATCGAGCCCCGACATCAAACACATAGTCTCAAGTCGGATTAATGCATCGTAAGGCGTGTTGGCATGGGTCGTAGTCAAAGCTCCCGAATGGCCAGATATCATGGACTGGATCATATCGATCGCTTCGCCTCGCCTGACTTCTCCCACGACGATGCGGTCGGGTCGCATCCGCAAGGAATCAACGAACAAATCTCGAATGCTGACCATTCCACGCCCATCTGGCCTTGCCGGTTGCGCTTCTAAGTACACTGTGTGAGGCTGTTGAAGTTGGAGCTCCGAGCTGTCTTCAATGACAATGATCCTCTCGTTCTCAGGAATCGCAGAAGATAACGCATTGAGCATCGAGGTTTTCCCCGTACCAGTACCACCAGATATCACTGTGTTTTTGTGGATCTTTACGACGATAGAAAGGAACTCCGCTAGTGCCTCAGACATGCTACCCCATGCTACCAATGAAGAAAGATCGAAAGTCGATTTCTTAAACTTTCGAATCGAAAGATGCGTCCCCCCACGTGCCGCTGGAGGTATGATCACATGGACCCTAGATCCATCTGGCAACCTAGCATCCATACTATGATTCTCTTTGTCGACCACTCTGTTAACGTATTCGGCAATGTTGGTCACCGCGGCGCGCAACGACTCCTCGTTAGGGAAAGATTTGTCTGAGAGTTGTAGTCGTCCTGATTTTTCGAAGTATACTCTGTCTGGCCCATTGACCAATACTTCGGACACGTCAGGATCATCCAGCAGGCTTTGGATCGGCGACAAGAAGAAGCGTACGGTCTGGCGATAGATTTCGACAGCATGCATGTTTGCGGCCTCCAGAAGCTCAAACTCAAAGGGGATTCAATAAGAAATACGACAGAAAAGGGCAACCACAGGGTATTTTCAAGGTAAACCACAATTAGATAGAATCGGAGACTAAATGGATTATCAAGGAGCTAGATTATAATGCCTAAGCCTACCCGTCGCATAGGTGCCAGCAAATTAGCCACTGTCTACGAGTCGCAGATGCCCGACGGCACGCTGGTGGCCGTCAAGTGTTTCGATAGGCAAAATCTATCCAACTTCAAACACGACCGATTTTTCAGTGCAGCCAAGACTTGGCAAACACTTTCGAATCCGCTTTTGGTCCGGTACCTCGATGTAAAACCAGAATCTAACGAAATCGTACAAGAACTTTGGGATCGAAGTGCGGCGGTGCGACTCAATGAAGGAAGCTCGGATCCCAAATTGGTATTCCACGTCCTGCGAGATGTCCTTAAAGCTTTAGCATTCCTGCATGAGCTTGGTTACCTTCACGGAAATATCAAACCTACCAACGTATTTTTCAGTCCTCGCGGTCACGCAATGCTCAGCGATGGACTACTAGTCGATTCAAATCAGCCAGGTACTCTCCCCCCTCCAATCAATCAGAAGTATCTCACACCCGAACACACCAACGATGCCTACGGGCCGATGTCTCCGTCGACCGATCTGTATTCGGCTGGATTTCTCGCACTCGAGTTGTTAGCCGGAAACAGATTCGGAAGGGCATTCCAAGGTGTTGGCGATGATGCCCCCGAAGACGATCTTGCTTGGTTCCAATGGCACGGCTCTTCGCTGATGGCTCCAGAAGCTAATCTGTTTGCCAAAGCATGCCCGGTGGAATTAACCCAGGTGATTCGAAAGCTTGTTGCCAAGGATCCCATAGATCGCTACCGAAGTGCAGAACAAGCCCTGAGCGACCTACCCGAAAGCCTCATCATCGTTCCACCTTCTGCCCCAATCACAGCAAGCCAAGTCCAGGGAAGAAAGTTGGGGCCAGAACAGCTAGCCTCTTGCATTGTTGAACGACCGACCAATGGGGTGGTACTGGTAATCGCATCTGGAAATAGAGCCGGAGAAATGATTGGAACGGACCTATCTGAGTTCCGAGCTGGTTTTAGCGATGACTGTCTCATTTGTTTCGAATCTGAAAAACACTCCGACCGTGCCCTTGCGGTTTTCTCCCGCACTCCCGAGGGTTGGTCTATACGATCCGAACAGGAAAATCCTATCTTTATCAATGAGCAACTCCTGTTCAGCGAAGAAAGGCCCCTTCGCTCTGGTGACATCATTCGACTTTCAGCTAATGGACCGGACCTACAGTTCACCCTTCAAAGTGGTGGATTTGATATTCGCCAACTTGTAAGCCGCTTTTTCCCCAGACCATTAGCCCCAAGTACCCCTAACATCCCAGCCAGCAACCCAGTACGGGTAAACCCAACCAATCCACCCACGGTCAGTCCACCCAAAGGACCCGGCGTATCGGCTCCTAGCGGCCCAATCAAGACGACGACTCTCCAAGGTGTCTCGACCCCAAAACCACCCAAGTCACCTCAGGGCCAACCCGCACCAATCGCCCGTAATCTCTCGAATACCCCAGGAAATTCAAGCCCAGCGAACTTGAACAACCGGCAATTCGCCGAAAAACAAACAATTCGGCCTCCCTCCCAAACACCAAACAACACTCGGGCAAATCCCAACACCCAACCGAAGAAGCCACTGCTTGCAAATCAATTGTTTCAGCCAAAAACCTGGAGCAAACAACAGAAGAATTGGGCGATCCTCATTGGTGGATTGTGCTTAATCTCTCTAATCCTGATTATCCCGACTTCACCAACACCTTCAAACTCGAAGAAGAACCAGTCCACACCTAAGCCAGAAACGAACCAATTGGAACCAACAGCCTTGGATCCCAACCCCGATCTCAAGAAATCAGTTCCTACGAAAAGTGACGACCAATCTACCGACTCAAAAGAGCTACCCAAAGACAATCCATTCGCTGGGCTCGATGATGTCGATCAATAAGTAACGATCGCAAAGCGCGTTGCTAGATGTGGCTATCCATCGGTTGATTTCGTTAGAGTACATGTCCGTTCTTCCTAAGGAGAATCGCCCTAAATGGCACAGCAAGAGTTGGGATTAGGAATCGATCTTGGAACGACCATTTCTTTGGCATCGGTCGTCGACAGCAGTGGGCGTCCGCAGGTAGTAACGAATCGAGCCGGAAAACACCTAATTCCAAGTGCGGTCTATTTTGAAACCAACGTGATGGTCGGCGATGCGGCCCTCGACGTAGGATTACTCGATCCAGAAGGACTGGCTGAAGCTTTCAAACGAGATATTGGTAAAGCACACTTCAGTCGCGAAATTCGTGGCAATCAGGTTCCACCAGAAGTCCTTACCGCATACCTGATCCGACACCTCATGAAGATCGTCAGCGAACGACATGGGGAAATCAACTCGGCCGTAATCACCGTGCCCGCTTATTTTGACGAAAGGAAACGTACCGCGACTCAACAAGCCGCCAAGCTTGCAGGACTCGATATCATTGAAATCATCAATGAGCCAACCTCAGCCGCCATCGCTCTTGGCCATCAATTGTTGCTTAAAAATGACCAACCAAACACTCGTCCCAAAGAGCTATTGGTCTATGACTTAGGAGGGGGTACCTTTGACGTAACCCTTCTTGAATTCTCGAACCAAACGTTTCGAGCTATCAGCACCGACGGCGATATCTACTTGGGTGGTCGCGATTTTGACGAACGTATCATCAGTATCATCGCCGAAAGATTCCGAGACCGTCACGGCGTAGATCCTCGTATGCATCTGGCAGAAATGCAGCGTCTTTGGAAAAGAGCTCGCGAAATCAAGCACGCACTGTCCGATCGTACCGAAATTCCCATCGAATTCGAACACGATGGCATGAGCATCTCCTTCAATTTATCGAGGTCCGAATTTGAAGAAACCATCGAACCTTTGGTCGACCGTTCAATAGCTACCACACGCGATGTGGTAGAAGCCGCCGGTAAGAGATTCAATGATATCGACGAGATCCTATTGGTAGGCGGTTCAAGTCGCATTCCGATGGTCGTGAAAAAAGTCGAGCAGCTAACCGGCAAAAAGGTAAAACTGACCTCTAATCCCGATGAGCTTATCGCCCACGGCGCGGCTTTGT
>JBEICB010000021.1:0-37493 GCA_040373655.1 Pirellula sp. | reverse complement strand
GCCTACGGCTGACTGCTAAACGATTTCTCGTCTACGTCTCACGCAAGAACGGGTACGCCTACGGCTGACTGCTAAACGATTTCTCGTCTACGTCTCACGCAAGAACAGGTACGCCAGCGAATCGGTTATTGTGATAGGTTATTCAATTGACAGCGATTCTTTAACCTCATCAAACCAATTCTCCATCTTTGCCTTATCCACAAGTCCTTGCAGTTCGCTTTGGACTGCTTGGACTTCGTCGGCGGTTGCTTGGTTGAGAGTGAGTTTCTGTTTTGCGATCGCGACTTTGGCGGCTGCGATACGCAGATCTAGTTGTAGCTTTAGGGATGGATCCTCATTAAGCAATTCCGTGAACTTTTTATCAGCTAAAGTCTGCTCGGTACTTTGTAGCGTTTCGATCGCTTGCGCAAGCCGAGGTTCTGCAAGAGCCATCGCATGTTGCGTGGCAATTTTCATCCATCGTTCCAGCCAGCTCGCCGGATCTTGTGATTGTCGTGAAGCCTGTATGCTCTCTTCGTAGTATTTGGTCGCTTCATCGAATCGATTGGACTGCAACATCATCTGATGCAGTTCATTCAGGCAAAGGAGTTCGAAGTTTGAGCCGTCATTCTGTCCATCTTCAAATCTCATTGCTAATCTCGCGGTGCTGAGTGCGTCAAGCCAAGTGGATTCGGCGGTCTTTTGATCGTTTTGCTTGGCAGCAGAGCGAGCCTCGGTTACACGACCGAGCATGTAGTACAACACTGCGCCATGCTCACCGTTATCGGAGTTTAAAAATCCAGAATCAGGGGTAGGCAATTCTCGGTATTGGTCAACAAATGGTTTTAGAGAATCGTTGCCGTCGCGATAAGCTTGGGCTGCCTCTGGCACTTTCCCGTCCTTCTCAAGTATTTGTCCAAATTGCAACAGTGATCGCTGAAAGGAGACTGCAAAACTCGGATTGTTCGGTTCCTGTCTGTGTAACTTTTTTCCGACCGTTCTAGCCACTTTGTTGATTGCATAGGCTTCTTCGAGTTTGCCTTTTCCGAGTAAATGATCCGCATGGTAATACGACAAGTCCCCTTCGGCGATGTCCCAATTGATACGATCTTGCGATGGGATCGGGGCGGTGACCGAAGATTGGATTATTTTGGTTGCTTGGTCGAAATGGCTTATTGCTTGATCGGACTTTAATTTGCCTTCGATTCGTGCTAGGCGGGTCAAGAGCCGAACAAGGTCGTTGCGAAGGACATAATCGTCAGGATTCTCTATAGTTGAATCAGTGACTTGCGATACCATCGCATTGAGGAATTCCACGCGATATTCTTCCGAGTCTGGGAACTGTACCACTAAGTTCTCAAGCTTTTCTACGAATAGATCGATTACTTTTGATACGTTTGCGCGACTTTGCTGGGTCTTGCGTTCTTGATCGCGGATGGCGAGGTTTGCCCAAGTCAATCCGGCGACTCCCAACGAGAGGATGGTCAAGCCTATGATTGCGGAGCGAGCATTTCGTTTCAACCAACGTTCAGTTTTTCTCATCAATCCGTCAGGCAAAGCCGTAACTGGTTCACCAGCGATCCAGTTCTCAAGGTCTTGCGCAAGCGTCTCTGCGCGCTGGTAGCGATCGTTTGGTGAGGTGGCCATCGCTTTCAAGCAAATGGCTTCGAGTTCTTTCGGCACTTTGGGATTCGCACTGCGAGGAGCTTCAAACTCATTCTTTCGAGCGCGTTGTAGCATCTCGAAAAACTTTCCTTGCTCCATCCGGTAAGGTGTCTTGCCTACGAGCGTTTTGTATAACGTTGCACCGAGGAGATAGATGTCGGTGCGATGATCGATCTCTTTAACAAGCCCTTGAGCTTGTTCTGGACTCATGTAATGCATCGTCCCTTTGATCGTTCCAGCACGGGTTCGCTCGGATCCAGAATCCGAATCGAACAAGCTTGGGCGAAAGAAAATCGACGCTTGTTCGTCGAGTTGGCTACTGTCATTGACCGATTTCCCCATTCCCCAGTCCATCAACACCGTATCGCCGTAACGATCGATCATGATGTTATCTGGTTTGATGTCACGGTGAATGACATTGTTATCATCAAATGCATACTGGACGGCATTGCAGACATCGATAAGGTGTCGAAGTAACGGTCGGATCGCATTTAGATACTTCGAGCGATTTAATTGCTTGTAGTCGATTCGATCGATCACATCAGAAAGTCGCTCCCCCCGAATCAGTCGCATCGCAAACAACGGCTTGCCACGCTCGTCTTTATTCACGTCGTAGACCGGCACAATGCTGGAATGATCTAAACGACTTGTGTTCCGGGCTTCTTCGATCAAGCCACCGATGGCATTTGGATCATCTTCATACTCCTGGCGTACTTTTTTGATCGCTACTCGTCGCCCCAACTCCAAATCGTCAGCTTCGTAGACAATCCCTTGTCCACCTTGTCCTAGCTCACTGCGCAGTTGATATCGATTTGCAACTAAATTGCCGGAGGAGGACTCTCGCGGAGGAATGATCTTCGTATCTCTATTTAAGCGGTCTGCCCACTCTTGAGGAAGATCTTGTGCATCGGGCACACTGCCGTTATCGATGGCAAAGCTAAGGCTATTTTCCAAGCCTCCGAGCCGTCGTACTCGGTCTTCGACGATCCCTTGAATATTGAATCGTTCGGTTTCGTCAAGGAATTTCTTTTCCACGAGAATCTCGCCGATTTCTCGTTTGGGATCTTTGTTCCAAACGACCGCGCATTCAAGGAATTGTTCAACCGTGATGTATCCGTTTTGATACGCGATCAAGACAAACAAAAAATTCTTGTCACTCGCGGGATTCATAGAACAAACTCTTAAGAATTCACTTAGTTGAAGAATGGTGGTTCGGCGATCACGAACCTCATGAAGCGTTCGATCGCGGATGTCCTATGATACTGTAAACTGAGCCGACTATATTCGTGAATTTTCGGTTGATTGTTGTTTTCAGAATTGTTGATGAAAGCAGTGTATTGGCAGAAACAGACTCAACAATAGCCAGGTTGCTACAAGAGTCTGTAAGGTTCATTCCTAGTAAGAAAGCGTCGATTACAGACCTAGAATTCTTCGGCCAATCACCATCCAGATCGGGATGGTGAAAAGGCTCAGTAACGAAGTGCCCACGACGATGATCCAAGCGGTTTCTACCGACTGCTTGTAAAGGCGGGTCATCACAATCGGAAACGTGGCTGCCGGCATGGCAGCTTGAAGTAATAAGACTTGTTTTAGACTCTCCGAGCTCGTCCACCAAGCTCCAATTGCGAGTATCAGCCATGGTAGCAAAATAAGTCGCATTGCGATTGCGAAGGTGAGGATTCTCGACGCTAAGTTCCACTCGACGTGACGGGAGTAATCGTAAAGGATCGCGCCACTGAGAACCAGTCCCATCGGGACGGAACAACGTCCAAGTTTCTCCGTGGTCTGTAGCAAAGCACTTGGGACAGCATGTTCCAATCCCCAATGTTTAATCAACACTGCTAAGAGGACTGCTAATAATGGAGGGCTAAAGACGATTCTCTTCCAAGAGTCTTTCAGGCCTTTGCCGCTGATGGTAAACAGCCCCACACTCCAAAGTGCCAAATCAACGCCGACGTTGTGTATCATCAAAGTCACCACACAGGCCGGATAAAAGAGGTCGGCTAATGGTAAGGCAATGTAGCCGTAATTGTTGATTCCTGCGCTTAGTGCAAAGGTCCTTTGCTCTGATGCTGTAGGTAATCCAGCGAAGCGTCCAAACGTCTTCGCGATCCACCAAGCCACCAAGATTCCGACAGCCGTATAGAGAAAGCCGACGAGCGCCGGAAACCAAGCATCCAAGTCGTTCGATAGATTACGGTCTAAAATGATGCGATGAAAGAATAGGCTGGGCATCAACACGTACGAGGTGAAGGTCGCCAGCGACTGGTCAACCTCTTTCGTAAACCACTTCCAATGCCGAGCGCAGCCTCCAATGAGCATCACCAAGAACACACCGGTGACGGCCGAGGCCAAGTCCAACCACTGCTCAGCCATGTGATTCAACCATTCAATTCAACCATCGGTTCGCATCTAGCGCTTCGTGTATCCAACTCGAAAGTGATTTATCCAAACACCATCAGAGTACTCAGCGAAGCAATCCCGACAATGGTGACTTGCTCAACATCTGCGAGGCAAATCCGCGGTCGTCTTTCGTCACCACAATATGATCGCCAGGGCGCAAAGAATAATTGGTGCCATCTTTGACTCGCTTACCGGAATCGTCGAAGTCCACGTCCATACGAACCGGAGCGCCATTGCCGTTCGGGCGTAGAATCCGAACATGGATCGGACCTAACTTCTTTCGTAAGTCAGCGTCTTTCACGACGTCTGCAATAAACATCGATTGACCTTGGATCAGCGGGATCTTCTCGAAATGTCGCTTGCTATCGACCACCTCCAGCACCACACTAGTCTCATCGCTCGGTGCGGCTTGCATCACGCCGTTGGGTCCGACGGTATATCCCTCCCGCTTGATTTGAGATAGATCTAAGTCATCTCCAGGGCCACCCTTGCGGCCGAACAAGGTCGTGCAACCGGCGTTCGCAAGAACCAGCAACGCCGTGCAGAGTAGGGTAGCGGAGCCCCTCATCGAGCTGAAACGTTGCACGGATAGAGAATCGGCGGACGAAGTACTGGATCGTTTCATGATCTAATCTAATGCTGCCAAGGGTGAATATTGCGATTTTTGAATTCGTTCAAAGGTCCGTTCGGGCCAGGGCCCAACGCGGACACTTTTATTCTTTCGTCATCGGATCGGGTAGCGAGGGAACTTGACCTTAAAATCGACTTAATCGTTAAATTCGTTGGCAGATACCCTATTTTCACAGTTTGCCTTTTCTGCAAATGCCTCGTTTCGCAGGGGAATCGTTTTCTTGGAAGCTTCGTTGTAAAAGTCGCAATAAATATTGTCTCGACAATGGTTGTTCAGACGACTATAATTGCGGTATGAAGATGAGCGGAGCAGATTCCAAGAACACCGACAGCAAGAACAACGATGCGATAAGCAGCGATGTATCCGAGGTTGGCGAGTCGCGTAATCGCAAATTCGATTCACCGGAACAAGAGGTTTATCTCTCGATCTGGAGAACGTACGACCGACTCAGGGCATTGGAAGACGGGCTTTTTGCGGGATTGGATCTGACACCGCAGCAATACAATGTATTGCGAATCCTTCAGGTGGTCGCTCCGAGACCACTTCCAACTTTGAAGATTTCGGAGAGGTTGATTTCGCGTGCTCCGGACATCACGCGGATGATCGACAAACTAGAGCAACGGGGGCTTGTGACAAGACTCCGTTCACAAGAGGATCGCCGCACTGTTTTTGTGGCGATCACGGAAGCGGGATTGCAGTTGTTAACAGAATTGCAAGGATCCGTGGAGCGAATGCACCGCGAGCAGGCGGGGCATTTGTCTCAGTCCGATAGTGTGGAATTGTGCCGCTTACTCAGGAAGCTACGCAAGCCGCATGAGGGATCGGGAAGTTCATGGTAGGGGTTGTGCTACGTGGGGTCACGGAGAGTAATCTCTGCGAATGTTTCAAACCAAAGAGTTAGGGTGAACCGATGATTCAAGCAGACAATCAACCGGATGTAATCGTGATTGGTGGTGGGCCTTCTGGGACCGCGACTGCAACGATTCTCGCACTGCGAGGGTATCGCGTTACTGTATTCGAGCGTGATCACTTCCCGAGGTTTCACGTGGGTGAGTCTTTGATCCCCTACTGCTATCCTGTGATGGAACGGATTGGCATGGTTGGGAAGTTAAAGAAGAGTCACTTCACCAAGAAGTATGGTGTTCAGTTCATCAATGAACATGGCAAGCTTTCAGAGCCATTTCGTTTCTCTCAGTATGACCCTCATGAGCGTTCGCAGACTTGGCAAGTATTGCGCAGTGAGTTCGATCACATGCTTGCAGAAAATGCGAGGGAGCATGGGGTAGAAGTCGTCGAGGGTGCGCGCGTGTTGGACGTGGTCGTCGAAGAAGATGGTAACGGGGTAAGCCGCGTCGTGGGGGTGAAGGTAAAGTGTGGCGAAGAGCCGACAAAGATTGTCCGATCAAGGGTCGTTGTGGATGCGAGTGGTCAGTCGTCTTTGTTGATCGACCGCATGCAACTTCGTGAGTGGGATGCCGATTTAAAGAAGGCTGCGATCTGGACTTATTACAAGGGAGCGAAGCGAGAGCCTGGGCAGGACGAGGGCGGTACGATCGTTATTCAGACCGAGGGCAAAAAAGGTTGGTTCTGGTACATTCCATTGCATGACGACGTCGTAAGCGTCGGGGTCGTTGCAGACTTCGACCACTTGTTCAAGAACCGCGATACAAAAGATCCCAAGGAATTATTTCATCAGGAAGTGGCGAGATGTCCGGGGGTTCAACCGAGGATTTCGGAAGCGACTTGCGTGTCGGAATATAGAGTTATGAACGAGTATTCCTACAAGGCTTCGAAGGGTGCGTGGAATTGTTGGGTGTTGGTTGGCGATGCGTTTGGATTTCTTGATCCATTGTATTCTTCCGGGGTATTGCTTGCGTTGACTTCGGCGGAGATGGCGGGTGATGCAATTGCCGACGCGCTCGATGTAAACGATCCGAGCGAAGAGCGTTTGCGGGCTTGGGAGCCTTTGCATCGCAAGGCGATGGAGCGAATGAAGAACTTGGTTCGCGCTTTTTACGACGGCTTGAACTTCGGTCAATTGGTTCGCAGGCATCCGGACAAGAAGAACTTGATCACCGACATCTTGATCGGGAATTTGTTCAAGGACGAGGTCGACGAGTTGTGGCCTTTGATTGAGGAGTTGCGTCAGGAAGAGAAGATGGCGAGTGTTGGTTAGTTGCGACTTCGATTCTTTTTCGGCGTGAGGTAGCCCCGGTAAGGATCGTCACTGAGGACTTGCTTACGCCGAAGTGTTCGGCCACTAAGCAGATAAGTTTTGCATTTGCCTTGCCATCGACTGGTGGAGCTTGTACGTGTGCAACCCATGTGCCATCGTCGAGGGCTTCTAATCGGCTTTGTTTTGCATTAGGTTTTGTTTTTACTTCGATGATCACAACGATTCCTGCAGGGGACGACCAGGAAAAGGGGTATTCTGGAGTTTGGGCTTGAGGGTATCATCCTACACGAAACCGAATTGCGGACGCATGGAGATTCGCCATGTGGCAGACTTCTATGGCGACGATCTTCCTTGATGGTTCATCATGAGTCAACTTCCTCTTTACCTCGATTGCAACGCTTCGAATCCTGTTGATGCGAGGGTTATCGAAGCGATGATGGGTGCGATGCGGGAGATGGTGGGGAATGCAGGGAGTCCGCATGGTCATGGATTGAGGGCCAAGGAAGCGGTGCAACAAGCCCGGGACATCGTCGGAAGTGTTGTAGGAGTTCGCCGGCACGAGGTGCTCTTTACGAGCGGGGCTACTGAGAGCAATAACCTTGCGATTTTGGGATTGGCTGCCTATGGCAAACGGGTGGGGAAGAAGCATTTGGTGGCTTCGCGCATCGAGCACAAGGCAGTTCTGGAACCGTTGCAGTACCTCCAGGATCACGGTTTTGAAGTAACGCTGGTGCCTCCTAATCCGACGGGAGAAGTTCCAGCTCAGCGGATGATCGAGGCGATTCGTAGCGATACGTTATTGGTATCTCTGATGCAGGTGAACAATGAGACAGGGATTCGCCAGCCGATCGAGGAGGTTGCAGCAGCAGCGCAAGCGAGGGGGGTTTGGATGCATGTCGATGCAGCGCAGGGGTTTGGTCGAGAGAATCGTGCGTTGATGCACCCGGGTATTACATTGATCAGTGCGAGTGGGCATAAGATTTACGGTCCGCAAGGGATCGGCGCGTTGATGGTTCGCAGAGAGCGCAATGAGCTACCACCGCTGGATCCTCTTATGTTTGGAGGTGGGCAGGAGCTTGGGTTGCGATCGGGGACACTTCCCGTACCTTTGATTGTTGGCTTTGCCAAAGCTTGTGAATTGGCGATGGTGGAAGGGCAATATCGTTCGGGGCGTTGCCTCGCGATTCGCGAGCGGATACTCGCTTGGGTGCTTGAGCATGGGGGAGTGATTCACGGGGAGAGAGCCTTTGCGCTACCTCACGTTTTTAATGTTTCGCTGCCGGGGTGGGAGGCGGAAGAGTTAATCGAAGCGATTTCGCCTTGGGTGTCGATCTCTAATGGTTCGGCATGCACGAGTGTATGCGCGACGGCGAGTCATGTATTAAGCGCGATGGGGGTCGATGGCGATAGGCTAGACAGTGCAGTGCGGTGGTCTTGGAGTCACGAAACGGACGCGAGGGCTTTAGAAGTCGCCTTAGGTGGTGTTTCGCAAGTGCTGCGGCGGGGTCGCACTTAGAGGGTTGCGACAGGGGGGAGCAGTAACAGCAGGAGCAACATGTCGAGGATCGCAGTTGCTGGACGGTTGATGGGCGTTTGGTTATTTTGAACCTAGGGGCCATTGGTTGCTTGAGCGAGTTTGGTTTCGGCTCGAACCCCATAGTTCATTGTTGTGTTCGGATAGCAAACCGTCTTTCGGGCGTGCTTTCGTGTCGTTGGAGCTAACATTTGCCGACGCTCGAGAAGGTGATTCTGTCGAGTGTCCGTTCGTTTGAACGCTGCTACCGGATCTGCTCCCAAAGATGGAGGAGCTACCGAAGGTATTCGCTCCATCGGAGGATTGGGGTTTTGCTGAGAACGAAGACGAATTGGCCAGGGAAGGCCGGAGATTGTCTGCGAAAAAGTCGGTTGACCAAAGACGTCCCATACAATGAGTTCCGGGAGGGAGCAAACTCGAAAAGGGTCCTGCGTAATCGTTATCGTCGCTCCAATCCGCCAACTTGAAAAAATCAAGAAGGATGTATTCCGCAGTCGTGAAGTACCAATCCGAGGCGGGAAGGAACTTTAAGGTGGCTTAGCCGGGGAACCGTAGAGTTCCGGGCGGGTTTTTCAGTACCTTTTTTACACGATTGCGGTTAACTTATTGGAACGTCGCTCGGTTGTGGCCCCAAATTTTGGGTCGCGAAAGCTTATTCCATTCCTCCTCGAAAAACCAGATCAATGATCTTATTGATCGATAATTACGACTCATTTACTTACAACCTTGTGCAACGGTTGGGGGAGATCGATCCGAACTTGGATTTGCGAACCGTACGCAATGATGAGTTAACGGTTGAGCAGGTGCGGCAGATGCGTCCTGAACGCATCCTTTTATCGCCGGGTCCTTGCACGCCGAACGAAGCTGGGATTTGTGTACCATTGATCGAGCAGTTGCATCGAGAGTTTCCGATACTAGGCGTATGCCTTGGGCATCAATCGATTGGCCAGGCCTTTGGCGGCAAGATTGTTCGTGCGCCGGAATTGATGCATGGCAAGACCGATCGGATCTACCACGATAATCGCGGGATGTTTGTTGATTTGCCCAATCCGTTTGTAGCGACTCGTTATCATTCCTTGGTGATTTTGCCTGAAAGTTTGCCATCCTGCCTTGAGGTTTCCTCTTGGGTGCAGGATTCACATGGAAATCGAATTATTATGGGGGTGCGTCACAAGGAGTTTCCGGTGGAGGGATGGCAGTTTCATCCGGAGAGTTTCTTGACCGAACCTGGTCCGACGCTGCTAGCGAGATTCCTAAAATGGTCGTCTCCCCCGGCATCTGCTTCTACAATTTCGGCAACTGCAGGAGTTGGGAATATGAGCCCAAGGTCCAACTAGCCAATCAGGTTGTTCAATCGAAGGTCGCCTCGCGAGAAGGATCGCAAGGGTGTACCCTAGAGGGATGCTTGTACACTTATAACATTATTCGATTAAATCACTCGACCTCTTTCTTGACAACAACTTTTCCAAATAAGCATGCTCTGTGTCACTATTGCTCGAACGCGTCATAAGCATACCATCCAAGAACATCAGGACGTTGCGGCCGAGGGTGGCAAGCTTGTCGAACTGAGGCTTGATTATATCGCCCGATCGATTGATTTAGCTCGATTGCTGAAGAATCGCCCTACTCCTGTGGTTGTCACATGTAGGCGGAAGGAAGACGGTGGTCGTTGGGAGCGATCCGAGGAAGACCGACTGATGCTGTTGCGTCAGACGATAGCGCTCGGAGTCGAGTATGTGGACTTAGAAGAGGACACGGCGGTCAAGATTCCTCGTTATGGGAAGACTAAGCGTATCGTTAGCTTACATAACTTCGAAGGTACGCCTGATGATCTCGAGTCGATTCATCAGCGGCTCAGTAAGCTCGATGCTGACATCGTGAAGATTGCGGTGCAAGCGAATTCCTTTGCTGATGCGGCGCGTGTTCTGGAGATGATGAAGAACGCCAAGGTGCCAACGATTGGCATAGCCATGGGTGATTATGGATCGTTGACTCGAATTCTTGGTCCTCGTTATGGCGCGCCCTTTACCTACTGTGTCTTTAATCCTGACCGACGGGTTGCTCCGGGCCAACTCTCGTATCACGACATGAAGCGCTTATTTCGAGTCGAAACGATTACGCGCAAGACGAAGTTATTCGGTGTGGTAGCGGATCCGGTTGCTCATTCGTACAGTCCGATGATTCACAATGCGGCATTCGAATCGAACGGGCTCGATTTTCGGTACCTTCCGTTTCGTGTCGCGGCTAACGACATTGCTCCCTTTCTTAAATGGTGTCAGCAAGAAGAAATCGGTGGCTTAAGCGTCACGATTCCTCATAAGCAATCGGTATTGCAGATGCTCACGCAAGCTGAGTCGGCGGCACAAGGGATTGGAGCTTGCAATACGATTGTATTCAATGGTGAAGACCGGATTGGATACAATACCGACTACCGCGCAGCGATGGACTGTTTGAACGAAGGATTAAACAAGATCCATGAGGAGCCGAATCCGTTTGAGGGGAAATCGGCTTTGCTCTTAGGTGCTGGTGGTGTGTCGCGTGCCATTGGGTGGGGGTTAGCCCAACGTCGCGTTCGGGTTGCGATTACTAGCCGGAACTTCGAGTCCGCTACACAGCTTGCCCGCGAATTCGGTGGTCGCGCGGTACCATGGGACGAGCGACACAGCGTTCAGCCCAATATCTTGGTCAATGGAACGCCGATTGGGATGTTCCCGGAAATGGACGAAACCCCGTTTCGAGGTGACAAGCTGGATCCGAGGACTTTAGTCTTCGACACGATTTACAATCCCGAGCAGACGTTGCTAATCCGAAATGCTCGGTCAATCGGATGCCCTGTTATAACGGGATTGAGCATGTTTGTGCGGCAAGCGGCTTATCAGTACAAGCTATTTACGGGGCTAGAACCTCCCGTGAAGGTGATGGTAAAGACCATTAAGAGGGCAATTTCCCCAATCAATTATAAAAACCTTGAGGAAGAGGATTCTGAGGATAGTGCCGAGGAGTTACCCAGTGGTTTAGCGGGGAGTTAAAGCTAGGCGTTGCGACTGGTTTTATCTGTTTCGCTGTTTGGTCTACCGTGCGGGCCGGGGTATACTCATCGCTAGGTCCGCATTCGAAGGGGCTTATCCCGCGTCGATTGATGCGTAATTCGGCAGTTAATGGATAACCCGGAGTTTACCGGTAGCTTATGAGTGACAGAGAGAACCCATCCAAGCAGAATATTCGGGAAGCAAGTACGACTTCTGAACCGACGCCCTCGGCGATTGGTTCGAAGTTGCTTGCGAAGTACGCCGACACAGACAATCTGTTCGTTCGCAATTTATCGATTCCTGCGACGGCCTCGAAGGCTGTAGCGATTCCATTACACAGGTTTCAGGAGTTAGAGCAAGCCATACGGCATGCTCCGGCGAATCCCGCTCCCTACATTGAACTTGGCCGTACCTATATTGAACAAGAGCGATGGCCTGATGCCAAACGGGTTTTAGAAGCTGGAGTAAATCATTGTTCGGAAAACGAATCGATCTTGGTGCTGCACGAAGACTTGCTTGTGCACCTTGCGTCGATGGCCTTAGAAGAAGCTCGCAGGCGTCAAGCACAGCGGCCCAATGATGAGAACCGATACGGGGTGGAGCAAGCCGAGATAGATCTTGCGAACCGCCGAGTGAGTGTTTGTGCAGATCGGTTTGCGCGACATCCGGAGCAAAAGGAGCTATTGATTCCTTGGGCGGTAGCGTTGCGACAGCTCAATCGGCATGATGAGGCAGTTGCGATGTTGCAAGAGGCTGCTCAGGTTCCCTCATTGCGAGCTCGTGCTTCGCTACAACTCGGTATGTGCTTGCAAAGCCTAGAACGTCCCTTAGAAGCCCTTGCTGCGTTTCGGAAAGCGGCCATGTATCGTTCCCCACCCCCGGACCCCATGATCCGAACGAGGGCTTTGGAGTTAGCGATCGCGATCGCAGAAGAAAACCAGTTGATCGATTCCGCCCGATACTACACCGAAGAGCTTCTAGCTGTCTGCGAACCGAGTCGTCGCGAAGCGATTGCAGAGAGTTTGAAGCGATTGCAAGAAACCGAATTGTAATTCATTTTTTCATCCTTTTCCAAAGAGCCTTTTTATGTTTGAGCATTCAACTTCGATGACTTTCTCACCGACGCTTTCCAATCTGATTCAACGAGCAAAAAAAGCGTTCGGGGCTTTCGTTTTGGCAACTTGCCTGTGTACGGCATCATTTAAGGACAGTACAGCTTTTGCAGAGCATCCTGCCAACCAATTGACTCGTGCAGAAACGGTCGCTGGATGGAAACTCTTATTTGACGGGAAGACGTCTCAAGGATGGCGCAACTACAAAAAAGATAAGCTTTCCGAAGGCTGGAAGATTGTCGATGGAGCGATCGTTCGCGATGGGGACAATGCCGGAGACATCATCACCGACAAGAAGTACAAGTACTTCGAATTGTCGCTCGACTACAACATCTCTAAGGGTGGGAACAGCGGGCTGATGTTTCACGTCACCGAAGATAATCCTGCTCCATGGCAAAGTGGACCGGAAGTGCAGATTCAGGACAATATCGACGGGCACGATCCACAGAAGGCGGGTTGGCTGTATCAGATGTTTCAGCCATACCCGATGCGTTGGGCCGGCGAGACCGAGATGCCCGATGCAACTCGTCCACCGGGAGAATGGAATCAACTCTTTTTGCGAATCTCCCCTCGCGGGTGTGAGGTTTCGATGAACGGTGTGGTCTATTACCAGTTCCGACTAGGGGATGACCGATGGAACGATTTGGTAAAGAAGAGCAAGTTTGCACAGTTTCCGGGTTTCGGGAGTGCTGGGGAAGGCTACATCTGTTTGCAAGATCACGGCAACAAGGTCGCTTTCCGAAACATCAAGATTCGAGAACTTGCCGACGATGGTTCCATCGCACCTCCCGTCGATGGGAAACTTGATCTGGTCCCTACCCTAGCTTTCCCCAAACTCAAGTGGGAAGGATGGGAGCCAGTCGATGAGGACGGCACAGTCAACACGCCGCGTCGCACGTTGGAATTGACCTATGCTCCTGGCGACTCCAAGCGGCTTTATACGCTGGATCAGAGTGGAATTGTGTACACGTTTGAAAACGATCCAAATGTAGAGTTAGCGAAAGTGTTCCTCGATATCACGGAACGCGTGAGCAAATGGAATGCACCGGGTGGGAACGAACAAGGATTGCTTGGGCTGGCGATGCATCCAAAGTTCGTAGAAAACGGTCAGTTTTTCGTTTGTTATACCAAGCCTAAGACTCATGAGTCGGTGATTTCTCGGTTTCGCGTACGCGCAGACAATAAGCTTGTTGCCGACCCTGAATCCGAAGAGGTTTTGATGGTTGTTCCACAACCATTCCAAAACCATAACGGAGGCGCGATCGAATTCGGAAATGATGGTTACTTGTACATTGCTTTCGGAGACGGTGGTGCTCGAAACGATCCAAAGGCCAACGGACAAAAGCGGTCTCAATTGCTAGGTTCAATCTTGCGAATCGACGTTGACAAGAAATCCGAGTCGGCAGCTTATCAGATTCCCGCAGACAATCCGTTTATCGGGAATTCGGAAGTTCGTCCAGAAATCTTCGCTTACGGATTCCGCAATCCTTGGAGGATAGCGTTTGATCGCAAGACCGGTCTGCTTTGGTGTGCCGATGTTGGCCAAGACCTTTGGGAAGAAGTCAACGTTGTGAAGAAGGGTGGTAACTATGGTTGGAGTGTTCGCGAAGGTGCGTATGCTTTTGGCAACCGAGTTCCGGGCCCTGATGCAGCCAACGCTATCGACCCCGTTTGGGCTTATGATCACAGCGTAGGCAAGTCGATCACTGGAGGACGCGTCTACCGTTCCAATCGTCTTCCGAGTTTGCAGGGCAAGTACCTGTATGCGGATTACGTATCGGGAGGTGTATGGGCTCTGAGTGTTGAAGATGGTTTGAACTCTGACGGCACTGCAAAAGAAGCAACACGCAACGAAGAAGTCGTCGCAGGTGGGCTCCCTGTTGTTGCATTTGGTGAAGATGCCGACGGAGAAGTTTACTTCATGATCGATTCTGGTAAGGGTCAGTCGATTCATAAGTTCATCCAGAAGTAGGCTGGTCGCAGAAGGTAGCTTTTGCTTTTAGTGACACTCAATCGCCTGAGCGAAGTAAGGGAAGACGGTTCGCAATGAATGCAACAATCGGTTCAGGACTTCGCTGGGTTCTAATGGTTTGGGTGATGGGTGTTACTTGCGTAGCAAGTGCTGCGAATGCTGCTGCGCAAGGTTCGATTTCGCCAGCGGATGTGCAGCAAGCTATCGATAGTTTGGTACAGTACTTTCGACTGAATCAGAATCGGCAACCGAAGGATGGACCTGTTGGAGCTTGGCAAGGCCACGGTGACTATAACACGGGGTTGACCAGTTTAGTGGTCTTGGCGTTGCTGAGTGCCGGGCGCAAACCGGTGGATCCAGAAGTTGCCCGTGCGTTGGAGTACATTCGAGGAGAAACTCCCACGCAGGTTTACGAAGCGAGTTTGCAGACGATGGCGCTGTGCGCAGCGGAGCCAGGTCGAGATCGTCCTTTGATCGAACGCAATGTCGCTTGGCTTATCAAAGCTCAGCAGCGTGAAGATGGAGGTTGGGGGTATAAACAAGAACGGGGTTTATCGGACGAATCGAATTCGCAATTCGCGGTCTTGGCGCTTTGGGAAGCGAGTCGGATTGGGGTCGAGATCCCGCAAGAGGTCATCGGCAGAGGACGTTCTTATTGGTTAGCGAAGATGAGTCGCTCGGGGACTTGGGGGTATCGCCTAGAGCCGCAACCGCGCGGAAGTATGACTTGTGCTGGCATTGCATCGATGCTGATCCTCGACGACGCGTTGGCCACGCAGGACGCGCGGATCGAGGGGGATACAATTGTCTGCTGCGGAGCGGGACAACCGAGCGACTACGATCCCTTTGTCTCTCTGGATTGGCTAGCCAGGAATTTTTCTGTCGTGCGAAATCCAGGATATGCTGATTGGTTTCTTTACTACATGTACGCCTTGGAACGAGTAGGTCGATTGACCGGTCAACGCTTCATCGGCGAGCATGATTGGTATCGTGAGGGATGTGAAGCGATAGTCGGTCCAAAAAACTCTCGGCTTAATGAAGTAGTGCAGGGAACGACTGCGTTGCAACCAGCAGCGGCACGGGCGATGGCTCTATTGTTCTTGAGCAAGGGTAAGCGGCAGGTGGTTATTGGCCAGTTGCAACATACCCCTAATCCGGAGAATCGAGATTGGAATCGACATCGCCGGAGCGTGCAGCATTTGACCGGTCATATCGAACAAGCTTGGAAGCGCGACCTAGCTTGGCAGACGTTGAGACTTGATCGTGTGCGTCTAGCGGATTTGCTCGAAACACCCGTGCTATTCATCAGTGGTAGCGAAGAGTTCTCGCTTGGCCCACAGCAGAGGCAAATGCTCAAGGAGTATGTTGACCAAGGTGGGTTTATCTTTGCGGAGGCTTGCAATGGAAACGGGTGCAAAGGAGATGCCTTTGATGTGTCATTCCGTAAGGAAATGGAGTTGATCTTTGATAAACCCTTTCAAAAACTCAGTCCGAACCATCCCATTTGGAGTGCCGAAGCAAAACTTGATCCAACCGCGTTACCAGATGATTTCTGGTTGTATGGGATCGATGCATGCTGCAAAACCAGTGTGGTTTACAGTCCGATCCCATTGAGCTGTCGATGGGAGTTGGCAAAGCCTTATGGAGCAAAGCTCAAGGCATCGAAGAAGATTACAACTGAGTTGGACAACTGCGTAAAGATCGGGCTCAACGTGGTGGCGTACGCGACTGGTCGCGAACTGAAGGACAAATTGGATGCAGTGGAGATCTTGCAGACCGACGTAAACCGCCAAGTCTTGGAGCGAGGCACATTATCACTACCCAAGCTGATGCACAGCGGTGGTGGGGATGAGACACCCAAAGCCCTTATGAATTTGGTGGAGATGTATCGTAGAGAAACAAAGTCGTTAGTCGACCCGAAGACACCGAAGCTGACGGCAACGAGTCCTGAGCTGGAAAAGTATCCGTTGGTATACATTCATGGGCGGACGAAGTTTCGGTTTTCGGAGGAGGAGCGAACTGGCTTGAGATTGCATTTCGAAAATGGTGGGATGGTGATAGGAGACGCGATTTGCGGTTCTGAGGAGTTTTCGAAATCGATCAAGGAAGAGTTTTCGGCCGTGATGCCGGACGCACAGTGGCAGGTTTTACCATCCGACCACCCATTATTCCTCAAGGACGGACCTGGCGGCTATGATCTGCGTTCCGTGGTTCTGATCGATCCAGCAGCCGGCGAAAATGACTTGGGAAAAGCCCGTCGCGAGGGGCCGGCAGAGATCGAAGCTTTAGTATTGGAAGATCGAGTATTGATGTTGTACTCTCCGAACGATTTGAGTTGTGCGATGGAGAGTAAACATTCTTTACAGTGCAGAGGATACGTACGCGAAGATGCGTTTCGTATCGGCGTCAACTTTATTCTCTATGCGCAAATGCACTAAGCATGCGCAGATGCACTAAGCTGCTAGGACTGTGACAAGCAGTGGCGGTTCGCCATCGAGATGCCGCTGACAATGGCGCCGACAATACCTACGAACCCTTGGTCGGTTCCGCACAAAAAGAGATTGTTCAAGTGGGTTGTGCCATCAAGTTTCTTCTCGGGTGCCCCATACACCGCTCCATTGTCGTGAGAAGTAAACCGTCGGATCGTCTTAGGAGTAAATACATCGGTCTCGATGACACGCCGTCTAAAATCTGGAATGAACCGGACACTGGAAGCGACAGAAGCATCATACCAACGGTACTTTTGTTTTTGATATTCCACTTCATCAAGGTTCGACCAACGGTCTGGATCTGCGATGGTCGTCAGTCGAATGAATCCTGCGTCGAGGTTCCCTTGCTCGGCAGAATACTCGTAGTTGTTTGGAGAGCAGATCACTCCGGTACGCACGTCGCACAAAGCATCGCGGCAACGTTCCCAGTGGAATCGTTCACTGTCATTGAAAAACACGATGGTTTTGTCAAAACCTAGCTTTGCCGGCTGACAATCCAAAACTGAAATCGATTCGATGAAGGACATCTGTCCGGCTGTATTCGCTTGCTCTACAGTCAGATGGTCACAGAGCCGAAGTGTTTCAATTGCCCCGGCGCTCGATAGTATCCGTTTCGCCGTGAGAACCTGACCATTCTCTAATTCAACACTGGCGACATGTTGACCATCTACATGCAGTTTCGCTACCCCGCTGCGCAGCTTTAACTCACCACCAAGTTCTCGAAATCGGCGCACTAGGTTCTTTAAGATCAATCGTACACCCTTGAATGGCCTAGCGAAACCCTCTAGGAAAATGCTACGGAACATGATGCAGAATTGCCCCCAGTCCATGTCATGCTCTTTAGCATTGCCGTACCACATCAACGGACAGAGCAACATTTCGATTAAGAGTGGATCGGTAAAGATCTCTTCCAAGACCTTACGCGTTGAACAATCAAAGTGTTCTTGTTGCAAATCGTCGTAGTCGGCCAATCGCTCCAGCAATTTCTGGAATGCATCGCGTTGATGAGGGAACTTTTCTTCGATTTGGCTCTGTAGCAGTCGAATATCGTTGTTAAACTCGAGTTCCAGGCCGGGGAAGGCAATGCTTGAACCCCGTTGCTGGGCTAACTGAAAATCGTCCCAGCGGAATCGCAACTGTTTGAGCAACCTCGCTAACGGACCGCGCTTGGCACCTTTTTCGGTGTAGTTGGTCATAGCGTGCAAACCGACATCGTAATCCCGACCATTGAGCCGGTAGAACGAATTTAAACCGCCAATCGTCCAATGCTTTTCCAAGATGCATACACGCTGGTCGTACATCGCCAGACGAATACCGGCAGCCAAGCCGCTCATGCCGGCTCCGATGATGATCGTATCGTAGGTAGTCTCGTCTGACATGCGGTAGCTTTACTTAGTCGTTAATCCAACAGGCCCTTGGTGTTCTTGCAAAGGTTACTGCGGTTCAAAAATGATTCCATCGAACCAAGCAGTTCCTTCGGCTCCGAACATGCCGATCGAAACGATGGCTTCTCGCGTCTCCGGCGGAACTTGAAATATCCGTTCTTCAAGCTTCCATTTCCGAGAACCTTTGAACCCACCAACATAGTTGTATCCAATACGATTGCGATTGGCGTCAAACCATTGGATCGCCACCGAAGGTGACTTTTCTCTTTCGCGGCCTACTTTGACATCTTCGAGTTTTATCCAGGCACCAAGCTTGAGTTTCTTAACAGCCCGGCCATCGATGGGAATTCCCTGTAGCAACATATTTGGCCACTGCGGATCGGTTCCACGAAACTCGGCGACAAACTGACCGACCGGAGCGTCGATGTCTTCAACCCGCATGCAACCGAATTGGTAGTACCATCCAGGAATATGAAAGTCGCGTATGGTCGGCTCTTCAAAACTTGCGTTCAACAGCACGGGACGCGTCGGGTCCGGTTGTACCTTGCGCGTCTTCTCAGCGTCACCTGTCATCGGGACAAACAATGTTGGGGTCAAAGCTTCTTTCTCTAGTTTGCCGTCCTTTTTCCGCATCAGATACAGCATTTGCTGATAACGCTCTCCGACGGGAATCACCATCAACCCTCCCTCCTTGAGCTGATCGACAAGCGGCTTGGGGACGTCGGCTGGTGAGCAAGTCACTATGATCTTGTCAAATGGAGCCTCTTCCGGCCAACCCTTGAAGCCGTCTCCAATTCGACAGTGCACATTCTTGTAACCCAAGTCACTGAGCAGTTGCGTCGTGCGTTCCCCAAGGTCTTGAACAATCTCAATGGTATAGACACTCTGTACCAACGGACTCAAGATCGCAGCTTGATAACCGCTACCAGTCCCAATTTCTAACACCTTATCTGTTGGTTTTGGCTGAAGTGCTTCGGTCATTTGGGCAACAATGAATGGACTGGAGATAGTCTGCGATTCCCCAATCGCAATCGCGATATCCAGATAAGCTTGTCGCACATACTCGGGTGGCACAAACTCATGCCGTGGGGTCTTACCCATCGAATCCAATACGCGTTGGTCTCGAATTCCACCTGGGAGCAAAACGTTGCGAATCAGTCTCTCACGCTCAACTGCATATGGATCGTTGCCCACAGAATTGACTTGAGCCATCAATCGCTTACCAAAGAGAATCTCCATACCATTAGGATCGATACCGATAGGATCCGTACAGAGAGACAGTGTCAGCAACGAGAAGCAAGCAACGAATAAGCGGACACGGTCGAGGGTAGCGAACATCATGCGACTCCAGTTTCAGTCACTCTTTAGCACCATTCCGAACCGCATTAGAAATGCCGGCCACACCTGAGCATGGCCGGACGAAAATGGTTGTGACTTCAAACTCGATCGGTTATCGATCAAGCCTTAGTCCATGCTAACGCGTTCGACGTATTCACCTGTGCGTGTATCGATTTTGATCACGTTGCCCTCTTTGATGAAACCTGGGACTTGGAATTCCCCACCGGTTTCTGTCTTCGCTGGCTTCGTCACACTCGTGGCCGTATCTCCGCGTACCCCTGGTTCCGTCTCAAGCACCTTGAGGGTCACGTGCGAAGGAGGTGTCAACGTGATTGGGTTGCCGTTGAACAACACCATCGCCACGGGCATCCCTTCCTTGAGGTACTTCCAGTTGTCGTCCACTTGGTCAGCCGTCAATTCGTATTGCTCATAGGACTTGTTGTCCATGAAAACAAAAGTGCCCGACTGGTTGTAGAGGAATTGAGTCTCGAGTTCCTCAACGTCAGCAACTTCCAATTCATCTCCCCCCTTGAGGGTTCGGTCGAGAACGGTGTTGCGGATCAAATTCTTTAGCTTGCACTTATAAAGGGCGTTTCCTTTTCCAGGTTTGACGAAGTTCACTTCGGAGAGAAGATACGGTTCGCCGTCGATTTGAACTTTCAAGCCTTTGCGCAGGTCACTGGTTTTGTAGGATGCCACGGTATTTTGATTTTCTTTTTCTGAAATCTCGATTAGTAAAACAACTACTTCTAGGGGAAAGATCGTCTATTCTAAGTACTTCCTTCGAATTTGTCTTGCCCCAACAATCGATAAAATCGCTCAGAAGTTGGGTTAGGCCAGAAGTTCAGTTAGGATACATATCGGCATCGCGGTTGGCAGAAAATACCAGGATGGTGAATTCGCGGGGGGCGTTTCCCTAGAATTCCGCCGCGTGGTGCTTAGAAGTTAGTGGCTGGATCCACAACGTTTCGGATTTTGGGTACGGCGAGACAACGCGGCAACGAGGCAAAGGGTTTAAGGGGTTGGCATGAGCATGGAACAGGTTCTCCAACCGCTGATCGCTTGCGTCGGAAACCCCGTCGGTGGCAATCCAACCCAGTTCGTCATGACTCGCATTGCACGGGAAGCCGAGCTTGATTGGCGTTTTTTTACATCCCAAGTTCCGCCGGAGGCCTTTGAAACAGCATTCCGTGGAATTCAAGCTCTGGGGATGGCTGGGGCCGCGATTTTGCCGCCCTTCCAAGGAGTCGTCCAAGGGTTCCTCGACCGACTGACACCGGGTGCGAAAGCTCTTGGAGTGGTTCATGTAGCGAAGTGGGATTCATCGCAGTGGGTTGGTGAGGAAACGCTAAGTCCAGCGGTCCTTCGAGCTTTGACTCATCGATTCTCCGAGTCCGTCTCAGGTGCGGGGCTCGAACAAGACGAGTCATTTGCCCCTCAATCGATCGCTGTTCTCGGCAGCGAACGCTTCGCCGCAGCCTTGCAGGTCGCCCTCGCTGAGTTCCCAGGTGACTACAGCGTCTTTCTGGTTTCCGATACCACCATTCATAACCCGGAAAGTTCTCCACCAGCATCCAGCGGGTCAAACAGAGATAGCGATGGAATCTCAATTTCTCCAAGCTACTTGGGGAGCGGATCGGTAACATCGAACAATGTAGCTCAATCAAACAACTCTGCTCAATCAAATACCGTAGCCCAATCCGAGTACTTCGACGAAAAATCACCCCGGGACCGCATTCACAACGTTGAGGGGACTAGAAGTACATACAGTGCTCAAAGGACATACAATGCTCAGGTTGGGGCCAAAGGTAGCGATTCTCCGTCTGTCGATCCGGTATTTGGCGCTTCTGAATCTGGGTCTGCGAAGTCTGGGTCTGCGAAGTCTGGCGGAACGCCTGAGCCATCGGAAGTCGCCCCTGGGTTTGAAAGGAGCGAAGTCGCGACGGTTCCGCTATTGAGGCTAGATGATCTTTCGTTGACGGAAAGGCCTGTGCGTGCATTGATTATTGAACAAGTCGATGCGATGATGAATCGAAGTGCTGCAGCTCGGCACCGACTATTCAAGGACGCGATTTGGGCAGCTCACCCAGTCGCGGTCTTGATCCCACCAGCTTTAGGTTGGGTTGAAGCCAGTAAAGGACGCTCGCAATGCATCGACGAACTCAAGCAACAAGGGCTTGAGTGGATCGATGAACTAGAGGTACTTACTCATCAATCCGCCATCAATTTCGAGTTTTGGACCGGTTACGAACCGGAACTCGATTCGATTCGCGAATCCCTAGAAGAATATCTGCAATGGTAACACGCCGCGAATTCCTTACTCACTCTGCCAACGGCTTCGGTGCAATGGCGTTGACTTCCATGATGCTTGAAGCTCAGGAAGGGAAAACCCATTTCCCCGCCCGAGCCAGAAGCGTCATCTTCTTGTACATGGATGGCGGGCCATCTCAGGTCGACACGTTCGATCCCAAGCCGTTGCTAACCCAATACAACGGACGCAATCCCAGCGAGCTTTTCGAAGTTGCACCGACTCAGTTCAACAACAACGGGACGGTCATGGGCAGCCCTTGGAATTTTGCCAAGCACGGGGAAAGCGGCATCGAGATCAGCGATTTGTTCCCAAATATTGCCAAGCATGCAGACAAGCTAGCTGTGGTTCGTTCGATGACATCGAAGTTTCCCGAGCATACCTCCGCGAATTATTTCTTGCACACCGGCCATGGTTTGCAAGGCCGCCCCAGCATGGGTGCTTGGATCACCTATGGTCTAGGTTCTGAATGCCAAGACCTACCTGGCTTCATCATTCTCAATGGAGGTTTGATTCCTCCGGGCGGATTAGATTGTTTTGGAAGTGGATTCTTGCCGGCAACGTTCCAGGGCTCTGTACTGCGACCTTCTGGCAACAGCCTCGCCAACGTACGACCTTTGGAGCCGACTCAGGAATTGCAGAAGCACAAACTGGAATTACTTCGGCAACTCGATCGCCAGACCATCGATCGTTTCGGAGAAAACGACGCCGTTGAATCTGCGATTGCAAATTATGAACTGGCCTTCAAGATGCAAGGTGCAGTTCCCGAGGTCTGCGATGTGTCTCAAGAGACAGCGCAGACGCAAGCCATGTATGGCTTGGATCACGAATATGGGCCGACTAAGATTTTTGCCCGCGAGTGCTTGATGGCGAGGCGGTTGGTTGAGCGCGGTGTACGTTTCATTCAACTGACTTGTCCGAGTTGCGGACATGACCGATGGGATCAGCACGCGAATTTAAAAGCTGGCCACACGCAGAACGCACTCGCCGTCGATCAGCCTATCTCGGCTTTGCTATCGGATCTTAAGGATCGCGGTCTGCTCGATTCTACATTGGTCGTTTGGGCAGGTGAATTCGGGCGTACGCCATTTGCACAAGGTGCTGATGGGCGAGACCATAATCCATTCGGATTCTCCATATGGATGGCTGGGGGTGGTGTGCGAGGTGGTACAGTTTATGGTGCCACCGATGAATGGGGATACAAAGCGATTGAAAACAAATGCGAAATGCATGATTTGCACGCGACAATGCTCTACTGTTTGGGGCTCGATCATACCCGTTCGACGTTCCGTTTCAGTGGACGTGACATGCGGCTAACCGACGTGCATGGGCGTGTTATCTTTGATATCTTGACGTAAGCTCCAGCAGAGACGCAGAATTATCATGCGTCACCCATGAGCTCTACACCTTTTCCACTTAGGAGGCTTGTGCTGTGCCGCGATTGCTTACTGCTTGCGCGTGGATTTGTAGTTGCATTCTTGGATTGTGGATACCGCAATCGTTTCATGGTGCCGATGCGAACGCTACCACACCGAAAACAGGTCAAGCTAATGCACAAAGTGCGATTGCACCGTCGAAGCCCAACATAGTTTTGATTTTTGCGGATGATCTCGGCTATGGAGATTTGGGATGTTACGGCGAAAAGCGGTGGAAGACCCCTGCATTGGATTCGATAGCTACCAAAGGAGTTCGTTTTACCGATTTTCACTCCTCACAACCTGTCTGTTCTGCATCCCGAGCAAGTTTGCTGACGGGCTGTTACGCGAATCGGATCGGCATCCATGGCGCGTTGTATCACGGTAGCAAGAACGGCATCCATGCGGACGAAGTTCTTGTGTCGGAGTTGCTTCGCGATCAAGGTTACAAGACTTGTGCCGTCGGCAAATGGCACTTGGGCCATCACGAGCAATTCCTACCGTTGCAGCATGGGTTCGATCGCTATCTTGGACTACCGTATTCCAATGATATGTGGCCGCATGGCAAAGTGGTCAAACCGGGAACATTTGTAGAGCTACCGCTGATTCGCGACAACACCATCATCGATGCCGATGTAGATGGTAAGGATCAAACGAAGCTCACGCAGCAGTACAGTGATTTTGCTGTCGAATTTATCGAAGAGTCGAAACAAGCTCCTTTCTTTTTGTACTTTGCTCACACCTTTCCGCATGTACCTCTTTATGCGGGAGATGAGTACGCGGGGAAATCGAGCGCGGGAATTTATGGGGATGTGCTCGAAGAGTTCGATGGGGTAGTCGCAAGGATCCTCGCTACGCTACGCAAACATGACTTAGAGAAGAATACACTCGTGATCTTTACAAGCGACAATGGGCCTTGGTTGACGTATGGGTCGCACGCTGGAACCGCAGGGAAACTGCGAGATGGTAAAGGAACAATTTACGAGGGTGGAACCCGCGTGCCAATGATCGCGCAGTGGCCCGGCGTGATTCCACCTGGATCAGTGCAAGCTCAAACGGCAATGACGATTGATGTTCTTCCGACGATTGCCAATATTGTGGGAGGAGAGTTGCCTAAACATCCGATCGATGGTCTGGACATTTATGATTTACTGATTGCGAAACCCGGAGCGAATTGTCCGCATGAAGTCTTCTACCACTATTTTCGCGTCAACGAGCTCCAAGCGGTACGCAGTGGGCCTTGGAAATTGATTTTGCCGCATACCGCGTATTGTTATGAGCCGAACGACGTTGGTAGGGACGGGATGCCGGGGAAATCCAGGAACATCAAGATAGAGCAAGCCGAGTTATACAACTTGGATAACGATTTAGGAGAAACCACCAACGTAGCGTTTCAGCATCCGGAGGTGATGAAGCAGATGATGGTACTTGTGGAACTCGGGCGTAATACTTTGGGAGATTCCCTAACAAATCGAACAGGGAGTTCCGTGCGTCAGGCAGGGATGGTAGCGCAGGGCGAAAAATAAAGACATTCTGGGACTAAAGACACAGTTGCATGAAAAAAATTGGATGGCTTGGCTCGGCGGATGGATGGTACATCCGAGACTTACAGCGCGCGGCTGCATCGGAGCATTGGTCAGAACAGATCGCCGTCGCTTCTTTAGCGTTCGATGATCTTCGAGTCTCCTACATGGGAGGAAAAGAGAGTCACGTGCAAATGAATAAGGCGGATGGTGGACAGGTACTTTCGGATCCGCAACGGAACTTCGATGCGCTATTGGTACGAACGATGCCACTTGGTTCGCTTGAGCAGACGATTTTTCGAATGAATGCGTTGCATATCGCGAATCGTACGGGGGTTAGGGTGATCAATCCGCCAAGGTCGTTAGAGATCGCGATTGACAAGTGGTTAACACTGGAGACGGTACGTGAGGCTGGGTTACCGATCCCCAAGACCATTTGTTGTCAGACGCGAGAACAGGGAATGGCGGCTTGGGAGTTGTTGGGAAAGGATGTTGTGGTCAAGCCGATATTTGGAGGTGAGGGACGAGGCATCGTGCGAGTGACAGATCCCGACATGGCTTGGCGAGTTTTTTCGACCCTTGAGCAGATACGAGGGGTGATCTACTGCCAAGAGTTTTTACGAGGGCCTGGATACGATCTAAGGTTGCTAGTGATTGGGGACGCGGTGTTTTGCGTAAAGCGACAAAGCATGGGAGATTGGCGAACAAACGTATCGCGTGGAGCACAGGCGATAGCCCATGAGCCGACGTTTGAGCAGGTTGCGATGGCATTTCAAGCGACCCGCAGTGTTGGTGCTTGGATGGCTGGAGTTGATTTGATGATTAATGAAGATGGACGCGAGTTAGTCATCGAAGTCAACGCGGTACCGGGATGGAAGGGGACAGCAGCCGCCTTAGATGTAGATATTGCTAGAGTGGTTTTGGATAAGCTTCTGAATTCACTCTAGCCTTAATCAATTCTTCGTCATCCAATCCCACAAGGATTTGAGTCCTTCTGCTTCGCTTGTCGTAGCAGATTTGTTCGCATAAGCCAGCCGACTATAGATCCACCCAAGTTGCGTCATGGCTTGAGCCGCATCACCGTACTTGCGTCCAAGTCGTTTTAGAAACTCGTCAGGAGTTTCGTCTTCATGTCTCTCCACACGATGTTCTCTTCCCCACAGTTCGGCAGCGTGAAAGACTTGTCGAACCACCCAGTCAGGTGTTTTTCGCTGATCCAGAAAGGGGTTCTCAAGGTCCGCGAATAACGCTCTTCGTCCCGGTGAATCCGAACTTGTATTACCCTCTAAGCCGGGGCTTGCTCCCGACTCGTTCGTGGAGCCAAAGAGTAAATTCCACAGAGCTTTCGCATGGCGAATCCCTAGGATAATCGTAGCCAAGAGCAACACACCGAGCAGTAGCCACCGGAATGTCGCCATGAAATTCCAATCGACAGAAGGGAGCGGCCGCTGTTCGGCTGGCGGTGGGGGGGTTGGCGGTGGCTGCTTCCCAGGTTGCTGTCCATCAGGTTGCTCGCGGTTGCTCTGCTGCCCATTCGGTTGTTGATTTGGTTGTGGTTGTTGATTTGGTTGCGGTTGTTGATTTGGTTGCGGTTGCGACGAAGCGGGTTTCGACGTGCCTTGTTCGGACGTCAAAGACGTTTCACCTTGATTGGACTGTTCTTGTTGATTGGACTGTTCTTGTTGATTTGACTGTGCTTGTTGTCCGTTAGCCTGTTGCTGCTGATTAGGGGGTTGTTGGTTAGGGGGTTGTTGTCGAGGAGCTTGTATTTGCCGAGCTTGCACAGCACCGTTTCTAGCAGTTTCCATTCCCCAGCCGGTTTTGCTCGCGGTCATATCCTTGCGACTGGTGATACGAAAAGGAAGTTCCCAGCGGTTTGCGTCCATCATTGGCAAAGGAAGCAAAGCCATGAGTAGAACAAGTCCGAGCACTGAACCGATACCGGAAGCGAGCCAGACGAAGGGCATTTCATCGGGCATTTCCACATCGCGTTGTCGCACATATTGTCGGATGGACAGAAGAGAGATGATGACTAACAGGCTTAGGGCGGAAACGAGGTAAACGATTAAACAAGCGAGGGCGAAGCGTTGGGATGCGGGGTTGGGCAAGAAGAATTGACCGAGGCCGAAGAGTGGCAAAGCGAGCAGAGCGAAGTACAGAACCCACACACCTGGATTATGTTTTCGGTTCGAGTCAACGTTTGGAGAATAAGTTTCGGAGCGGCGAAAAATCCCAAGAGACTGCAGTAAGCCGTTGCCGTGAGAATCGGAAGCGTTATCGACGCTGGTTGTATCCATCGTAATCCGATCCGCGAGGAAAACGATTAGCGATAGGAGAGCGATTAGGATGGGGTAGCGGAGAGGGGCGAGCCAACCTTCGAGTACAAAGTAAGGGGGTGCTACAAAGAGGGTCGCTGCACTGAGGAGGGCTAGGTAAGTGAAGGACTGCAGGCGAGATTGTTCGATTGCAATGCGGGTGATGAGCACTGAAGCCATCGTGAACAGCCCGAAGAGCCACATCAGGCGGGCGGGGAATTCACCGCGATACAACGTGAGTATAAAGAAATAGACCAGCGACCCAATCATGAGAATGATCAAGACGGGGGATAGCGCTGCGAGTGCGTAATCGAAAGTAGTAGGTCTGAGTCGTTTCTCTGCCATAGTGTTCTATGGTACCTCGTTCGCCATTACGCTCGCTGTTAGTCTTACAATGAAATCGGATTGCTCCACTGCGCCAGTTCATCAAGCATCCGCTGAAGCCTATCTCGCAGTTGTTTCATCAACGGATCTTCTTCACCCTTGGGCGGGCGCTCTGTGGGTACCTCGATCGCTTCGTCAATTCGAATCACCACTTCCATCGGTCCGTGGATTCCTGCTCGATCGGTTAAGTCCTCTTCTAACCGTTCCACCGTTTCTAAGATCCTTGTGTCCGTCGTAGGATTCTGTAAATATTCTGGAGGATAGGATGCGATCTGCTGGGATAAATAAATTCTCGCCAAGTGTTGCCAACGGCGATCTCGCTCGCTCTCCGAGATTTCACCTGTGGTCAACTCTGGCACAATCTTCATTCGTAAAGCTTTAACACGAGGAATGATTGGCCCATCTCCCTCTTTCCCTAACCACTCCTTCTCCAATGGATCTAACAAATGATCGATCAAGCGGTCTTGCCGCTCCACAAAAGTCCCTGTCTGCGGACTTCCGATATATTCAATCTCCTTGAGACTAAGCATCGCATGGGTGATCTTCCCAATACGTTGCAGGATTGGTAGAGACTTCGACGACCCCCAAGTCAAACGTTTCTCTAGAGACTCCAAGGTTGGGCCTACCGCTTTGTGCAAGTCTCCATGAAAGAGGTACTTGATCGCTACCGGATGGATTACGACTTTCCCCGTCCCTCCATCCTTTACTCGTCGCTTAGCTGCTGCCCTGGCCATGAATGCGACTCCGTCCAATAACGGTTGAAGTCGGTCGTTTGTGCGAAAGACGGCCCCTTCAGGGAAAACCACCAACGGTCGCTCGGGCTTGGATAACGTGTCGATTGCTGTATCGAGAGACTGGCGATCCAATCCTTCGCGGTACACGCTGAAAGCTCCCATTGTTTGTATAGCCCACCTTTGAAATCGACTTTGATGAAACAGGTGCCAGCTAGCCATTGCATACATCAGAGTGTCAGCCGCTACTGCAACGTGGGACATCACCAGTGGATCGGCATATCGACAATGGTTTGGTGCCAGCAGCACTCCATGGCCGAGCCGCAACGATTCGCGGAAGTGATCGACCCCTTCAAGCCGATGTGTTACCACTCCTTCGTAACGACGCAGATACCAAGGCACCACTTGCGATTTTAAAACCAACTTGGGAAACCAAGTCGAACGCAAGGGTGGTATGAACTCATAGGGTTTTTCGATGATAATATCTTGCATACCGGCTCTTCCTGTGTCGGAATATCCCAACCCATCCGTCTCAAATGGCCCCCGAAAGCCTGTTTCCAGCCGTCTTGAGCACCTCTGTAGTGTACCTTGGGAATCCCTGGGGTATATTCCCATTATGAAGAGCAAACTAAAACAGTACACGCTACAAGCCCAGCCTGCTCCCATCGCAGCCGACACTATGGCTGAATGGTCCGAGCGATTTTTTAAGTATCTTCGCAGCGAATGTTTGCTTGCCAGCAACACGGTTGCCGCCTATCGTCGAGATTTGAACCACTTTAAAGACTGGCTCAATGGTCGTATGCCAACGCGACTGCAGATTGACGATTTAACCAATTATTTGGTTTGGTTAAAAGAGCAAGGCCTAGCGGCCACCAGCATTGCTCGCCACATCGTCTCGCTGCGAATGTTCTACAAGTTTCTGCAGTTGGAGGCTGGTATCACGGAAAATCCAGCCGAGCTACTGACAACTCCCAAAATCTGGCGACGGGTTCCCAAGGTCATTCCCGCATCAGTGATCGAGCAGTTCTTAACAGCCCCCCAAAAGTATGACCCGCTTTGGAAACGAGACCGCGCTATATTAGAACTTCTCTACGCAACCGGTTGCCGCGTCTCGGAAGTCTCCGACATGCTTTTGGCAAATGTGACCCTCGACAAAGGGTATTGCATGGCTGAGGGCAAAGGTAGCAAGCAGCGTCTTGTTCCTCTCGGCGAACGAGCTATCGAAGTCATTGATGATTACTTGCAAACCTCACGCCCCAATCTCATCGCTCATCGCGAAGCCCTTGATACACCTTGGCTGATCGTATCCCGCACGGGCCAACGACTTCGCCGTGAAGCCATTTGGGAACTGATTAAACGCTATGCTTTACGGGTGGGTATCGATCCCGAAACTAGTCCTCACACTCTCCGACATAGTTTTGCCACGCACCTGCTTGCCGGTGGTGCCGATCTTCGATTGATCCAAGAGATGCTGGGTCATGCCAGTATCGAAACCACTCAAATCTACACCCAAGTCGAAAACAGCAAACTTAAAAAGATCCATCAGAATTTCCATCCTCGCGGCTGACATCGTTCTCAATGATTGAGGAAAGCTGCGGGATAAAACGACTACCTTTAGTCATTGGTAATGCTACTGGTTTCGGTTAAAACAAGGGGACTTGGTTCTGCGGGCCCGTGGTTTGCAGAAGATGTGAGTTGAGGTACACGGCAGGCCTTAGGTAAGGGGCGGGGGGGCACAGAGGTGCAAGAACCAGCAGGGAAACCCACGGTTGGGATCATCGACTATCAGATGGGCAATTTGCGATCGGTCGCCAAGGGAATTGAAAAGGCTGGAGGGAATCCGATTGTCAGCGATCGTTTCGATGACTTCCGCACAGCCTCCCACTTGGTCCTTCCTGGGGTGGGTGCATTTCGCGATGCGATTAGCGAGTTGCGTCGTCGTGATTTTGTGCCTCAGATCCGTGATTGGATCGCTTCTGAAAAACCGTTCCTTGGGATCTGCTTAGGACTGCAGTTACTCTTGGACGTCAGTTATGAAGGGGGTGAATACGAGGGGCTTGGTGTATTCCCAGGGGAGGTGGTTCGGTTTCATTTTGAGCAATCGGAACAAGCATTAAAAATTCCGCACATGGGATGGAATCAAGTCAGTTCGACGCAGGCCATCGATGGGATGCTTGCACAGATGCCAGCGAATCCCTACTTTTACTTTGTTCACAGTTATCACGCGGTTCCCAAGAATTCCGAGGATGTTTGGTTAACGAGTGAGTACGGATATCGTTTTTGTGCGGCATTGCGGCGTGGTAAACTATATGCCACTCAATTTCACCCAGAGAAGAGTCAGTCGAATGGGATTCAGTTGCTTCAAAACTTCCTTGCGGTGAGTTAGTGGTGGATTTGCTTGTCAGCAGATCAGATCAAGCGGTAGGCCGGTAAATAATACAATCGACCATAGTAGGATATTGAACAAAATGAAACGTCGCGATTTCACACGAACGGTAGGTGGTGCGATAAGTGCAGCGCTTGGATGCGGAGCGTTGGGTACAAGCATTGAGGGGTTGGGTACGAGGATGGTGGGTTCGGCCATGGCCCAAGAGAACAATGGTTTCGATGGTGGGCGCAAGACATTGCCGATCGGTATTTCGACTTATTCGCTTTGGCGTTTCAAGAACGAAGAGTTCAAGGACGTAACGAAGTGCATCGACATTGCCAGCGAGTATGGCTTCGATGGGGTCGAGATTTTGTTGTATCAGATTTCGCAGACGGAGATGCTCAGCCGCGCTGCGTTGCAAAACATCAAGCGGCGCGCGTTGCTTGCGGGTTTGCCACTTTATGGCATGTCGACGCATCAAGGATTTGTTTCACCGGATGCAGAAGTCCGACGCAACAACATCGAGCTAACCATTGGGCAAATCGAGTTGTGTTATGCGTTGGGAATTCCAACCATGCGAGTGAACACAGGACGATGGGGAACCAGCAAGAACTTTGATGAATTGATGGCCAATCGCGGGATTGAGCCACCGTTGCCTGGGTATACGGAAGAAGATGGATTTCCTTGGGTGATCGACGCGCTTGAGCGTTGTTTGCCGACGGCTGAGAAGTGTGGTGTCGTCTTGGGATTAGAGAATCACTGGGGTTTGGGGCTGACGCCTGAAGGGGTACTTCGGATTGTCGACGCGATCGATTCGCCTTGGTTGCAGGTGACACTCGATACCGGCAATTTCTTAGAGAATCCCTACGAGAAGTTAGAGAAACTCGCCCCGAGGGCAGTCTTGTTGCAGGCCAAGACTTATTACGGCGGTGGAGAGTGGTACAGTTTGGATTTGGACTACGATCGAATTGGGGAGTTGATGCGCAAGCATAACTATCGAGGTTGGGTATCGCTTGAATTTGAGGGCAAGGAAGATTATCGGGTCGCGATTCCCAAGAGTCTTGAATTGTTGCGCAAGGCGTTTAGTGTTCGAAGTTGATTGGTATTACGAAGTGATCCATTCGGTGGGCAAGTGTTGATGGTTGTTCCAGGTATCGAGTTGCCAGTTATTGCATTCGAGGCTTAGGGACGAGATCGAAGTATTGATAACGGAACCGAGTGTTTCTTCGAGATCGATACGTCTTAGGAGTGCTTCGAGCAATCGCAGTTTGAAGTCCGCGTGGATGACCAGAAGTATTTTGGCGGCGGAGTCTTGGAATTCTTGTTCTAGCCATTGCGCAACCCGTCTGGCTCTTTCTCTTGCCATATCGAGATTTTCGTAATGGGGTAGTTTATTCCAGCCTTGTTCATCGATAGCTGGATCGATGTGCCAACCGGGAAAGTGTTCCGCGATTTCGCTCCTTCGCAGTCCAGGCTCGGGATGTTTTCCGATAGGGTCGTAGCCTCGGTAGCAGCCACCTTGCTCAAAGAGTTCCGCGTGGATGATCGGCACAAGTCCGGTTGATTCCACGAGGGGTTCGGTCGTTTGCAGGGTCCTAAGAAAGGGGCTTGTGAACAGGTGAGTCGCATCGAATTGTGGTGCTACCTTCGCAAGCGCATGGGCTTGTTGTTTCCCAAGATCTGTCAAGGGGGGATCGGGGATCCGCTGTGGTTCAGGATAGGCATTGTTGGTCGATTGAGCGTGCCGAACGAGATAGAGTTTCGGTTTCAGAATTTTCGCTGTCTGCATTTGTTGAAAGTCCCCTTTGCCTACGTTGTAATCGCGGCAAGGTTTGGTGACAATGCAGATCAGAAACTGGTTCTAACCCACGCGAGGAGTTTATGTCACATACCATGGTCATTTTCGGTGCATCAGGCGACTTGACGAGTCGCAAGCTGATCCCGGCTCTCTATCGCCAATTTCAACGTGGGCGATTGCCGAAGAACTCGAAAATAGTGGGTGTGGCGAGAAGTCCTTATACGTCGGAGCAGTGGCGGGAGCAGTTGGCAGATTCGACTGCGAAGTTCGTGAAGAACGACTTTGATTCCGAGGCTTGGAACGCTTTTGCGGGGCAGGTTTACTATCAGCCTGGGGACATTAGCGTCGAAGCCGACTTCCATAAATTAGCGGCGTTTCTAACGCAGATTGAGGAATCCAAACCGGCGGATCGCACTTATTATTTGTCGACGATGCCGCAGTTGTATGCGACGGCGATTGAGCAGATGGGTAAAGCGGGTCTCAACGACGACTCAATTGGGCACCGACGCGTGGTCATTGAAAAGCCCTTCGGAACGGATTTGGCGACCGCACAAAGCTTGAACGAGTCGATTCACCGTACGTTCCGAGAAGATCAGATCTACCGAATCGATCACTATCTCGGCAAGGAGACGGTTCAGAATATCTTGGTATTGCGATTCGGCAACACCATTTTCGAACCTCTGTGGAATCGCAACTACGTCGATCATGTACAGATCACGGTAGCAGAGGAAGTTCAGGTTGGACGTCGTGGTGGATACTACGATCAGTCTGGCGTGTTACGGGACATGTTTCAAAACCATCTATTCCAATTGATGATGGTCACGGCGATGGAAGCTCCGGTGAGATATACGGGGGAGTTTGTACGGGACGAGAAGGTGAAGGTATTGCAAGCGGTACGACCTTACCATGGCAGTGATTTTTCTGAGAACGGCGTGCGTGGACAGTATCAAGGGTACTTAGATGAAGAAGGGGTCCCTGACAACAGTCCTACGGAGACTTTTGCGGCGTTGAAGTTCTACATAGACAATTGGCGTTGGCGTGGGGTTCCGTTTTATCTTCGTAGCGGCAAAGGAATGAGTTGCCGGACAACGCAGATCGTGATTCAGTTTCGCGAACCACCCCATTTGTTGTTTGGTGAGCAGAAGTCGTATCGTCCCGAGGCGAATCGTTTGGTGATTCAGATCCAGCCTGCGGAAGGTGTGCAGTTGTATTTCCAATCGAAGGTTCCCGATTCTGACATGCGCATGCGATTGAGCGAATTGGATTTTCGATTCGATTCCAGCGGCAAAGAACTACCGGATGCTTATCAGCGACTTTTGCTCGATGCGATGTTAGGAGATCCAGGGTTGTTCGCTCGAAGCGACGAAGTCGAACAGGCTTGGAGAATTATGGATCCGATTATTGCAGCGTGGAGAAGTCCAGCGGCACCACAATTATTTCAATATGAGCCCGGTTTCTGGGGGCCGAGTGAATGTTCAGAGTGGATGAACAAGCAAGGACGTTCGTGGTTTGATATTTGCCCGGTACTCTTGTAGAAAGCCTGTCGCATGAGGAAGCCGATCTCCGTAGGGTTCAGTCATCGTTTGTTCGTATTGTTTACTCTTTTGTGTTTGTGTTTGCCTATTCGTGGGACTTTAGCCCAAGAGGGGGTGTTTCCACCGTTGCCTGAGATTCCCCGTGAATTCCGAGGGGTTTGGGTTGCGACGGTTGCGAATATTGATTGGCCGACGCGTCCAGGGTTGTCGACGGAGGAGCAGCAGCGCGAAGCGGATCGGATACTGGATCTTTGCAAGAAATTGCGACTCAATGTTGTCGTGCTTCAGGTGCGTACCAGTTGCGATGCGCTATATGCAAGTCCATTAGAGCCGTGGAGTTATTACCTGACCGGAGAACAGGGCAAAGCCCCTGAGCCGTTTTATGACCCGTTGACTTATTGGGTCGAGCAGGCACACGCCCGAGGGTTGGAACTACATGCTTGGTTTAATCCATATCGCGCAAAAAATTCTGGACAGACTTATGTAGATTCCAAGGCTCACATCAGCAACACACAACCTGAATTGGTCAAGCGGTATGGAAATGAAAAGACAAATTACTTGTGGCTTGATCCAGGTGAGGAAAAGGCACGCAAGCATACGTTAGATGTATTTATGGATGTGGTTGAACGATATGACATTGATGGTGTACACATCGACGATTACTTTTACCCTTATCCAATTGATGACATACCATTTCCAGACGATCCAGCTTGGAAGCGTTACGTCAGTGAGGGTGGACGTTTAGGGCGTGACGATTGGCGACGAGACCAGATGAATCAATTCATCCGTGAGGTCTATGCGAGAATGAAGGCTCGCAAACCGCATGTGAAATTTGGGATCAGTCCGTTTGGAATTTGGAAGCCCGGATATCCTCAGGGGGTTCAGGGCTTTAGTCAGTACGACAAACTATATGCGGATGCGAGGTTATGGCTCAACGAAGGTTGGTGTGACTACTACTCACCGCAGCTGTATTGGCCGATCCACTCGAAGGGGCAAAGCTTCCCGATGCTTCTGCAGTGGTGGATTGGTGAGAACACGCATCAACGCATTATCGCACCCGGGCTGTTTACCAGTCGCATTGGCGATAAGAGCAGGCCATATTCAGTTGAGCAAATAGAGGATCAAGTCTTTTTATCTCGTAGCTTGGTAGGTGCTAATGGTTCGATTCATTTCAGTATGAAGGCCATGTTGGAGAATCGCGAAGGTCTAAGTGATCGATTGGAGGCGAACACCTATTTGACCGAAGCGTTAGTACCGCAGACGCCTTGGATTGAACTGCCACAAGTGGCGAAGCCTCGTTTAGTGCGAGAGACGCGAGAAGTTCAAGAGGGTGTAGCGAGCAAGTCGCAGGTGGCGATACGCTGGGGTGAAACGGAGGATTCCGGCAACAAAGGGGTGCGGCGTTGGTGTGTTTACGTTTTGCGTGGCGGGCAGTGGAGTGTCTCGATTCAGGGAACTGAAGCGACTTCGTATAGATTCGAACTGCAGCAAGAGTCACAGGCGCGGGTTCGAGCGGTTGCGGTTGCTGGGGTGGATGGTTCGGGGCGTGTTGGGGAAGCTGCTTTTCTTTCGTTGGAAACCGAAGGCCGCTGATGTGACGATTGGGATAGGCAAAGGTGAATTTTCCAGAGCTTTTCACTCTCGATCAGGGACTCGCACTCGTACATTTAGCCATTCGATGCGATAATCAAGAGATTGTTGTAGATAGGTTCGTTTCATTGGTTTGTTAAAGGTTCTAGTCCTTGAGTTCCCTATCCCGTAGCGGCGTTTTTTCTGGTGCGATGGATCAAGCACTCGCGAAGTTCAGCGAGAGTATTTCGTTTGATCATCGACTGTATCGACATGACATTCGCGGGTCGATTGCCCATGCGACGATGTTGTGTAAGCAGGGGATGTTGACCTCTGAAGAACTTGAGAAGATCGTCGCAACGCTTCGAGAGATTGAAGGGCGTATTGATCGGCAGGAGTTGCCTTTCCGGATCGAGCTCGAAGACATTCACATGCATATCGAGCAAGCGTTGATTGACGCTTTGGGGGATACGGGGCGCAAGTTGCACACGGCGCGATCGAGGAACGATCAAGTGGCAACGGATTTGCGGTTATGGGTGCGCGATGGGCTTGATCAAGTCGATCGGTTGCTATCGGAGTTGCAGAGGGCGTTTGTGTCTCGATGCGATCAAGATGCCGAGATCATTTTGCCCGCGTACACACACATGCAGAGAGCACAGCCGGTGCTTGCACCTCACTACTGGTTGGCGTATGTCGAAAAGCTACAACGGGATCGTTTGCGAGTTGCTGATTGCCGTCGTCGCGTGAATATCTGTCCGTTGGGTGGTGCCGCGGTGGCAGGAACTAGTCTTCCGATTGACCGTGCGATGACCGCTGAGTTATTGGGGTTTGAAGGGGTTGCAGCAAACAGTATCGACATCAGCAGTGATCGGGACTTTGCCGTCGAATCCGCTTTTGTGCTAAGTATGATTGCGATCCATTTAAGTGGTTGGGCGGAGGAATGGATCTTGTGGTCGACCACGGAGTTTGGATTCATCAAACTACCACAAGCTTTTTGCACAGGTAGTTCGATCATGCCGCAGAAGGTCAATCCGGATACGCTGGAATTGACGCGTGGCAAGACGGGTCGAGTCATCGGTGCATTGCAGACATTGTTGATGTTGATGAAGGGGTTGCCGTTGGCTTACAACCGCGACATGCAAGAAGACAAGCCACCTTTGTTTGACGCGTTTGACACGGTTCAAGCTTGTTTAGAGCTTGCGATTCCTATAGTGCAAGGCGCACAGTTGCAGTCAGCGGTGATCCGGCAGAGGCTCGATCAAGGATATCTCGATGCGACAGCATTGATGGAAGCGATCATGCAGCAGGGGATGCCGCAGCGTACGGCGCACCACCGAGTGGGGGCGCTGGTAGCGTTAGCGAAATCCAAAGGAGTTACACTTGCGGAGCTTTCGGATGCGGACTTCACATCGGTCGATCCCAGCTTTGTAGGTTCCGTACTGCGCAAGAGTCTTGGAGTAGATGGCGCGGTCGCTTCGTATCGTTCGGAGGGTTCTAGCCGACCGGAGTATGTCAAGCAGCAGGTAGAGGCTTGGAAGCAGCGGTTACGTGAGGAAGGCGACCGTACGTAGGGTGTGGTGAAGCGGTCGGCCGTTTAATTCTCAAGCTACTATCAAAACCCGAATACCAAAATTGCCGAAGGTAGCCATCCGCTGCCAAGCGGTGGAAGTTGCGAGGAAAATGTCCACCGTCTGGCGAGCGGTGGCTACGGATGCGAGCGGTGGCGCTAAAGGTAGCCATCCGCTGCCAAGCGGTGGATGTAGCGAGGAAAATGTCCACCGTCTGGCGAACGGTGGCTACGGATGAGAGCGGTGGCGCTGAAGGTAGCCATCCG
>JBEICB010000010.1:0-52363 GCA_040373655.1 Pirellula sp. | reverse complement strand
CATTGCTGAGCTGTGTGTGGGTGGCACCGATCGGACTGTGGTTGGAACTACGGTGGGTGGCACCGATTTGGCGGGAACTACGGTGGGTGGCACCGATTTGGCGGGAACTACGGTGGGTGGCACCGATTTGGCGGGAACTACGGTGGGTGGCACCGATTTGGCGGCGGCGGTAATGCTAGCAAATCTGGTAAAAAGTGGGCTGGTTCGGGGACTGTCCCCTATCTGCGCGATTTTTTGTGCGGTTAGCTAGCATTGTTGAGCGATTAACTGCTCGATGCACCCGTGAAGTCACCGGCCCTATGCTTTCGGTACCAAAACCTTCGCCACTACCCCTAAGGCTTGTATCTCTAGCTTCGTTGCACAAGTACTGACTTCCGCACTGCCTCCCTCACTGCCTCCCTCACTGACCAGGTTCCCTACCCAGTCTCCGTCAAGCTGATAGCTTATCCCCCCCTGCCCTGCACTGGCTTGAGACCCCTCAATTGTGATTTCAACCCCCCGCGTCCGTAACTCGGTCCAAGCAGAACTCGATCGATGACGACCCAAGGTAACAAGCAAATAATTCCAAAGCCCACGCAAGAGATTCCCCCCTCGAAACATCCCTACATCGATCAACCCATCGTCAATCTTAGCGTCGGGTAAAATCGTGATCCCTGCCGCATACTTCGGTACATTAAAACCAAATAACCAGTGGCATCTGCCGTAGTCTTGCCACTGCCCGAATTCGTCAATTGCTCGTAGTCGCATCGCCGGCCAACGATAGGTCATCATCGCTTGGAGTATCGCCCAGCGATATGCCCATCGCGTAATATGTGACCGTCTGGATTGATGCACCCGTCTCACTACGTCGGCATCAAATCCAACACTCGCCATCAGCAAGAACATCCTGTCATTCGCTCTGAATAGATCCAAACTCCTGACACTATAATCTCGTAGCATCTGCACAATTGCATCCGGTTCGGTCGGAACCTTTAGGAACTTGGCCAGCAAGTTCTCTGAACCGATCGGTAGAAGTGTAATCGGCACTTTTGTCCCTACGCGATTGATGATGGCTGAGATCGTGCCGTCTCCGCCTCCTGCCACCACCGAGGTTAGTTTTCCCTGCTCTAACAACTCCTTCGAGCGTGCTTGCACCGTATCCAAGTTCGTGGTGTATTCGACACTCCAGCCATCTTGGATAAGCAGTTGGCGCAGTTTTTCCGCACGAGGCAACCCGTCGACAGCTCCAGACTTGGGATTTGCTGCAATGAGTATGTTGCCTCTGCTCATCACTGGTCATCCCGCGCGGACTGCTCGTACAAATGTTTGGCCGTACGTCCGCTAATGGTCTGATTATTGATTAACTCTACTGCAATGCGTTCTACCGCCTCCCAGGCTTGTGGGGAGAGCAAGTAATGTTCGGTCTTGTTCAGAAGCCGCCTTTCGAGTCGTTCGATCTGTTTCTCTCCCTCATTGCGACTTGCTAACATCCTGCGGACAAATCGCAAATCCTGCGCAGCCCCTTGATGACAGTACTGACCGGTGATCTGTGATTCCGCTACCATTCCAGCCAACAAGATCATCACTTCGTCTTCGAGGAAATCTTGCGACGATTTCGCTTTCCCTTTTTGCAAATGACAAGCCCCTAATCGCTGAACACCCAGGTGAGATTGTCCGGGAGCAACAGTGACTTTGGAAATCGCTCTTCCTAAAATCAAGGCCATGACAGCATGTCCTGCTTCATGAAACGCTGTAGCCTTTAATGCAAACGCGTTTGCTGCTGTCTCATCCATCAATAATCACTGGCCTTTTGGATATTTATGAAAAGAGTCTCAGGGCTCTGCCTGTCTCGCTGTAGTCCCCTCCAAGGGCTTTGTTACTTGGCGTTCCAAGCCAGGATTCTAATACCGCAGCATATACGCTTCTAAAGTCGATACTATACCGCAAGTCTCCATCCTCAAGCTTGCTTAAATCCGGATTCACACCATGTAGCACATTCGTCAACAAGGGGCCGGCCAAGAACATTGGTGCCGCTGCCCCGTGATCTGTTCCTTGGCTTGCGTTTTCCGCAACTCGTCTTCCAAATTCGCTAAACGTTACCACTAACACTCGCTCTTGTTGTCCGGCGTCTTGCATCTTTTTCAAGAATGCCGATAGTGCTTCCGTCCACTGTCGAAGCAATCCTGCATGGGCTTGAGGTTGATTTGCGTGAGTGTCGAACCCATCAAGGGATACGTAATAAACGCGAGTGCGGACCCCCGCGAGTATCAGACGCGATACTGCTCTGAGTTTTTCTCCGAGTGAACTGCCGGGGAAATCGCCTGTTGCATCCGGTGCCGCTAATACCTTTTCCAGCCGCTCACTGACTTCGAGTGCTGCTTGAGTACTCGCCGACACGAAGTCGAGCAATCCAGGTTCGTTGGATTCCTTTTCTTGTGGAGGCTGAACTAAATTGGATTGTTGATCCTTCTGGGGTTGCATTGAGTCAGTAGATTTCGATCGTAGTCGCATCTGTTCTAAGGAGGCTAGCGATGGGATTTGTACGCCCCGCTCTTGGCATGCTAGCGGTAATTGTTCCGCACCCAGATGAACAGCGATGGCATCTGTTGTATCCCTTGCTGGTTGTTCTGCGACCCAACGCCCGATCCATCCCGAGTTGGAGCGTTCTTTCTTGGTCTTGCAAGTATGCCAGATGTCCATCGACTCGAAGTGTGAGCGATTCGCAGCCTCGTAGCCAACGCCTTGGACAATGCTCCACCGCTGCGAACTCAGTAAGGACTCGATGGAACGCATTGACGGATGCAGTCCGAGTTCGTCATTGAGTTTCAGCACATCCGAAGCTGGAATACCAAGTTCTGGTCTGGCTTTACGATAAATTTCGTCGCGATATGGAACAACGGTATTGAGTCCATCGTTTCCCCCGGAGAGTTGGATCACTACTAAGATGCGATCGTCATTGCCCCCTGCCCTCCCCTGCCCTTCTCCGGAAGCGTCTTGGGCGAGCATTGCGGAAGCGGATTGCAGCCAACCTGAAGGAGTCGCCGAGCCGACGGCTAATCCTAATGTTGACCCTAATGTCGACTTGGTGAAACTTCTGCGTCGCATGATCTACTATCTGCTTCAAGAATGTGGCTTGGGGTGGTTCTTTTGCTGTACGATTGCGTTCAGCTAATGTATATGCTGTGGGTCGTTACGATAAATGCAATTTGGGATTTTGAGAAAGTCGGACGAGCATTTCCTTCCAGCCGATTGCTTCTTTGGTTGAGCTTTCCCAACTGGTTCGTTCATTGTCGGTCAGTGGGACAGCGAGTAAGGACTCCTCGAGAGTCTTTCCCCAGGCTTGCCTCGTCGTGATGCCTTGCTGTTTAACCCATTGATTTAGGTCTTGCCCAGCAAAACGTGTCTTTGCATCTTGCACTAGATCAACGAGTAAATTGGCTCGCCCAATCAGGGTTGATGAATTGATCCAAGCTCTTCCTCCATCCCAGCCTTTTACGTTTGGAGGATGAAATAGGGACTGTCCGATCACGCTTAGGCCCTGTGCGAGCCGGTCAAGATTGGTTGTCATATCTAGGGAATTTACAAATTCGACAGCTAGTTCCACCGGCGAACGGACTTTTTGTCCTGCGCTCCAACCGCTGAGCATCAGTCGGCTTGCGAGAATACGACGCACAACTGGTTCAATTTGATGGTTGGATTCCTTCCATACTTTCGCGAGTGGTTCGAGTAGTTCTGCGGAAGGTTCCGGTTCATCACATATAAAAAAGCGAAAGAGTTTGCGCGCGATAAACGTAGGCAATGCTCGATGTGCGAGTACTTGATCTATCGCTTCCTCACCTGACTGTATTGCATTGTTCCCGAAAAGGGATTTTGGTCCTTCGTCGTGTTGATAGCTGTTAAATCGAAACGCTTTACGACGCACTTCCCATCCTGTAAAGCACCTAGCAAGTTCTTGTACGTCTTTTTCTGTATAGTTGCCTTCTCCTAGGCAGAAGAGTTCCATCAATTCACGAGCGTAGTTTTCGTTTGGATGTGCTTTGCGATTTGAAGCGGAGTCAAGATAAAGCAGCATTGCTGGATCTTTTGAAACCTCGTGGACGAGTTGACTGAAATCTCCAGTTGCATGTTTGCGAAGAACGAGATTCTGTTGTGCCATTAGGTCTGTATCGATGACTTTATCTGCACCGGTGGCGAAGTGCCCATGCCAGAACAGTGTCATTTTTTCGATTAATGGGCTTGGTGTATTGATCATTCGATGGACCCACCAAGCGGCAAGACGCTGGATACTACCGCCGGCACGAACCGCCGCAAGAAGTTGCGTTGAGTCTTCTTCGAAGCGGTCTTGATCTCGTTGTATTGGGCTTTCGCCGAAGAGCATATTGATCGTCGCGTCATGCGGTTGGTCAACAAGTCGAGCGACCAGTTTTGGTGAAGCGCCAAATCCTCCACGGCGCAAGAGCAATCGGACTCGCTGGGAGTCCCAGGGTTCTTCTTTCGATGGCGTCCAAGTTTCCCAGGCCCATTGTGGATCGATGTCCGAGAGTTGGCGTTTTGATAACGAGTGTGGCTGAGGCATGATCCAAGCGTCCTTAGGTTAAGCGAACAGGTCCATATGGGCTTGGCCTTTGCCATCTTCGGTGATGTAGAAGGGTCTGCGTTCGACGTCGAATACTGTTTTGGGACTGATCCCGATTGCGGTCATGAGTGTGGCGTGCAAGTCGGTGATGGTGATAGGATTTTCGATAGCGATACAAGGTCTCTGGTCGGCTGTTTTTCCATAGACAAATCCCTTTTTCGTACCGCCTCCCCAAAGCACGACGCTTGAGCCACCGGTGAAGTGTCTGTGTAACCCGTAGTGTTTCATTTCCGTCATACGGTCGACTTTCTCCGCTTGGTCTGCGGCATTCGATCCTGGCTGACCTTCCATGATCATGTCCCTGCTGAACTCACTTGCCAAGACCACCAGAGTGCGGTCGAGCAAACCGCGAGCTTCAAGATCTAAGATTAATTGAGCTATTGGTTGATCGATTTCTTTTTTCATCCGGGCTAATGTGGTGTGTCCATCGGCGTGAGTATCCCAGTGCAAGAAGGGTACATATTCGGTGGTTACTTCGACGTACCGCGCGCCGGCTTCGACTAGCCTACGTGCCAGCAAGCAACCTCTACCGAAACGCCCGGTATCGTACTTGGCGTAGCTTTCTTTCGGTTCGAGGCTGATATCAAATGCGTCTTTGTCTTTTGACTCCAGGAGTCGGTATGCACCTTCCATCGAACGGATGAGAGAATCGCGTTGGAAGTCGCTCATTTGATCGCGAGCTGGATGGCTGTCAGCGAGTTTCCGGTAGAACTTGTACCGATTCTGAAAGCGTTCGGGACTCATACCTTTTGGAGGTCGTACCGATACGGCGGCTTCTTCGGGGAAGGGCAAGTTCATCGGTCCAAATTCGCTACCGAAGAAACCAGCGGTAGTGAATGCTTTGAGCTCTTCTTGTTCACCGACACCTTCGAGTCGCTGACCGATGTTGATAAACGGAGGAATGACGGGATTGTTTGGGCCTAGGACTTTTGCGACCCAGGCTCCTAGATGCGGACAAGCGACGGTTTGAGGGGGTACGTATCCTGTATGCCAATGGTACTGATGGCGAGAGTGTAGGATACTTCCCAGGTCTGGTTGAATATGGGATCGAATCAGTGTTGCTCGATCCATTACGGAAGCGACTTGTTCCAGGCCTTGGCTGATACGAAGGCCTTCTACTGCGGTGGGGATAGAAGGAAACGTACTGATAACTTGGGCTACCGGTTTACCTACTTCAAAGGGTTCATAGTGTTTGGGGTCGAAGGTGTCAGGGGCACCCATTCCGCCTCCCATCCACAAAACGATGATCGCATCTGCTTTGGCCGCCGGATGAGTCACTGAATCTTGTTCTGCAAGTAGGCGTTTGGGAGCACCCATTGCGAGGGTGGCAGATGCAGCGGTTGCAAGGTGTTTGAGGAACTCTCGACGCACTTCTGCTTTGGGAACTCGGGGATCGCTTTCAAAAGGTACCTTCATGTGCGTTCCGTGGTGGATTAGGTGGAAAGTTGAATGATCGGAATTGGGGTTATGGCTTGCCTCTATTGTACCTGACGAATCCAGGCAGGAGGAAGAGAGTAGTTTTTGGAGCTACTTTCTGGTTGTTCGTAGAACTTTTGTTGAGCTGCGAACCTTCTGTGATCGTTCTTCTCTATATCTACAACAACAGTTCAACGTACAGGTAGTGGGACAGACGGCAAGTCCGCTTGCTCCGGAAGCATGAGATGTCGGTTCGAATCCGGCCTGCCTGACTTGCGGTTGACTGCAGAGTTGGAATACATGCAATAGGTAAGCATGTGTAGCGGGTGAGATCCCCGCCACCTCGTTGCGGGGTGTTGCTTTGATGCGGTGCACAAACTTCTAGCTCATCCCTCGTCAGCCGCATCTAATTTTGTGATGTCGCCCCTTGGTGCGTTTCCCGCCTCTGGGCGATGCGCTATAATGGCTTGGGTCGATTTGTGTTTTGACTTCTGCGATTCCCCGGGTCCGCCCGAAACTTCAAGGGCTTGGCAAGCAACCAAGGAGCGATTCTATGTATGGAAACGGTGTATCTCGTTTTAATTCGGTTTTTCGTTTTGTAGCGGTCCTTTTGGGGTTCGCTGGCATGATGGGGTTGTCAGTGACTGAGAATTCCAATGCGCAAGGAACCGCAAAACCGGTTTCGCAAGGGGAGACGAAGTCGAAGGGAACAGGGGAGAAGAAATTGGAAAAAGCGACGTTTGGAGGTGGTTGTTTTTGGTGTACGGAAGCAGTGTTCCAGCGTGTCAAAGGGGTCGAGTCGGTCGTTTCTGGTTACACGGGTGGCAAGACCAAGAATCCGACTTACGAAGAAGTCTGCACCGGGACTACCGGGCATGCGGAAGTGATCCAAGTCGAATTCGATCCTAGTGTCGTTTCGTTCGCCAAGCTTTTAGAAGTGCATTGGAAAACCCACGATCCGACGACCCTTAATCGTCAGGGGTATGATGAAGGAACGCAGTACCGCTCTGCAATTTTCTATGAGAACGAAGAGCAGAAGAAGGTTGCGGAGGAGTATAAGGAGAAGCTCAACAAGGAGGTGTACGAAGGGAAGATCGTCACGGAGATCACCCCTCTGGGTGTGTTTTACCCTGCTGAAAAGTACCATCAAAACTACTTCAATCTGAACACTTCTAAGGGTTACTGCCGAGCGGTTATAGTTCCCAAGCTCAAGAAGTTTGAGGAAGTCTTCAAGGACATTCAGAAGCAGTAAACGGCATTGCTTCAGTTCGGAACCCATTTCTTGTAAGCGTCCATGGTTTGCTTTGCTGCACTTGTGCTGTCGGGCCAAGCAAACACCTCTGCGCTGAGGTAGCCTTGGTAGTCGATCTCTTTGAGGGCATGGATCAGGGGTGCGACTTGGAGGTGGCCAAATCCGACTGCTCGGCGATTACTGTCTGCAAAGTGCACGTGGCCGATGGCGTTCCGCGCGGATCGAATCGCATAGGCTGGATCAGTTTCTTCAATGTTCATATGGAACCAATCGGCGAGAAGTCGAGTCCGTGACAGACCTTGGATCAATTCGCAGCCGGTCTCCAGGGTGTTGGCAAGATCTGTTTCATATCGATTCAGAGGTTCGTAGAGTAAGTGTGTGTTGAGAGTGGCAGCTATTTGATCGAGTTGTTCGAGTCCGTCACGTAGCCAAGCACGAGCTTGTTCTATCGGTACCCCTGGGCTGGAACGACCCTGCATGGAGCCAATGATGATTGGAGCTTGCAGATCGGCAGCGCACGCCAGCATTTGTTTTAGGAATTCCAGGGCTTTTTCACGTTTGGAGGGGTCGGGGTCGCTTATCGACAGGCGATGTTTTACCCAGCCGGCTCCGGTTCCGAGTGCGGCGACGGCAAGTCCATGGTTTTCGGCCATGTTCTTTACGGGTGTATCCTGAAAAAACTCGGGACCTGGAGCAAAGATCTCAACGGCATCGAATCGCAGTGCTTTAGCTATTAGCATCGATGATTCCAGGTCGTCCCAGAGGACGAATGGCCCACCTTTGGATTCTGAAACTAGGGAGATCGTTATTGCTGACTTCAAGGGTTGCCTCGGGTTTCTTTGGATTAGATTTGTTAATCGCGTTTTTGCGAGTTCATGAATTCTTCATATTTTCTTAACATGGCGAACCTAGTCCCCGAAGGATGCTTACGGGAAAATCTGACCGCGACAAGCATGATTGCATGCATAAAGCTGTAGGGAGTTCGCGTATGCCGATGATAGCATACACCGAGAATAGGAATTGAATGAATGGAACGGAAAATGGGTAGGCTACAGATTCGCGTGCGAGTTGGATCGCTCGTGTCGTTTTTAATTCTGGGTGTCTTTTTTGGGGGAGCACCTGCGAGGGTTTTTGGCCAGTTGGCGGTCGATCCCGCGCTCAAGTCGTACAAGGCGGTCCCTGGGGTATCGGGTCAGATCAAGAGTGTAGGTTCGGATTCGATGAATCCGTTGATGTTATTGTGGACGGAGAAGTTCAAGACGTACTACAAGGGGGTGCGAACGGAGGTGGAGGGTCAAGGGTCTTCGAAGGCGATGCCGGCGTTGATTGAGGGTGCGGCGGGATTTGGTCCGATGAGTCGCGATGCGAAGAGCAATGAGATCGCGGACTTTGAAAAGAAGTTCGGATACAAGCCGACGATGATTCCTACGGCGATCGATTTGTTGGCGGTTTATGTGCATCGGGACAATCCGATGAATGAGACGAGTCTTCCGCAATTGGATTCGGTTTTCTCTAGTACGCGGAAGTTGGGTGGGGACCCGATTGAGAAGTGGGGGCAGTTGGGATTAGGGGGTGAGTATGAATCGTCTGCGATTGCGATGTTTGGTCGCAATGCAGCGTCGGGAACTTATGGGTTTTTCAAGGAGAAGGTATTGGGTAATGGGGACTATCGAGATTTAGTGAATGAGCAACCTGGATCCACAGCGGTGATTCAATCGGTTGGAGAGAACAAGTTTGCGATTGGATACAGTGGAGTTGGGTTCAAGACATCGGCTGTTAAGGCTTTATCGCTTTCGAGCAAGCCAGGCGAGAAGTCATTCGCACCGACTGCGGAGAATGCGTACAGTGGGGACTACCCATTGGCTCGGTACTTGTATTTGGCGATCAATCACAAACCGGGTACGAAATTGGATCCTGTTCGCCGGGAGTTCATTCGGTTTATTTTCAGTAAGGAAGGGCAAGAGTTGGTTGCTAAGGAGGGCTCATTCCCGATTGACGCCGCGACAGCGACGAAGGCTCTGAAGATGCTTGATATTCAACAGTAGATCTGAGTGTCATCGGTGGTTTAGGCAAGTACCTCATTGAATTTGGTAGCACCATTAATACAGACAACGTTGTTGAGGAGTCGCCGACTCCATCGCGGGTAGGCCGAGCATACAAACGCAATCACAAGTCGAGTGCAGCGGTTCGTTTTGCGGATCGAATTGCACAGACTGTGATTACGGTGGGAGGAATCGGCACGATTTTAGTTGTACTTTTGGTGGTGTTCGTTTTGCTTGCGAACGTGTTGCCTTTATTTCGCAAGAGTGAATTGAGTCCACTTCGGTCAGTTGTTTTTCCGTCTGTGGAAGTAGCTCGATCGGTTATGGCATTTGGGGTTGATGAGTATTCGGAGCTGGCTTGGGTCGTTCGAGATGACCAATCGATCGACGTGTATAGTTTGTTGGATGGCAGCAAGATAAGGACATGGCAGCCTGGAGCATCATCTAGCGGGTCAGAGAATTCATCTGATAGCGTAGGTGGAGTGAAGGTACGGGTTGCCAAGGTTGATTCGCAGCAATCCTCAGTGTTGCTTGGACTTGAAGATGGATCGGTTCGCATTGTTTTTTGTGGGATAGCGGTTGCATTTCGTGCTGAGGGGGAACTTGATCCGCAACTTCTGGAGAAGCTCCGGTTGGCGGGTGGAGAGGGGGTATTGCATGAAGAGGTTGCATATCGGCGGATGGCGAGTGGTTTGATCCGGACGGTGGCATTTACGGAGGCGAAGTACATAGAGCCAATCGCACTTTTTGAGGGGCCTTGCGGGCTAATCGACTGGACGTTGCGATCGGAGAGTTCAGGTTTGAGCGACAGTCAAAAGGGAGTTTTTGCGGCAAGTTCTGCGGGGGATTTGGCTTTCGGTACGTTTGAGCGTCAAGCGGGTGGGCTTGGTGCGAAGCCCAAGCAGTTGGTCAATGTTTACCGATATACAGCACTTCGGTCGGGAGTGGCGGCAGAGTCATCATCGCAGTTATCTGGATTGATGATTTCGGGTTTGGGAGATACGTTGCTTTCGATTGATGACTTAGGGGTGATGCAGCGGTGGAAGGCGGATGGTGCAGATCTTTTAGTTTCGGTGGGACAGTACAAGACAGTAACGGCGGAGAAGAGTCAGTTTTCGACAGCGGAGCCTCTTTTGGGGCGGACAACGTGGGCGATTGGTAATCGTCATGGCGAGGTGGAAGCGGTTGCAATTACAGCGGCAACATCCGGTCAGGAATTGCGTACTATCCATAGGGTTGCATGCGGGTCTGATCCGGTGGTACGTTTGAGCGGTTCACCGTCGCAGAGATTGCTTGCGGTCGCGGGCCCAACGAGTGGTTTGAGTGTAGTGCACATGACGAGCGAGCGAATGGTAGCTAGTTTGGCTGATTATTCGATTTCGCCTGACTCGCGGCTACAGTTTTCTAAGACGGGGCGCGAGTTGATGGTATGTGGTCCTGAGCGACTGGACTTGCTCAAGCTCGATAGTGAGTATCCGGAGGCGTCTTGGGCGTCGTTCTTTCGGCCATTGTGGTATGAGGGGTATCGAGAGCCACAGCACATATGGCAGAGCAGTACAGGGAGTGTTGAGGGAGAGACGAAGTTTGGGTTGATGCCATTGATATTCGGGACGTTGAAAGCGACTTTTTACTCGATGTTGATCGCTGCACCGATCGCGATTTTAGCAGCGATATTCGGGAGTGAGTTTTTGACACCGGCGTGGCGTTCACGATTTAAGCCATTGATAGAGTTGATGGCGAGTGTACCGAGTGTGGTGCTTGGGTTTATTGGAGCGATCGTGTTGGCACCGATCATGCGTGATTCGCTGTTTCAAGTGTTGTTATCGGTGGCATTGACATTGTTTTTGTTTGTGTTGGCGGCGCATTTTTGGATGTTGATACCGATTTCACGGGCGATTCCGTTGCGACGTTATCGGTTGCCTTTAATGTTTCTCATTCCACCAGTTGCGATTATGCTGGCGTCGAGAATTTCTGATGCCTTGGAGGGTTGGGTATTTGGATCGTCGATTCAGCAATGGTTGACATCGCCGGAGCAGTCGAGTTGGCCGGGGTGGTTTATGTTGGGACTGTTTCCGGCGTTATTGGTAGTATTGTGGTTGTTGGCCGGTCCGCTCGAGGGCACGTTGCAGTGGTGTTCGAAGAGGCTTGGGTGTCACGGCCAGGCTGGCTGGCAACTGGTACTATTTCTCGGTGGTACAATCTTAGTGTTGGTAACGGCGATGGTATTTGCATCGGTGTTACAGGGTATGGGATGGGATGCTCGAGGCACGCTTGTTGGGCCTTATCAGGAGCGCAACGCGCTGTTGGTAGGAGGGATTCTTGGGTTTGCAATTATCCCGCTGGTTTACACATTGGCAGATGATGCGTTGCAGTCGGTACCTCAGCATCTCAGGAGTGCGTCTCTGGGGTGTGGTGCAACGGTTTGGCAGACGACGACCCGGGTGGTTGTACCGACGGCGATGAGTGGTTTGTTCAGTGCGTTGATGATTGGTTTTGGACGAGCGATCGGTGAAACGATGGTTGTTTTAATGGCGGCTGGAAACACGCCGCTAATGGATGTTAATCCGTTTAATGGTTATCGAACGCTTTCTGCCACACTTGCAACGGAGTTACCGGAAGCGGCTCGAGGTTCGACGCACTATCACACATTGTTTTTAGCAGCACTTCTACTATTTATTTTTACACTGATCGCAAATTCTTGTGCGGAGTGGGTACGCATGCGATTCCGAAAGCGAGCGTTTCAATTATGAGTCGCTCGAAAGCGAAACGAACAATGCAGACGGGGGTTACGGCCCAAGGCGAGCCGATGGTATGGCTTGCCGGTGGCATGTTTGCAGTTGCATGTTTAATGATACTCTCGTTGCTCACGCTGGTGCTCTGGCAAGGGCTTTCAACTCTTTGGCCGCGGAGCTACTTGGTATATGTGCGTCCTGACGGTTCGTTGGTAACTGGGGAGCTTTACGGAGTTAGGAAGGAAGCTGCATCGAAGAAGGTTTATTTGCGAACGGGAAACTACGACGTTTCCAACCAGCATTTTCTTTATGCGGATGATGCAGACTTTGCATCTTCGGAGGCTTGGAAGCCAGTAGATCTTTGGACGGTAGAGCGTAAGGAATGGGGGAATTTGTATGGATTCCCTAAGCAATTGTCATGGACGGACTCGACAAGAGAGCGTTTTGCGCAGGATGTGCGAGTTGCTTTGCGGGAGACACAGAAGATCGATAGAGCTCTATCGCATGAGAAGGAGCGGCTCAAGCAGATCGATCAGCGGATTTCGAAGGCACGGCTTGCTATTCGTGCGATTGAGTTATCGGAGAAGGTCGATTTGCAAAGCGACATCGACGAAGCGGTAGCTGCAAAATTCCAAGCGATCCAGGATCGCGGGGTGGATAGTGGGGTAACTCCGGAGGTCTCATCGCAAGCTACTACGAATTCTGCAGGCTGGGTTCCTTCACGCGAACTATCGAATGCAGCTAGGAAGTCGATTGAACGGTATGCGGATGTTTCGTTGGAAGCTGAAGCGCAGATGGTTTCGATCAATGAAGAGATTGCCAAGCTTGAGGGGATGCGTGGAGAGCGTGTGGTGACTTTTGAGTTGCCGATAACTGATCCGCTTGGGGCGATAGACTGGGAATGGGAACAGGTTCGCAGTGGTAAGATAGAAGATTGGTCTGCATTGCAGGGGATCGTTCCGCAGCTCGTTGCAGATACGGGTGGCAGTGGCGAGAGTAAGGCTCCGGAGAATCCATCGCTTCAAGTGGAAGCGATCGGAGAGGGGCAAGTTATATGGGAGTTAAACCGCGAAAGCAAACAACCTATTCGGTTGGTAATGCGAAGGAGTGATGATGGAAAAGCGGAGGTATTTGCATTACGGGAGCATGCAGTGGTGCTGGCGGATATTGTACGTTTTTTTGCTCCGAACCAAATGAATCTTTTTCAGCGACTTGGAGTATATCTGAGTCGATGGTGGGAGTTCTTGTTGGGGGAGCCCCGAGAGGCTGGAATTGAAGGAGGCTTTTTCCCGGCAATATGGGGAACGGTGGTCATGACGCTGATCATGTCACTAGCGGTGATGCCTTTCGGAGTGCTTGCAGCATTGTACATGCGAGAGTATGCGAAGCGTGGATTGTTGCTCAGCATCATTCGGATTAGCATCAACAACTTGGCGGGTGTTCCGAGTATTGTCTATGGAGTTTTTGGACTTTCGTTTTTTTGTTATATGGTGGGCGGGTACATCGATGGAGGGCCTGCGAAAGCCGGTTTTGATCCTTGGCCAAGTGCGACTTGGTTTTCGGCGTTAGCGATTTTGGCTGTTGTGGGGATCATTGCCTTCAGCGTTGCGGTGCTTGCGGGGAGTCTCGGAACACGGGGGAGCAAGCGCAAGCGTTATTTGCGAAACGCGAGTGCCGTTTTATGGTTAGCAACCTTGTTTGGTATTGTGGTTCTATTGGTTCGTACGCCGCACTTTCATGGCTTTTATCAAGCTCAATTGCCCAATCCGACTTTTGGCAAGGGATGTTTGCTTTGGGCTGCATGCACGCTTGCATTGTTGACGTTACCAGTCGTGATAGTCGCGACGGAGGAGGCGTTAGCTGCGGTTCCCAATTCTCTGCGTGAGGGTAGTTACGCTTGTGGTGCAGGAAAATGGCAGACGATTCACCGCATTGTGTTGCCGTATGCTAGGCCTGGTATTATCACAGGCTTTATTCTTGCGATGGCCCGCGGGGCTGGAGAAGTAGCTCCGATGATGCTTGTGGGGGCGATTCCCTTGGCGACGGAGCTTCCGTTGGATTTGGAATTTCCGTTTTTACATGGCTCTCGTTCGTTTATGCATCTAGGATTTCAGATTTACTCGTTAGGCTTTCAGAGTCAGAATAGTGAAGCGGCGAAACCGATGGTTTTCACTGCGACGTTACTTTTGCTGACCATTGTGACTCTGCTCAATCAAACCGCCATTTGGTTGCGGGCTAGATTGCGCAAGCGATTCCAATCGAGCCAATTCTAGAAAGTTTTCCATGAATAGACTCAAAGCAATCGCCGACGGACAGAACGTTGAATCGGTGATCCACGAAGAAGTGCTTGCCAAGGATGCGGTCCTCTCGATTGAGAATTTCAGTCTTTTTTATGGCCGCAAGCAGGCGTTGCATAGTATTTCAATGCCGATAGCTAAGGGAATGGTGACTGCGTTAGTAGGGCCGAGTGGTTGCGGTAAATCAACTTTGCTGCGCAGTGTCAATCGAATGAATGACTTGATTGATTCGGTGCGCACTCAGGGAGATATGCTTCTGAATAAGGAGTCGATCTTTGCACCAGGTGTGGATGTGATTCAGTTGCGAAAGCGGTTGGGGATGGTTTTTCAGAAGCCGAATCCGTTTCCTATGAGCATTTTTGAAAATGTAGTTTATCCGTTGCGTATTGATGGAGAGCGTGACAAGTCGGTATTGATGGAAGTATGCGAGCATTCGTTGCGAGGAGCGGCGTTGTGGGACGAGGTGAAGGACCGGCTTAATGAATCCGGATTGGGGCTCTCGGGTGGGCAGCAACAGCGTCTATGTATCGCCAGAGCGATTGCCAGCGATCCGGAGGTTTTATTGCTTGATGAGCCTTGCTCAGCTTTGGATCCGATTGCCACGAGCAAAATCGAGGACTTGATCGACAAGTTGCGGGGTGAGTATTCGATATTGATTGTTACCCACAATATGCAACAAGCGTCTCGAATTAGTGACCATACCGCTTTTATGTATCTTGGAAGATTGGTAGAAATGGCGGAGACTTCGACGATCTTTACTCGTCCCAGGTTACGCGAGACCGAAGATTACATTACGGGTCGATTTGGTTGATCCGGTTTTTGGTTGATCCAGTTTTCTTGATTAACGGCGATTCTATTCATGGCCAGTGATACAAGTTCCGGTAGTAGTTCAGCTACCCCCATTTTGAGAACTGTATGTGGGGTGCAGACGAATGTTACGTTTGCGGACACGGCAGCCAACACGCAACGCATGTTGCAATGGCTTGAGCACGAGCAGATCCAAGGTGCGGATCTTGTTGTGTTTCCGGAGTGCATGCTCAGCGGTTACTGTTTTCAGAGCCTAGAGGAGGCGCGTCCTCATGCCCAGATGATTCCGGGGCCAGCGACAGACGCGATAGCAGAGGTTTGCCAAGCGAAGAATCTCCATGTCATCTTTGGATTGTTGGAATTAACTTCGCTGGGGGAAATCTACAATGCTTGTGTATTGGTCGGACCGCAAGGAGTGATTGGTACATACCGAAAGATTCACTTGCCCTATTTAGGTATCGATCGATTTGTCACGCAGGGCAAGGATCCGTACCGGGCGATTGACGCTGGTGGGATGAAGGTTGGTATGCATATTTGTTATGACGGTTCCTTTCCGGAGTCTTCTCGGTGTTTGTCACTCGACGGAGCTGACTTGCTAGCGCTTCCTACAAATTGGCCACCGGGAGCAGATACGTTTGCGAAGTATCTTCCTAATGCGAGGGCTCTTGAGAACAACGTTTACTTCATGAGTGTCAATCGGGTTGGGACGGAGCGAGGATTTCGGTTCATAGGGCAGAGTCGCTTGTGTGACCCTAGTGGGAATCCGATCGCTGAGGTTTCCGATGAAAGCGAAGCGATTATTCGGGGCACGATCGATTGTGCCAAAGCTCGCAATAAGCGGTTAGTACGTGTGCCGAAGGAGCATGTGATTGACCGATGGGCGGATCGACGTCCTTCGTACTATTCAGCGATTGTGGAGGACCACGACTTAACGCGCAAGATCGATTAGTTGCTGTTGGGCTTGTCTAGTAGTTGCACTAAGCGTTCCCAGATCCGATCGGTCGCGCCGCGATGAGACATAGCAATTTGTTGTCCGCGGCTTGCTAAGGCCTCGCGAGTCGATGCGTTCTCGATCATTTCGGTTGTCCAGTCCAGCAGTTGATTCGGTTCAGTGAAAGATACAGCGCCGTTGCCTTCCAGAAGTATTTGGACGACATCAGCAAAGTTTTTGGTATTGGGGCCAAAGGACGTTGCTACGTGGACGGCGCAGGGTTCAATCATGTTTTGGCCGCCACGCGAACCGAAGGAACCTCCGACAAATCCAATATCGGCAAGGCCCCACCACCAGCGGAGTTCCCCAACGGAATCCGCTAGGAAAATGCGCCAATTAGAATCTGCAGTTGCTTCTGCCATCTGGCTACGGCGCAAGCTAGGTAGTTCTGTTTGCTGAATGAGCCGTGCGACTTCTTCGAAGCGTTCTGGGTGACGTGGTACTAGGATCAACTTGAGAGTAGGAAAACGGGGAGCGAGTGTCTTGAAGGCATCCAAGCAAATTTGTTCTTCAGGGGATTGAGTGCTACCACATAGCCAAACGACGGAATTGTCTGTGTTTGGAGTTGTCGCGTTTGATTGTGGGGAGCGTAGTCCGAGTTCGATCCCGCGACGGATGACCTCTGGATGGACACGATCGTAATTTGCACCATCGAACTTGATATTCCCCGTTATTTCGACTTGGGTAGATGGAACTCCTAAATCGACAAATCGAGCGTGATACGTTTTGTTTTGGGCACCGACCCATGTGATTTTCGAGACGATAGAACGAACGAATTTATGCAAACGGCGATAGCCGGCGAGAGAGCGTTGGCTGAGTCGACCGTTGATTACTGCGATTGGAATTTTTCTGCGCGTTGCGAGTCTGATCCAATTTGGCCAAAGTTCCAATTCCGCCAATATGATCAAATGGGGTTGCACGCGAGAGAGAGCATTGGAGATGGCCCAGCTAAAATCCATTGGTGCATAGCTAACGGTATGTTTGTTATAGAGTTTGCATGCCAGAGCGAATCCGGCATCGGTTGAAGTTGTCACGAAGATTTTTGCGAGGGGTAATTCGCGTTCTGCGCGTTCAACGAGAGGGCGGATGACTTGTAACTCTCCGACGCTAACTGCGTGAAACCACAAGATTTTGCTTTCCGAAGTCCGTGGGATTTGCGGTAGCATTCCTAGGAGTTTGCAATTCCAGCCATGGCGGTACCGACCTTGGGTAACTCGCCGCCAGAACATCCAAGGAGAGAAAAGTAGCAGTAGAAGAATATAAAGCAGATTGAGAAACCAGGTCATAGCGATCAGTAGTCAGTGCCTAATGCGAGTCCATCATTGCGACTCTCGGTAGCACCTTCTAGGATTCCTCGTTCCCAGTCGATTCGAATACCTTGGTATCCACCCATTGAAGCTTTTGAAGGTTGGACGACATGTCCACGTTGTTGAAGAGCTTCGATGGTGCCTGAGGGGAGTCCGGATTCGTAGTGGACGACTCCACCTTTTGGGTCAGCGGGTAGGCCAGTGGGAGTTGCGCTACCTTCGTGTCGAACACGGGCAGCATCACCGGCCATTTGGATATTCATTCCGAAATCGATCCAATTTGTTAAGACTTGTACTTGGCCTTGGGGTTGCATATCTCCCCCCATGACCCCAAACACGAAGACGGGTTTACCGTCGCGAGTGACGATAGACGGGATGATCGTATGGAAGGGTCGTTTTTGGGGTTCAAGTCGGTTCGGGTGTTGGTCATCAAGCGAGAACAGGTTGCCTCGATTTTGCAAGGCGAAGCCGACATCACCGGGGACGACTTGGCTCCCGAAGCCATGGAAGTTGCTTTGGATGAGGGAGCAGCAGTTGCGTTGCTCATCGACGACACACAAGTATACGGTATCACCGTCGATCAGTTTGGGGTCACCTGCTGGGATATCGGTTAGCGCGTGGTCTAGGGAAACCCGTTTGTTTTGTGATATGCCGTACGCTTTGCTTGCGAGTTGTTGGACAGGCACATCGGCCATGGCCATATCTGCATAGAAACGGGCTCTATCTGCGTATGCAAGTTTTTTTGCTTCGATTAGCAGGTGTGTGGTTTCGGCGGACCCCCAGCCGAATGCTTTTAAGTCGTGTTGTTCGAGTACGTTGAGCATTTGCAAGACTGCTAGGCCTTGGCCATTGGGTGGTATTTGCCACACGTCGTAGCCGCGATAATTTGTTGAAATGGGTTCGACCCATTCATTTCGATGGTTGTGGAAATCTTCGATTTGAAAGTAGCCGCCGTTGGCATTGCTGAAGGCGATGATTTTTTTGGCGATTTCTCCGCGATAAAAAACATCTGCTCCACCTTCCGCGATCGCTCGATAGCTATTAGCTAAATGTGGATTTGAGAAGATATCACCGGTACGAGGAGCGCGCTGACCTTGAAGCAGGAAGGTGGCGCGGGAGTCGGGCCAGGGCTTGAACGACTGTTCGGTTTTTGCCCAATAGCCTGCAATGATTGGGGAGACGGGGAAGCCATTTTCGGCGATTGTAATTGCGCGAGCCAAGATTTGTTTCATGGGTAGCTTCCCATGTTTTGCGTGTAGGTCGAACCAACCTGCAACGCAGCCTGGCACGCTCCATGAGAGAGGTCCGTAGAGTGGGATCTCCTTGAGTTCTTTATCGGCGAAGACTTGGCGATTTAGAGAGGCAGGTGAACGTCCTGATGCATTGAGTCCTGTCAAGGATTGAGACTGTGCATCCCAGACGATGGAGTATAGATCTCCACCGATCCCACAGCTCATTGGTTCAACGACACCTAAGACTGCATTGGCGGCGATGGCGGCATCGACAGCGTTGCCTCCATTTTGGAGGATTTCGATGGCGGCAGCCGTTGCGCGAGGGTCAGACGTGCAAGCCATACCTTTCTTTGCAACGACAACGCTACGGCTTTGGTTTTTGGGGCCCATTGGACGATCGTAGCGACCGGCATCAGCCGATTTCTTCTGTTCGACCTGTTGAGCAACTGAGTCATTAAAATTGATTAACAAGCACAATCCGAGACAGAGGATGGATAGGTTGGGAATGCGGTAGAGTGTTTGCATTGAACTGCCTCCGTGAAGGGCGCGGAGGCGGTAAGTGAGATCGCGAGTTGGATCTCAGTTACCGTTTGACCGCGTAGTGGAAGTAACCGATCATCATTTCTTCAAACGTCTGATCTCCCCAAGAGACCCAGGACATTGGATCTGGATTGTTGAGGTTGCCGTCCGAATTGTCAAATGTTGCGTCGCATCGAATCCTGGTTCCTGCTGGGACTTGGATGGGTGTTTCCAGTCGGTACTCCGTCTGCCAATTGAAATCATAGTGGGGGATATCCAGTACGACTTCCCGGTTCTTTCCTGGGTAGATGATTGTGTATTTGAACGATTGGCCGCGAACGTGCATGTGGGGGCTGAAGGAGAGGAGTTCACATTCAGGAAGTTTTTCAGGGAGAGTTGCGGTAACGGGGTGGCCTTTGGTTCGGGGAGGGATTTGAAAACCCGTATTCACGGCGCTTGTTGTGATGACTTCATGTGTAACGCTGTTTGCATCCGTGAACAAGAACCCGATTTTGCTAAGGTCTTCGGTAGCCGTACCGTTGGGGGTGTAATGGATTTGGAAGATCAATTCGCTGTTCGCCGGGATTCTTTTTGCGTATCCGGGGGGCATCAGTTCTGCTCGGGTACCTGGGACGTATCCGGCAAGAAACGATCTTGCGCCTCCGAGGTCCCGTTTGCGACTTCCTTTTGGACGCACAAAGACCAATACGTGGTGAACGACATCTCGGGCACCTGGGACAATTTCCATGCCTTTAACCCAAAGTTCCTGATCGTTTTTGAGGTCGGCGCGAAAGTACTGGTAGTTGATTACGCCTTGGCTTGGTACGCGATATGCTGAGTCGCTCATAGGGACAACGAAATCGGGGGCTTGTGGTAGTAACCATCCATTTGAGTAAGCGATTGGCTTAGGGGCTTTTGTCGGATCGCCTTGTGGAACGCCCAGTTCGACCCATTGTTCGAGAGTGGATAGTTCCTGTTCGCTGAGTGATCTATCGTTTGCGAATGTGGCGTGATCTGGGGTGGCATGCCATGGAGGCATAGTCCGATTTTGGGTGACTTCTAGGATCATGTCGGCCCAAGCGGCGGCGTCTTCGTAGGAGGAGAGGTCCATTGGTCCGATATCGCCGTCGTGGTGGCAAGAGACGCAACGGGCTTGCAAGATTGGTGCGACATGTTCTGCATACGTGATTGCGGTTTGGCTGGGCTCTAGGTTTTTGGATTTCTTATGATGGGAGCGTCCGATCAAGCAGCCGGGTGCGGAGGTTATTGAGACCGAGATGGGTCGGTCGGCTAGAAGGGAGTCGACAGCGTCTACGAACTCCGATGCGTTTGCTTTTTCTTTTGCGTATCCGATGCCGAATTGGTCATCGATTCGGCCTCGATATAGGACGAGACCTGATTTATCGATCAAGCATATTTCGGGGGTTCGGGTTGCTCCGAGTAAGTCAGCCAGAGATTGGTCAGGGTCTTTGAGGAAGGGGATAGAGAGTTGATGCTTTCGGGCATGAGCTCCCATGTCGGCGAGGGAGTCTTGGACGTTGGGATCTACGGCAACAAAGTTGATTCCGTTGGTGTTGTACTTTTTATGTAGGGCTTCGATGCGAGGGGTATATTGTTTTGCCAGGGGGCATTGGGTTCCGAGGAAAACGACTGCGGTGGCTTTGGAGCCTTCGATGGAGTTCCATGTCCATGACTTGCCTTGATAATCTGTTTTTTCGACTTGGCGTAATCGATCGAGGATAGAGGTTGGTTCGTCGGCTACAAGTCCCGTGGCAGTCAGTGTTGCGAGTAGGCATACCGCTAGTAGGGATACGGAGATTCGGGATACGCTGTAAGCGAGAATCGACATGAGGTGGGCAGCAAGATTCTTCAGCCAGCGGGAGAGAGCTGATTGGTTCTGGAGAGATTGCATTACTGATTCCTCATAGAGTTTCGGTAGGGAATTCATTTGAAAATCGCAGGCACGTTTGTTTACGGCACTGAAGATTAGATTACGGTAAGCTAAACCCACATGGTCATTGTATTGGTTAGGATATGGGTGTCTGTAGCATTCGTTGAATGGTTGCTGATATTGGTTTTTGGTTCTGGATCATTTGCTTGGCGAGGCGGTGAGGCAGGATTGCGGACATTGGGATAGGTTACAATTTCGGACAGGCTAACTACTAGAGGATTTTCCAGAGTAAGGGTCAAAGTGAAGATGATTATTTCGTCGCGATTTTCGAGTGCAGTAGAAGTTTTGCGAGTCGATTGGGCGCATTCGCTTGGATTGTTATTTGGGGTATTTGCCGTCGTTTTTGGTACTTGTGTTAATGGGGCTGAGCCGTTCGAAGATGTAACGGTGCCGCTTTGGAGCCAAGGTGCGCCAGGGGCTTTGGGTAGCGAGTCGAAGGACATTCCAAAGCTCACGGTGCGTCGAGTTGTATCCGATGCGCCAACGGGCGCGTTGATTATTTGTCCCGGTGGGGGATATGGTGGATTGGCGATGGATCACGAGGGGACGCAGATGGTGGAGTGGGCGAATACGTTGGGGCTCACGGCGGTGCTTTGTGATTATCGGCATCGGGGGAAGGGCTATGGCCATCCTGCACCGTTACACGATGCGCAGCGGGCCGTCCGCATGGTGCGTGCGATGTCGGACGAATGGAATATTGATCCGAGCAAGATTGGGATTATGGGATTTTCTGCGGGTGGGCATTTGGTATCGACGGTAATTACGCAATTCGATGGTGGCGACAAGGAGTCCACGGACTTGATTGCGAAGCAATCGTCACGTCCGGACTTTGCCATTCTCTGTTACCCGGTTATTTCGATGGGTAGCAGTTTTACGCACCGTGGAAGTGAGGTCAACTTGTTAGGTGAGGATGCGAGCAAGGAGAGGTTGCTTGAATTTGCTAGTGAGCGGAATGTAAAGAGTGATACTCCACCGACATTTTTGATGCACACCGTGGAAGATAAACCGGTTCCCGTGGAGAATTCGTTGGTTTTTTACCAAGCGATGGTAGCGAAGGGTGTTCCGGGAGAGTTGCATGTATATCAAAAGGGCCCGCATGGAGTGGGGCTTGCGAAGAGCATACCCGGGACATCGGATTGGCCGATGGCTTGTCGTCGATGGCTAGTGAATTTGGGGGTAGTGTCTAAGTAGCCGCTGCGTTGTGTAAACGGGATTGCTTTCTCTTCTTAGTTTTGGTTGTTGGTACTTCAATGATGATCTCTTCTCCTTTGCATTTCAGGGGCTGGGCGACGGTGAAGATGTTTCAAGATCGCGATTGGAAGGTCACGTATGCGGAGACCGATGGCGGGCATACGTGGCTTAAGTGGCGAGACTACTTGGTTGAGTATTCTCAATTGTTGTTCCGTTAGTGTGCGGGTATGGCTGTTTGTTGCTCAGGCAGCGAATTTATCTTCGGACCAGTTCTGTCTGTTAGGATTGGATTTCCTCAGGCTATCCAGGAGGCTATCGCACGCATCGATCACATCTTCGGGTTGGATGGAGAGCATCGGTCGTAGATCGGTTTTTCGGTGATTTCGTTCGAGCTCCGACAGACGTTCGCGTTGGATAGCACGGTGTCGGTTGCTTTTGGGGCCGACACGTTCGACGGGCATGGGACCGATGAGAGCGATGGTTGGGGTATCGATGGCGACGGAGAGGTGCATTGGCCCTGTATCTGAGCCGACGAACAAATAGGCTTGGCGAATCCAGGCGCTGAGTTCAAGGAGGCTTGTTGGGGGCATAATGGTCGCGGCACCATCGGAGAGTGCGGCGACTTGTTCTGCGACAGTTTTTTCTTGTGGGCCTCCCCAAGCGACGACGGAAGGGAGGTTCCAGTGTTGAGCGAGGTGTTTAGCGACTGCGGCGTAGCGTTCGACGGGCCACATTTTCGAGGGCCATCCTGCGCCGATATTGAGGATAGCGAAGGGTTGAGAGCAAGTTGAACCGAGGTTCCGACGGAGCAGTTCGCGGGCAACTTCTTCATCGACCTTTTGGTTAGCGGGTACACGGTAAACTTCGGGAGGGCTTTCGATACCCAGGGGTCTAAGGAGTTCTAAGCTGCGGGTGACGACGTGATTCGAGCGGGGTTTGATAAGGATATTGTTTAATAGGCCGCTGAGTTCACGGCCTTCGAATTCGGATTTTGCGAATCCGATTCGCTTTTTCGCGCCGGAGTACCAACCGATCAGCGAGCTTTTGGTGAGGCCTTGAGCGTCGATAACGATATTTGGTTTCCAAGCCCGGATTTTGGACAGGAATTTCAAGTAGGATCCCAACGACTTCAAGTCGGCTTTAGTCAGTTCGAACAAGTCATCGAGGTCGGGATGTCCTCGAAGAATGTCCGCTGCGCCCGTGCCTACAACCCAGCCAATTTTTGCGTCAGGAAATCTGCTTCTCAGTGCGCAGAGCACGGGTAGATTTAGAATGGTATCGCCGACTGCCGAGAGTCGCACGATGAGGATACGATGTTGCATTGTTCGATGAACCTCCTCCGCATCTGCGACTGGACGATTTTCGCATGCGGTGAATAGCTGGTTACTAGAAGAAGCACTTTGTGCAGTTGCTGCACAATGGAATTTCTGATTGACGGCTCTGGCGGTGCAAGGTTCGCAGTTCGCCATAGCGGGAGTTATTCCAGATCTCGATCATGGGCGTGTCCATAACATTTCCGAGTACTTCTTTGCCGCTATAGTCCAAGCAACACAGCGCCACATCGCCGTTGACGAGGACGGTCATGGTTCGCCAGAGGCGATCGCATGGTTTACGGATGCGTTGTTGTTCGGCATCTCCAAGTGCACCTCCCCAGTTATGGATGTGTGTGAAGTCGATATGATCCACAACCCCGGAGAGCATTTCTTCGGTTTGTTTTCGATTAGACGTTTGGCAGGTAGCAGCGACGATGATTGGAGTTTTCATTTTTGCTTCATCGCGAAGTTTTCGAAATGCCTTGACGTTTTCGACAACTTTGGCGTGGTCTAATCCGATCCGAAGGAGGTTGAATTCCTTGGAATCGGAACCATCGATACTGATTTTGATTTCGTCGACGCCGCTGTGGAGCAAGCGTTTCGCTAGGTCACCTTTGAGCAAATCTCCGTTGGTAAAGATTTTTACGCGAGGGATGCCTTGTTCTTTGCAGTACTGAATACGATCTGGGAGTTGTTTGTCGATCAGTGGTTCGCCGTAGCCATGCAAGTGGACGAGGCGTACACCGCCGTCGACACATTGTTTCACGACGCGTTCGAAAACCTCTTGCTTCATGTTACCTTTGGCTCGTCCGATCGATGATCGTGGGCAAAATACGCAATCGGCTTGGCAGTGATTTGTGGTTTCGATACGCACCGTCTTTGGAAAAGACTGGCGCAGCAGCGTCATCGTGTCAGCGATTACATACGAAGCAACTGAACCGACGGTACCGATGATAGATTGTCCAAGAGCAGTCATGCCAACTTCCTTTCCGACATGTTTTGAAGCACCCTTTGGGTTACCGGCAATTGCGCAAGGAAACTACAACTTGGAAGGTATTTCTTTGGGAATGCGAGCAACAAGCGGGGTGAAGTTTATTTGATATCCTTTTCGTTCCCTTTAGTTGGGGCGACGAATTAGTGCTTTTTTAGCCTAACGCTTGGTAGGTTAGCGAATTTGTAAAGTCTGCGTCAATTGAGATTTTTGTTATCGGGAGGGCAATCCAAAATTCAGTCCGGGGATGGGCGTTGTTGGTAGATAATCTTGGGTTTCATCTTTGATTTCTTCGATGGTGTCGTTGATTCGAAAGGAGAATTCTTTGTCATCGAAACGGACTTCGGTGGTTGGGTCTTTGAACTCGATTCGTGTCATCAACTCAAATGCGTTCCCTTGGGTTTGGTTTGTAACTCGACGTTGGAAATACTCGATGATCATTGGGAAGTAGGGGAATTTTGCGGAGCGGTTGAGAGTTAATCGGGCTTCTGATGGAAGGTGAGGTGAGGTAGCACCAAGGATGCTATTCATATTGTCGATAGGGGCGTTGCCGGCGATTCTGGTCGGTTCGGTGCGTAGGCGGCCGACGAGTTGCCAGACGTCGGTGCCTGCAATTTTGCCGGATACGGCTTTGTACCAGTTGTAGCGATGGTACAAACCTCGCAATAACTCAGCTTGTCCTCCTACTGCTAGCATCAAATGGACATCGGGGCGTGAATCGGGATATTGAAGCCCGCTGGGGATGTTTTGAAGGACTTGGTCGAGAATGATTCGTTTGGGGGCGCCGGATTGGGATGATTGCGTCCAGAGGATTCGCCCGTCTGAGACTTGGACGAAGTCAAATGCGGTTTCTCCGACGGCTACGCGAGCGGTGTAGCGTAGACGTCTCATGGGGGTTGTCGCGAGTGCTTCGGACTTAAACTCTCCGATCCAAAGAGCTTGTTGGCCGTAAGCTTTTGTGGTTTGTTGAACTCGGCATGCGATCGACGGTCCCCAGACGGCTTGTCGCACGGCTGCGAGTACGAGTTGATTTGGGTCGGTAGCAACGGTGTTGGTAGCAACGGTGTTGGTTGCGGAGGTGTTGGTTGCGGAGGTGTTGGTTGCGGAGGTGTTGGTTGTAGTTGGGGTGGCGTTTGTGAATTTTTCGGGTGGGGCTTTTGGTGTAGTGGATTCAGTATTGATTTGGGGGGAATTGCTTCCGAGCACGCTTTGGGCTTGTAGTTGCTCGAGTGGTAGGAGGTTGGTTCTTAGGGAGAGCCAAGTTAGGAGGATGGTTGCGAGGGTAAGGGAGAATCCCTTGAACTTAAAAATGCTAGCAACGGAAAACATCTGATCCATGGTCGAGTTGTACCGGTTTTATCAAAGAAACCAAAAGCAAGGTGCCGAACATAGATTCAAGACGCGCCTCAAAAACCGCTTTTGAGGGATATGCAAGCGGAAGCTTAGCGATCGAGAGCCGATGGGATTACCCGCTGGCGGATTGTAAATGCATCAGCAAGTTCGCGTCCAGGTGGAAACAATCGACGGAAAGCATCGGTCGCAATTGCTCAGCAGCGAAGCTGGCTGGACCCAAGTTAATCCAAGAGGAATCGCATGAAAAAGGTAAGGTTTTTAAGCGTGATAGCCGCATTGGGTTTGGCTGCACCAAGCTTGGGGGGCGAGCCCGCATTTCGACACAACATGCCGCCGGCCGCTCGCTTGGCCGAGCCGGGCCCGATGGTTGGAGGACCTGGTCCAGGGGTTTTGGCTCCTGAGACGATTCCGGTCCCTGGTTATGGTGCACCGGCTCCGACAACACAGATATTGTTCAATCAACCGCAGTCGATGCGGATTGCTTACGATGTCGTGGGTGACGGTTCGTTCACCAGTGAGTGTCTGATTGTCCCGGGGCGATTGGAGTTCGCTCAAGGTGGGATTTATCGGCTGAAGTTAACGGACATTGGTGGTCGAGAGGGTGTGGAGTTGTATCCGACGGTAGAAGTTGGGCATTCCAATCCTCGCACTGCAGCTTATTTGGCGCACAATGCGATCTCGATCCAGTTTACTGAAGAGGATCTTGATCAAGCACTTTCGGGGAACTTTGTGACCAAGGTGATTTACCTTCCGGATCCTGAGTTTCAGGGGGAGGTGATTTCGGGGATAGACACGTTGGTCAGCACACGGTTGGAGCCAGGATTGGATCCGATCATTGAAGCAGATCGTCGTGGGTCGATACTTGCGATCGTTCGATTGGGTAACAAGGACATTGAGCTAACGGCTTCGGCTTTTGCTAATGGTGGAGCTCCGGGCCTGATGGGACCTGGAGGGATGATGAATGGTGCTGGTGGGTTCTGCGGTCCTGATGGGCGACCGATTGATCCATCGATGGTACCGCCGAACATGGTTGCAGGGGTGACCGCACCTCAGTATGGAATGACCTACAGTGGTACACCGATTGGGCTTGCTGGTCCTCCACACATTCCGTTGGGGCATCCAGCAGGATTGCAGCAGCATGTGATGAAGAACAAGACGCACATGCACATTCCTGATCCTGTGGACAAGATGAAGATGACGGTTCGTCAGCAGCCCGGGTACAGCTATCCGACTCCACCGAGCCGTGTGAAGATTCACGAACAGAACATTCACCCAGGATATCCTGCTGGCCGTCCGGGCTTTTATCATGCGAGCCGACCGGTGCCATCGAACTTGTACGGTGGACCTCAAGGTCCGGGTGCTGGTGGTTCGACAGGTCCGAACGGTGAGTATTGCCCACCGGGCCAACCACAGGTTCGTTAGGCGAGGGGATTGAATCTATCGATTGCTCACGGCGAGAACGTCGTGAGCGATAGATCCCGAGTCATTGTTGAGTAGTCCCGGTTCAGCTGGGACTATTTTGTTACCACCCGGATTGCGAAGGCCCAAAAGTAGCCAAGGGATTCACGATGTTCCGACATGTATCCTTCCCGATGCTGATTCTCGGATGGGTTGCTTTTATTGCAATCTGTGCTCTGGCGATTCTCTTGGGGAATGTCGCGATGGGGCAGACAGCGTATGTGCCTGCCGGCGCTCAGACACCGACGAAAACGCGAAGCTTGTTTGATGACGAGATGGCGCCGGGGGTGATTGGGGCAATTCAGTTGCAGAGGAAGCCTCAGTTGCGTGGGGCTTGGCAAGCGGTCGAGGTGAGAGGACCGAAGGGCGTCCGTTTCAATCTTGCGGAATCTGGACAGTTCGCGCCGGACATTTCGACACCGGCTCGGCTGGGATTGTTGGTCGGTGCGGTTTACCGCTTGCGATTGACTGGGGTTGAGGGGCAGCCCGACTTGGAGCTTTTTCCAACGATTGAGATTATTGATCAGACATGTCCTCCGGCGGAGCGTGAGCATCGATTCCCGATCCCAATCGAGATCGACGAGATGGATATTGCGGATGCGGCTAGGGGTGAGATGGTCATGCGTGTGATCTATTTGGAGGATTCGCAAGTGGCCGAACCGGTAGACACATCGAACAAGCCTCAGAGAGTCTTGGATGTATCGCCTCAGCAAAATGCGTTGCGGACAGCGGACCAACTTGGTCGGCCCGTAGCGATTTTGAGGATGGGGTCTCGTGTGCCGAATGTGACTGAGGGGCAAGACTGGCTGGAGTTTCTTTATGGCTGTCCACCTTGGACGACCTTAAAACCGATTCCTACCAAACAGATGTTGATTGACGAGGGGCGTTGGCCTGTGATTGAGTATCCAGAGATTCAAGCACCTTCCGCACCAGTCGTTGAGCCGATCGTAGGTTCATCGAATTCCGGTTCGATCAGTGATCAGCGTTAGGAAGTAAATATATGACAATCCGACTGCGAACGCGATCTCGTGATGGGAAGCAACTCGTACAGAATCGCTTGATTCCTACGTTGCGTTTTCTTCAGATATCTGTGGCGATTTTCGTCGCGTCTTGCTTGGGTTGCACCCTTCCGAATACCATGGACCCGCCGACAAAAGGTTTGGCGAGTACAGCGAAAGCTCGGATGGGGATGGAGGCTGGTAAAAAGGCTTCTGCGGTAGCAAAAAACATCGAGCGGGTTCCGTCGGTTCAAGGGGTTAACGAATCGCATAATGCGTTGGCTTCGTACGAAACCGCTCCTGGCGGGCGGATTGTGGCCGAGAACCATTATCCGCAGGGGATGAATATGGGGGCTCCAGCGTCGATGCATTCGGCTCCTGTAGTTCAGTACAGTTCTGGGACAAGCGGTGTTGCTGGATCGGACACCTCGCATGGAGCAAGTTGCTCTTGCTGCAATCGTGGTCAAGCTTATCGTCCTTTGTTCCCTCATCGTTTCGGTGGTTTATTGGCTTGTAAGTCTGGATGTCCTACACCGCATGAAGGGCCTTGTCCCGAACAAGCTTGTGGACCGGAGTGTGAGCCGCAGGGTAGGTGTGTAGATCCACAAGAGTACATTTTTGACGGTGGGGATCACGATCCTCCCGTACGCTTGCGAGAAGATCTTTCACAGACGGGACTTGATCCTGAAGATACGGTAATTCAGTACACTACGAAGGGGGGCGTTACGGAAGTCCAAGCGGGCTGTCGCGTGGCGATTTATTCCCCTCGTTTCGGATCGGTGCGCAAGCGGACAGGGACGTTGCAGTCGGATTTGGCGTTGCGTCCGCAGACAGCAGATTTGCCGACGGGGCCTGGAACCATCAAGGACAAGTTGCCGCCGATACAAGTGATGGTACCGGTGAAGGCTAATACCAAGGATACGGTCCGGGTGGTAGAAGCATTCCGGGATCGTCAACGTCCTCTTCCATCGGAGTTGGTGTTACCGATGGCTGTGGTTTCCGATGCGTTTAAGCCTTACGAAGATCTAGACATTATTCGCAATGGAAACATCAAGACGACGGATCCGGCGAAGTTAGCACTAGCATCTGCGGCAGCGAGGATTTGGGGCAACATCGAAGCGTTGCAGGTATTGATCGACGGTCAGGAGGCAGTAGAGATCGTCGATTTGAAGCAACCGCGAGAGTATACCCTATACGAGTTAAAGGGGGCACGTGTACGAATCTGTAAGGTGGCTTCGGAGCAAGTAGCCAATCCGGGGGATACGGTATCATTCACGATACGCTACGACAACATTGGCGAGCAACCGGTATCCAAGTTAGTTATTACTGACTCGTTAGCACCGCGATTGGAATATGTCGATGCGACGCAGCAATCGAGTTTGCCAGCACGTTTCACAACGAAACCGAATGAAGTTGGTTCGTCGGTCTTGCGTTGGGAGATCGATCAGGAAGTGAAACCTGGAGAAGGTGGATTTGTTCGGTTTGATGCCAAGGTTCGGTAGTTACTTAGTGTGCATTCATTGAATTTCTGGAATGACCTCGGTCCCTGAGTCCTTTTTGCAAACTGCGGGGGGCTTGATTGGGGTGGCGGTTCATAAGGATGATCGCCACGTAGGGTGAGTGTTGGGGGGGGAAATCCAGGTTGGATCAATTGGTGCCCGCAAAGTCATTGGCACCTCGTCTTGCATTGAGTTTCCGAGAAAGCGATACTCAGCCGGTCCGTCGAAAGTGATTACGGCTGCGTCGTTGTTTTTTTGGGAGATGTTTCAATGAAGTACGGGATGAATCTTTTGTTGTGGTCAGGCGAACTGAACGAAGGCTTGATCCCCATTCTCGAGAAGCTCAAGGCGATGGGGTATGACGGGGTAGAGATTCCGTTGTTCAATTTGGATTTGGATTATGGAGCTTGGGGAAAACGGCTTGATGGAATTGGATTACGACGTACTGGAGTGACGGTTCGCAACGTTGAGGATAATCCGATCAGTTCTGATCCTTCAGTTCGCCGCAGGGGCATCGAAATGAACAAGAGGATGCTTGATTGTTGCGCGGCGGCGGGAGTGGAGACGGTTGTGGGACCGTTTCATTCTGCGTTAGGTCATTTTTCTGGTGCTGGTCCGACGCGTGATGAGTGGAATTGGGGGATAGAGAGCATGCGGCAAGCGGCTGAGCATGCGGGGCAAGTCGGAGTGATGTTAGGTGTTGAGCCACTGAATCGTTTTGAATGTTACTTTCTGAATGCTCAGGCGGACGCTGCGGAGTTTTGTCGGCAAGTGAATCACTCGCACTGCCGGATGATGTACGATACTTTTCATTCCAATATTGAAGAGAAAAACGTGCGACAAGCGTTGCTCGATGTGAAGGATATGCTGTGTCATATACACATCAGTGAGAACGACCGCAGTACACCGGGGGCCGGGAATGTTCGCTGGAAGGAGAACTTTGACGCGATTGCTGAAATCGGGTACGACGGCTGGCTAGTGATTGAGGCGTTCGGATTGGCACTTCCGGAGCTTGCGGCAGCGACAAGAATTTGGCGGCGGATGTTTGCTGACGAGTTGACGCTTGCGGAGGAAGGATTGGCATTTATGAAGGGACAGGTCGCACAGAGATGCACTCGTTCTTAATTCGGATGCGATCTTTTCTTGATCGTGCTATACATCGCATTCGATTTGCCATTGTAAGTCTTTGCGTCTTGGTGAGTCCTGCGAGTGAGGCTAGGGTTGTTGGAGAGGAACCAGCGTTGCCGAAGCCTATAGTGTTGCTCGTTCGTCCGGCGGGTTGGGGGCCGGCGTTGACGCAGTGGAAGCAGTATCGAAGTGCCGAATATGATTTCATTGAGTTGGACTCTCGGCCGAGGGCGAAGGAGATTCACTCGGATATTTTGAGGGTTGCAAATAGACTTGCGTCACCCCCTGCAGCGATTGTGCTTTGCAGTGACGTAGCGCGTGAGGAATCGCCTCAGAAATTCGAGATGCTGACTCCGGGGTATGTTCTTGATACAGCGATAAGGCTCGGGGAGATTACGACAAAGGATCTTTGTACCGATGCGTTATTTGCGGATCTCGATGATGATGGATGTCCTGATGTATCGATTGGTCGATTACCTGCAAAGACACCGGACGAGTTGCAACGGATGCTTGAACGCTCGATAGTTTACGAGTCGATACCTCCGGGGCCTTGGACCGATTCGGTGCACGTTACCGCAGGTGTGGGTGGATTTGGGTATTTAGCTGATGCAGCGATTGAGACGGTAACGCGTCGTTTTTTGACAGAGGGTATTCCGCAGCATTATCGACTGAACGTGACGGTTGCTAGTTGTACGAGTACCTATTGTCCTGATCCTTTGGTGTTGCGTGATAGTTACATTGAACGGATTAACCGTGGTGGATTGTTTTGGGTCTATATCGGGCATGGGAATGTGACGGAGCTAGATCATTTTCCTGTTGGCAAGGAGTGGCTTCCGATAGGTACACCATTGGATGCGGCCAAGTTTCAGTGTCAGACTCGGCCTCCCATTGCGCTGATGTTAGCCTGTTTTACGGGAGCTTTTGATGCTCGGGTCGATTCGTTTTCTGAGCATTTGCTCGCTCAACCAAGTGGTCCGATTGCGGTGATTGCCGGATCGCGTGTGACGATGCCTTACGGCTTGAGTCAGCTTGCGAGTGAAATGATCAACGGATGTTTTCGAGATCGGCTACCTACTCTTGGTCAAGTAGTCTTGCAGGCCAAGCAGAGGGTTTGGGTAGATGACGAATCGCCGACTATGGTCGAGTCACAGAGCAAGGACGAGGGGGGCCCTGATATTCGAAAGCGGTACCGCAAGATCGTTACCGAGATGGCTACGGCATTAAACCCCAGCGATCACGATCTGACCTTGGAGCGGCGCGAGCATGTCCGCTTGATGAATTTACTTGGTGATCCGTTGCTTAAGTTGGCTTATCCAGAGTCCATCGATTTGCAGGTTCCAGAAAAAGTAGAAGCTGGAGCGGTGTTGAGGTTGCGGGGGAGTACGCCATTGGATGGTAGAGTTCTCGTCGAGATGTCGCTAGTTAGGGATCGCACTCCGGAGGGCGTTGCTGGTCTTCAATCCTACATGGGTACCGAGGAAGAGCGAAAGCGGATGCAGCAGACGTATGAAGCTTCTAACCAGTTGGTGGTTGCTAGAGAGGAAGTCTCGGTAGGGAGGGGGCCGTTTACGTTGGAGTTTTCTGTGCCTTCCGATGCGCGTGGAAGGTATGTTATCAGTGCTTATGTTTACGGTCCTAAGTCATGGGCTGTTGCTTCTAAGAGAATCACGGTTCAACGGCCCAAATGAAGTTACATAGTATTGCATCGATCGAAGATGTTCGGCTTGATCCTTACAGGCATTTACGCACTACGAATTTAACGCGATTCAGTGGTCGTTTTATTGCAGAGAGTCGACCGTTGGTACAGAGGTTGTTAGCGAGCGACTTGCAAGTCGAATCGATTTTGGTTGACCAGAAGCGGTTAGAAGAGGGGTTGGCGTGGTTGCCGGATCATATACCGATTTATGTCGTTGAGCATGAAGCGGTAGCGGAGTTGATTGGGTTTCAGTTCCACCGCGGGTTTTTGGCTTGTGGGATTCGTCCTCAGAAGCCCGCCTGGGAGCCGACGAGGATGCCCGATCATTGGACGGGTGTGATGTTTGTGGGTGTTCAGGATCCGGAGAACCTTGGGGCGATTCTAAGGACATGTTCGGCGCTTGGGATACAAGACATATTGATGGGGCCGGAATGTGTGGATCCTTATGCGAGACGTGTATTGCGGGTATCGATGGGTAATGCGTTCAAGTTGCGTTTTTATGAAGCGAACGATAGTTGTCGGTTGTTACGCCAATCGAGTGTTTTGGGGGTAGAGACCGTGGCGGCTTGTCTGACGACTCGGAGTATTGAGTTGGCTTCTTGGCATCGTCGTGGGCCGACATTGGTTGTATTGGGGAATGAGGGCAAGGGGCTACCGGAGGATGTCATTGAGTCATCGAGTCGGCCGTTACGTATCGCGATGGACTTGGGAACAGATTCGCTCAACGTGAGCGTGGCGGCAGCTATTTTGCTTCATTACGTCTGTCGATTGGGTTAGGGCGGATGGGAGAGCAAACCTGAAGGGGACTATTTTCCTGAGATAGTCTTATAAGAAAGGTTATTCAGGATATACCGTGGATGAAACATATCGGGTTTGAACTAGTGAAGGAATTTCTACTTGCGCTTAGTGGAACGGTATTCATGCTGAATGAACAAACAGACGGGCAAATATTGGCATGAAAATGGTGGCATGAAAATAAAAAACCATAGGACATCGAATCGCGGAATCAAAAAATGCATCTGCTAACTGCAACAAGTTTTCTAGATTCGCGTTAAGAGCATCTGGCCTGCTGCGATATTCTTGCCCCCATGCTCTTCCCATAAAAAAAGCTGGGAGCGGCGGGCTCCCAGCTAGAGTTGGTTAGGAACTTAGAATCGTTGAGTTGCTAAGTTGACCGTAGGATAGCAGCAGGAGTGTTATTCTTCTAAGCGTTCGGTTTCTGCGCCTGCAACGGATGCGATGGACTTGAGAACTCGCATGTCGGCGGTGTAGGGAACAGTGCGAACGGAGCCATCGGTCATTACGGCGTTCCAACCTGGAACGTGAGTGCTACCGAAGTCATGGCAGGCCAAGCAGCTGTCGGCTTTGTCCGATTCGGTTCCCCGAGCGACGTAGCGGACGTAGGAGTTTGACGCGCCGTAGTATTCTGGGAAACCAGCGATTGGCGTACGGTCCCCGTAGTCGGTTCCGGTTTTGTACCGAGTCGAGCTCATCGCTTTTTCGCCGAGGTACAGAGTGTTGCTTGTTCCATCGGTGATTTCTTTCATGGCTGTCTTGTGACCGACGGCCCAAACGCCTGGTTGTTCCATATGGATTGTGGCGTTGTGGATGTCGGTGCTCAAGGCGGCTCCACCGCTCATCGCGTAATCGGTTCTGGCTCCGTAAGGGCCGAACTTATCAACGAAGGGAGCGACCAGTGGGTAGGACTTTGCATCGCGTCGGCTCGGGCAGTAGTACGAGGAAACGACCGCTTCGATGTTCGGATAATCTGCAGCGGTGATTGGGGTGGTTCCTGGGATAGTATCGCGGATGCGGACGAGGTTGGTGAAGAGTTGGTTTTGTTCCATAAATGGCATGATTTGAACCATCCAGGGAACACCGCGCATGTCGAGTCGAGCGGGAGTATTTCCCATATCGACGGCTAGTGGAGCGAATTCTCCGGCGTAGCCTGGAAACCGCTTGTAAGCAGACTCGTAGTTATGACCAGCGAGAACGATCTGTCGCATACGGTTTTGGCAATCCATACGGAGAGCAGCGTCCCGTGCGGCTTGTACAGCCGGTAGTAACAATCCGACCAAGACACCGATGATTGCGATAACAACCAGAAGCTCTACGAGGGTAAATCCGACGCGTCGTGGGCGAGGGGTTTCACGAAGAGATTTTGGAGAGTTGAAGATCGAAATCGCCTGAAATAGTTGGCTCATCGTCGCACTCCTCAGACAAAGGAATAATGAAAAGAACGGGCATGTCCCTACGAATGATGAAATTGCGTAAGGAAGTAAAAAAACGCCTAGACAATCTCTGAGTTTATCGGTTTCAAAAAGGTTCCTGCAACTAAATTCCAGGTGTCCAAGAGAAGAATTCGAAAATTTTTTGGGGGAGATTATCCCCTAAGTGGGGTTCAGTGTTGTGTTTTTTGACCAAGTCGCTGGTGATTGGAGGTTGACGGGGAGGAGACGGGGAGGAGACGGGAAGTACGAGTTGGCAGGTGGGGAGTAGGGGCGGCAAGTATCCTTTTCAGCTTGATACCATTAAAGCGAGGTTCCTCATCGATTTAGGGCTCAAGGCAGTTTTCATTCTTCACGGCACTATCAAGGGTGATATTTCATGTCAGATTGGTTAGAAGTTGGATCTAAGGCTCCTGCGTTTTCGTCGACTGATGCAGATGGTAAGAAGGTAAAGTCCTCGGATTGGAAAGGGGCTCCTGTGGTTCTTTATTTTTATCCCAGGGACGACACGCCTGGGTGCACGAAAGAGGCTTGTGCGTTTCGTGATGCGTCCGAGGAATTGAAGGAACTTGGGGCGATCGTGGTGGGAGTTAGTCCAGATTCGAGCGAATCGCATGCGAAGTTTCGAGACAAGTATCAGTTGAACTTTCCGTTGCTGGCTGATGAGTCCCATAGCATCGCAGAGCTTTTTGGGGCTTGGAGAGAGAAAAACATGTATGGCAAGAAGTCGATGGGGGTACAGCGAAGTACTTATTTGATCGATGCGCAGGGCAAAGTTGCCAAGGTTTGGAAGAAGGTAAGTGTCGATGGTCATGATGCGCAAGTGCTTGAGGCCTTGCGTGAGTTACTCGGATCGGATTAGATAGCACCGCGTTGAGACGGTTCCGGTGGTGCTTTTGGTAGCCTAAGCGTTGCCAGCGGGGTACTTTTGTTCGGATTCGTTTCGTGCGGTTTCGTCTCCATAAGTTTCGTATCCTTAGGTCTGGCGCGAGTACGAGCATTGGTTACTTGCACGACTGAGGCCGGAATTTAGCGAGTCATACGCGTGGCGGTAGTCTCACAGTAATCCTTGAAGAACTTTTTTTGCAACCACACAACTTATGAATTCCCTTCTTGATCTTGTCATCCATGGTGCTTCTGGTCGCAATGGAAAGCGTTTGATTGCTCTTGGGAGCACTGACCCTCAGGTTCGGCTTGTCGGTGCGTTGGTTCGCAAGAATTCAGTTGCGTTGGGGCAGGATGCGGGGGTGTTTGCTGGTGGGGCCGCGATAGGGTTACCGATTGCGTATCAATGGCCGGCGGTTTTTGATGCGGTGATCGACTTCTCGAGTCCGGAGGGCTGTATGGATGCGTTGGAGGCTTGTGTTGAGCATCGCAAGCCGATTGTGATCGCCACGACGGGTCTAGAGAAAGAGCATTTGGAGAGGATTCAGAAGGCTTCGGGGACGATCCCTATATGCTTGGCGCCGAATACGAGTGCGGCGGTGAATATTGGGATGAAGTTGGTTGAGCAAGCGGCGAGGGCGTTGCGGGATGTCCCAGGTGGTGCTGATGTTGAGATTATTGAGCGGCATCATCGGTATAAGGAGGACAGTCCGAGTGGTACGGCGGTGAAACTTGGGCAGATCATCGCCAAGGAGATGGGTATTGAAAATCACGTACATGGACGGCATGGTATGGTTGGTAAGCGACCGCACAATGAGATTGGCTACCATGCGTTGCGGGTCGGAGATGATGTTGGGCAGCACACGATCGTCTTTGGCATGATGGGGGAGTTGATAGAAATTCGGGTGGCGGCATCGAGTCGTGATAGTTACGCCACGGGGGCGATTGCTGCAGCGAAGTTTTTGGTGGGCAAGCCAGCGAAACTTTATTCCATGGCCGACGTTCTTGGGTTGTAGTTTCAAGAATGGCCAAGTGCGATCAGGGATATCTTTGCCGTATATGCGGTGGTGAAGTCGAACAGATGATCGACAGCGAGTTGTACTTGCGGTTTGTCATTGGCGAGATCGATGCGGAGGTGCTGCATCTGAGTTCCGAGTGTCATTTGCGTTGTAATCCGGTGCTTGCTCAATTCATTGATGACGATCGCTTTGAGTGGGTTGGCCAGGCTCCTGACGGGTTTCGATGTGATCAACTCGACGCATCGTATGTTGAAGCTAGAAGGGCGTTGGTCACCGCGGGCTATCGTCGCTTATGGGAGATACGCAAGCAGCGCAAGCGTTTTTCGACTATTCAGTCTTATCCGCTTTCGACCGGTGAGGACAGCGGAACTTTCGGCGGCTAGATTGCAGGTCGCCTTATGCGACTTGTGGTTTTATCCGACTTGCAGGGTTACTTCGAGTGACCTGAGAATTTCTTGGACAGGTACTTGCGTACGGCCCATTTGAAGGACTTCGTTGGCATCGAGCCAAGTTTCGACTTTTTTGTGTGCCGAGATAACGGTGGAGTGCTGACGATTACCGAAGTACGCCCCGATTTCGGAGAGTGCAGTACGGGTATATTTTCGAGCCAGGAACATCGCGAGCATGCGGGGTTGGCTGAAGGACTGGCATTTGGACTTTGCTCGTAAAACGTCGTCTTCGAGTCCGAAAGCTTCGCAGACAACTTTTTCGATATCCCTTAAGCGTACGATTGGTTGATTGGCTCGAACGATGTCGCTGATGGATCGGATTGCGTCATCTGATGTTAGTTTGCCACCGGAGATGCGTTGTTGGGCAGCTAGGCGGTGTACGATGCCTTGGAGTACGCGGGCATCGCTGCCGCAGTGTTCGGCTACCCAATCGAGAACCTCGGAGTCGACTTGTGTGGATTGTTGTTCGCAGAGGCGAGACAGGAGGGTTCTGCGCGTGGCGGAGTCCATTGGATCGATCGCGCAAGCCATGCCACCGGAGAGTCTCGCGAACAGATCGGTGCCCATGCCAGCGAGTTCGTGCAAACCGCGATCTGCGACGAGAATGATTTGACGTTGGTCACGCATCAGCATGTCGATGGTGTTGCGCAGTTCGATCAAGGTTCCGGTTTTGCCTAAGAGGAACTGCACATCATCAATCACGAGGACTTCTACGTCGCGGTATTTTTTTCGGAAGCTGGCGAAGCCCCCGGATCTTGCGCTTTCGGTGTATTCGATCGTAAATTGTTCGCCGGTCAAACACACGACGCGTCGGTATCGATAGATGGTTTTAAGCCGATGTGCGAGGCCAATGGCGAGGTGAGACTTGCCGACGCCGTGTGGACCGTGGATCAAGAGTGGGCTGACTCTGCCTGGCTTCTCGAGGACCATCTCAGCGCCGGTGGTAGCAAATCGGTTATGGTTTCCCACGACCCAATCTTCCCAGCGTCGTTCTTGGGAGCGACGTAGAGCGACCAACCTAGCGATTTCTTGGTCGGCAGCATCGAAGAGAGAAGTATTGATCGGATTGCGGGGAGTGGTTTCGGATTCTTCGCGTACTAGCCGCAACGCGGGTGTCGACGGCGACCCTGGAGTAAGCGGCGACTCCGTGGTTAGCGGCGACTCCGTGGTTAGCGGCGACTCCGTGGTTAGCGGCGACCCCGTGGTATCGGAGGCTTGTTCGATGTTCGTATCTGGGTGTGTAGTGCGGTACGTTTGCTCGGGGTTGATAAGTTCATCGGTGGCTTGGAGAGTGGCATCCAATCCCAGTTCATTCGCTAATACTTCGTGGAGTTCAGCGGTTGGGGATTCCGCGGAGTCGGCATCGTGGAACGAATTGTCGCGAAGGGGGACTACGGACACGGGAGGAATCTGCTCAGTTTTCGAAGGGGAATTGACCGATGTGCTTGCGGGGACCCCTTTATCGTAAAGGATTTGATCCGAGTTGCGAACGGATCCGGCGGAATTCGGGTTGGAATTCCCCGAAGCGACGACGACTTCAAACCCCCAACCCTCACCAACCCCCTCTGCCACCGCCGTTAATAAATCCTTGCGAAACATTCGCTGGATACAATCGGCAAAAAAGGAAGAGAGGACTTCGACTCGAACTTTCTGGTCTTCGGTGATAGCCCATCGAACGGAGGGGCCGAACCAGAGGCTCATCCGTTCCTTTCCGAGGCGTTGCCCTAAGGCTGCCTCGACCCGAGAAACCAGCCGGCATTCTGCCTCGGTTCCTCCGCTTTGTTTTGCTCCAGCTACATCTTGTGCTTTCCGCATCGCAAACTCCAAGCCCTGCGATTCCTACCGACCTCCCTCAAGACCGGGTACCTTCCCGATCCTGCCCTCAGCGTGTTGCGTTGAGAGCGGGGACGGATTTTAGAATTGCTAGCAATCGAGTCAAACATTTCCGAACAAGTTCGGTAAGAAAGGGTGGGCGGAGAGTGTGAAGAAGCGGTAAAGACCAAGAGAAATGGGATTCAAGAAAACGGGATTATGAACAAATGCTGTTCCCGAAGCCGGTGGAAAACCCGTTGGAATCAGTTTCCTGTTAGTGACCGGTACTTTCGCGTTTTACCCATCGTTCGTATCGGCTGGGCCATTGATTTTCCAAATCGCTTGGGAAAAGCTCAAGTTCCTTGAGTTCGAAAAGGTCGTAGGGTAGTGGGTCGAGGATTGCGTCGCCGAGAATGTCTGCGAAAACGTGGGTAACGTGTAGTTCTTGCACGTAGGGCAAGCATTGCCGGTAGACATCGGCGCCCCCTACGACGAACAGAGTTTTATCGATTCTTGCAATCCGGATAGCTTGCTCAATTGAATCGACAAAATGTAAGTCTCGAAGGGGTTCGCTTGTCGTTGAGAGCGTTTGACGAGAGGCGTTGGGGTTTCGGGTCAGGACGATGGTTTCGCGTCCTGGAAGAGGCTTACCGATGGAGGCGAAGGTTTTGCGGCCCATCAGGAGGGTGTGCCCCATGGTTAGCCGTTTGAACCGTAGCAAATCGGCTTTGAGGTGCCAGGGTAAACGGTCTTCGATGCCGATGACGCCATTGCGAGCGACGGCGACAACCATTTGCATTGGTTTCGCTCCTAGTTTTCGTTTCGGACGAGTTGAACGTGGCAGACTGAGTATTTTTTCAGCCACTCGAGCCAGCGTTCGTGTTCTTCGGTCAGTTCGATTTCGGCAACGGATTCCGCGTCGAGTGGTGAGACGACGGAGAAGCAACCATCATCGAGCCATCGTTCGACGTTTGCAGGTTCGATCCAAAAGTCGTTCGGTCCTAGTTTTGGGGCCCCGGGAGCATCTCCCGGGGTCATGAAGTAGACGATTTCCAAGCGAAATCGTTCGGGCATGCGCAATGGCGGCACGTCGGGTTTGTCGACACTTAGCAAAGTAATTTCTCGACCCATCGTACCTTCGGAGATTCTATTTTAGGGGGTTGGTCAGGAGCTTTGTGCGGGGACTAACTGGTTAGGGCCTACTGAGGTTTTGCGACGCTACAAGCAAAATCTAGGCGTGCTGCCAGCTGTCCGTCGACCGTGACTTTTCCAGTCATAAAGTACGCAGTCGAAACGACTTCGTTCAGCGTCACTTCGATATCCACGGTTTCGCCGGGTCGTACCATTCGTTTGAATTTAGCCCCGTCGATTCTTGTTGCGACGGGTACGATTCCTTCGGCTGGCGTGACTTTAGCGAGCAAGATCGCGCCACTTTGCAGGCAGCACTCGCAGAGGATGACTCCAGGAACTAGGGGGAAGTTCGGGAAGTGGCCTTGGAGAAAGAATTCGTCCGGGTGGAAAGTTTTGCGGCAGTGGATTCGATTTTCGTCTTGTGTAAGTACTTCGTCGACCAACAGCATTGGTTTGCGGTGTGGGATGACCGATTCGATTTCGGCTTGTTGCATCAAGGGCACGGTTTCGTCTCTCGTCTGAACAAAGGAGTTACAGCGGCGCCGGGGGGTACCTGCTACCTTCCGCATCGTTGCCGCGTGCCATAGCGTAGGGGACTTGCTGTATTCGGCAAGCTCCCAAGGGGGTGGCTGAAGTTAGCAGCTTCTTTGGTTGGAGTGGGAGACTTGGTCTGAAGGAGGCTGTAGAGAGACGCATTGTTCGACGCAGCTAGCTGCGAGCGCATCGAAATCGAGCTGTAGTTGCTCATACTCGCGTCGGGAGGAGAATTCCTTGAACATCATGCTCGGTTGGATATCGTGGTTATTTTGATATTTCGAGCTTTCAAAATGGCCTACTTGGCCGACGATTTCGTGGTATGCGATTTGGCATATTCGGATCCCGGCGTAGATACGGATAGGCTGGATGGTAAAAAGTTCGATAGTCCAGTGACCTTGGAATCCTATGTTTCCAAATCCTCCGGACCCGTGGACGAAGAGTCCTAGTCGCGACAAGGAGGATCGTCCTTCGATCATGGGAACCAATCGTTTTGTCTCTGTATATTCTACGGTTCGGGCCAAGTAGACTTGGCCTGGACTCAGGATTAGACCTTCCTCGGGGATGGTCATGCGGCGGAACCGATTGGGTTCTTTGACGTCGAGTACTACTTCTTCGTACACAAGGAGTTCGTTGTGTAGTGTCAGGTCGTAGCTATTTGGATTGCAATGTTCGTCGCGAAAAGGGCTAATAGAAATGTCCGCCCCCAAACGCGATCGGATCTCTTCACCGGTAAGAATCATTCGGAATCCTTGACTGAATACGGAATCGCCAGAATAGAGTACCAGAATACGGAGAAAAGTCTGAGATAGAGGAATACGGGTCTCGCGACTTGCCTTCAAGATACACCTCATGGGGCCTCTCCGGCTAGCACCCTTAGCAGGCTTAGGGGCGGTTTATTCCCTTTTTCTAATCTTTTGGTTTGTTTATCTTCCGTTATGGAAATAAGGGGACTTGGGTGGACAAAACGAATTGCTACGGGGGGATGTTGTGTGCATCTGCGATTCTCGAGGCCAAGCTCCTTCGTTATTGTTTTCTCTTGTCGTCACGCCCTTAATTTACTCACTCTTGGACGACTTCAAGCAGTTTCTCGCGAGGAGATTCCGCAGGTTCAACGAGTTTATGTTGCCTGACGGTGACTCGCGGGGGATCCTCGAGCCGATCGGGACGCACACGACTGCTGTTACCTCTATGGAAGGTGGGAGTCTTCGCTGAGAAGCCCTACCGTGAAGCCCTACCGTGGGGAGCGTTTTGCACCCCTCATAGCAATAAGATATAACACTGCGAGGACCTCGGGTTTCGAGGTGCTAAATTGAACTATCCATTTCATCATTTCCTTTCGCAACCACAAGGTACCCGGATGACTCACTCGACTACAAATCAGACTCTAGCGAATCGGGCAGCAGCGACTCATTCGTCAATGCGCAAGCTATTGTTGACGGTAAGTATTGCATCGTTAGGTACGGCAGCGTTAGCGACTTCATCGTTCGGCAATGACTGGTATCAATGGCGTGGGCCTAATCGCGACGGAATCGCAACCGAGACACAGTTGTTGGATCAATGGCCGGAAGAAGGCCCGGGGATTACGTATCGCACCAAGGGGCTAGGATCGGGGATGGCAAGCGTTGCGATCCATGGTGGGCTTGTGTACACCATTGGAAACATCGATGGGCAAACGACGCTGGTTTGTTTGAATCAGGCCGACGGAAGCGATGCGTGGAAAACTCCATTCACACCGGAAAAGGGTGCTGCAAATGGAACCCCAACCATCGATCCTGAGACGGGATTGGTTTATGCGATGAGCTTTGATGGGATTTTGGTCTGCTGCAATGGCAAGACGGGTGAAGTGGTTTGGAAAAAGAGTTTTTCGAAGGACTTCGGCGGAAAGATGGAGTCGGGATGGGGCTACAGTGAGTCCCCATTGGTCGATGGCAACAAGCTTTTGTGTACCCCAGGGGGAACCAAATCGATGGTTGTTGCGTTGGACAAGAAGAATGGGGAGGTGTTGTGGTCTGGCAAAGCCCCAGATGGCAAGTTGCGTGGTAATGACGGCGCGGGATATTCATCGATCGTGATCTCGAATGCAGCGGGACGCAAGCAGTACGTTCAACTGATTGGGCACGGTATTGTCAGTTACGATGCACAGTCCGGCGAGTTGCTTTGGCACTACGATCGCGTAGCGAACACCACCGCCAACATTCCGACTCCGTTGATCAGCGGTAACTATGTCTTTTGTTCGACGGGATACGGAGACGGTGGCACGGCACTGCTAGAAGTCGTACGCGATGCTAATGGACTTAAGGTCAATGAGGTTTATTACAAATCCTCGAAGGAACTGCAAAATCATCACGGTGGGATGATCATGATTGGGGAGCATGTGTACATGGGGCACGGACACAACAATGGTTTCCCTGCTTGCGTCGAGTGGCGTACCGGGAAGGATTTGTGGGAAAAGGGCCGAGGTGCAGGCGGAGGATCGGCGGCAATTCTTGCGGCAGACAAGAAGCTATTTTTTCGGTATCAAGACGGCGTAATGGCGATGATTGATACCGATACAAAAGCGTACAAACTGCTGGGCAAGTACAAGCTTGCGACCCACAATGGGGAAAGCTGGCCACATCCTGTGATCGTTGATGGACAGATGTTCATCCGCGATCAGGATGAACTCGTTGTTTATAAGGTCTCGAAGTAGTCGAGTTACTCGACTTTCAATTCCCGATAGTAAATCGTGTTACCGTTGGCGACAAAAAGGGTGCTATGACGAGCACCCCCCAAGATACAAGTCGTCAACGGTTGAGTCTTGTTTGGTTTTGGCAAGACACCGCAGGGGCGTCCAGTGGGATCGAAAATTTGGACTCCAAGTTCACTGGTGACGTAGTAACGTCCTTTCTTGTCGACGGCCATCCCATCTCCTAGAGAGGGCGTTACGTAGGGAGGTGGTTCGTTGAAGTTGAATGGTTGGTCGTAGTGATAGGCTAGACGCATAGGCATCACGGGCATTTTTGCATCGAGCTCCCCTGCCCTGTTTATACGAAATAGCCAAGTGGCATTTCCGCCGTAATCTGAGACTGCCAGTGTGCCACCGTCACGCGATAACGCGATGCCATTGGGCTTGTTGATGCCTTCATCGACTACTGTGGTTTTTCCGGTGGTCGGGTCGACCCGAACAACTTGCTTGGCACCTGTATCGGTGAATAGGATGTGACCTTCTGAGGTTACTGCAAGATCATTTGGGTTGACACCCTCAGTGATGGTGCTGATTGCACCTGTTGCAAGATCGATCGAGAGGATACGTTTCTTTGATCCTTGGCATGCGATCAATCGTTTTCCATCTGGGGTGAGTTCCAAGCCACTGACGGATTCTTTCCATAGCTCAGTGATCTTTCCGTCGGCGGCATCGATACGGAAGATCCCTGGGGATCGCATATCGCAGAAGTAGACGTGTCCCATTGCATCGGCACAGAGTGCATCTGCGAATCCCAAGTTGTCCGCAGCAACTTTCCATCCCTCGCCAGGAATTAGCAGGTTCAGTAGTGTTAGATCTCCTCCGAGGTCACCGCGGGTATCATACGTTGCGACATGTTTTTCTTTTCGCCATAACCAACGCATGGCATCGGGAAAGCGTGAGCTTCCGAAGTCGTCATTGTGGGCGTAGCCTTCGGCCCAGTCGAAACGAACGTCGTATCCCATATATTTCAGGGAGGAAGCCATCAATTGATTCGCCAGAGGCCAGCTTCCGAATTGATTATCGATATCACCACTCGTATCGGACATGTAGACCCGAATCGGCTTAGGTTCGGTCTTGCGAACCAAGGCTTGGTAGACGTCACCTCCTCGGAGGTTGGTAAAGCTACCCACGGTGGAGAAGACTTTGCGAAAGCTCTCTGGGCGTTCCCAAGCGGCGGTAAAAGCGCAGATGGCACCGGAGCTCGAGCCGGCGATCCCTCGCATATCAGGATCTTGGGTGATGCGGTATCGTTTTTCGACTTCGGGAAGAATTTCTTCGAGGAGAAACCTTGCGTATCGATCGCCAAGACTATCGTATTCGACGCTGCGGTTAGAGAACCGATTGTTTTGTAGTGGTTTGGATTTTTCATGACCGGGATTTAGAAAGACCGCGATGGTTACTGGCATCTCACCATTGGCGATCAGGTTGTCGAACACTGTAGGTACGCGCCATCTTCCTTTGTCATTTTGCAATCGTTCACCATCTTGGAAAACCATGAGGGCTGCTGGGTCTTCGGCTTTGTATTGAGCAGGGACATAGACCCACCACTCGCGCGAGGTATCGGGGTAGATGTTCGATTCCCATGGAGCCATTTTTTCGACGGTTCCCTTTGGGACACCTTCCTTGGCAATAGCATCAGGATGAGGTTCCCACGCAGGTTTAGATTCTTTGTTGGGAATCGAAGTCGATTCTGAATCTTTTGTCCATAACCAACGCAAAGCATCCGGGAGGACTTCGCCGCCAAATTTCCCTGTATGTCCACCCTCGGTCATCACTAACTTGTAGTTGTAGCCAGCGAATTGCAGGGCAGCGGCCATGTCTTGGTTTCCTAAAGGCCAATTTCCGTGCAAATTGCTCAAATCGTCAACTCCTTCTTGCAGATAGACTTTGATAGGCTTGGGTTTTCCTTTTGTCTTTCGAATCAGACCTGGGTATGCCCATCCGCCGCGTATGTTGGTGTAGCTTCCGATGTGGCTCAGGACTTTTCCGAATTGGTCAGGTCGTTCCCACGCGAGGGTGAAGGCACAGATGCCACTTGATGAGATACCGCAAACGGCGCGATCGGAAGGATCCTTCGATACGTTGAGGTCTTGTAAGGCAACCGGTAGGAATTCGTCGATAAGAAAACGACTATAGCGGTCACCTAAGGAATCGTATTCAAACGAGCGATTGCTGCGATCTGATGCACCTTCTTTGTTCGCCACCACGGTACCGGGATTGATGAACACGGCGATGGTTACTGGCATTTGTCCTTTGTGGATCAGGTTGTCAAATACGGTAGGAACTCGGAACGCGCCGTCGGCTTGTGCGTATCCTGATCCGTCCATAAAAACCATCAAGCTCGCTGGGCTATTCGGTTGGTACTGAGCAGGTACATAAACGCTGTAAGCCCGCTTGGTATTGGGATAGATTTGACTGTTCGTAAATTCGCCGCTTCGGATCGTTCCCTTCGGTACGTCTTGTTGGACTGTCCGATCTGCGGATTCTTGTCCGGGGCTAAGGGATGAAAACAGAGACAGCAGTGCAACGAGTCCCAGAAGAGTTCGAATGTTCATCGGTTTGATAAGTGGTAAAAAGTTCTTAGCGTGAATGAGTTTTAATAAACACTGATTGCAACGTGAAACTGGGGTGTTTCTCATTAGGATCAGTATCGTCTTCTTTTATCTATTTGCGTCGAGCGGTACGAACGGGCGTTCGGTGCGCCAGCGTCGCATCAATTCTAAATTGTTTTGATATGCAGGAGCGCGATTGCCTTTGCCACCTTCCAGGTGTTCAGCACCCGCTTCCGCGTCGTAGATCTCTTCGGATTCAATTCCATGATGATCCCCGGTGCGTTCTTGCCATTGGATTAGCATCGTTCTCAATCGTTCGAGTTCAGCGATATGTTCGGGTTTGGCGGTGGTTTGGGAGCTAGCTAGGTTGTTGAATTCAAATGGGTCGTTTTCCAAATCATACAATTCTTCCAGGGGGCGTGTGGGAGCCATGATTAGCGCCTGAGCGTCGGTGAGCTTACCGTCTTTATGCAGTTCTCGCATGGTTTGTACGATTGCTTTGGTGTCTTTGTAGTTATTGGGTTGCAGGTAAGGACGGCTTGGGAATCCGTTTCGAATGTACTTCCAGCGTGTAGTTCGTACGGATCGGATCCAATCGACCGTTTCGTCCGCGCGATCGCGTGCGGCGAAGACGGCTTCTCTCGCTTGGTAATTGGTCGCGAAGATATCTTGGGACTGCATGGCACCGGGTTTGGCGATACCTGCAAAACCGAGGCTTGTAGCTGCTAGATCGATATGTTCAACGAGATCTGTTCGGAGTCGACCGAGAGAATCTTTTGAGACGTTGGTTCGTTCTGCGGATCCATCGTCGAATGGACGGTCAGTGCTGTTTTGTGCTTCGTTGGTGTTCGATAGTTGATGGGGGACGCCAGGTCCAGCGATGATTAATGGTACGTGTGTACCTCCATCGTAGAGAAACTGTTTGTTCCTTACGTGGCTGATGCCGTGATCGGTCATGAAGAACACGATGGTATTTTCTAATTCCCCCGCTTCATTCAATCTGTCGATGACCTTGCCGACTTGATGATCGGTATAGCGAACACAGTCGAGGTACTGTGCCCAATCGGCGCGAATGACTGGATGGTCGGGAAGGTACGGGGGGAGGATAACCGACTCTGGGTTGGTGGTACTTCCAAGTTCTTTCTTGACGCGTGCTGGCCAGGCTTCCTGGGGAGCTTGGCCTCTGAATTTGCCTCCGTTCAGTTGTATTTGGACGAAAAATGGTTGTCCTTCTTTGCGTTTGCTCCAGTGGATTGGATCGTAAGAGACCTGAGGATTCCATTCGAAGTTGTAGTCTGTTTTGGCGATGGGGACTTTGGGATCGCTTGCAACCTGTGCTTGGGTCTTTAAGAAGGCTTCCCAGGTCAAGTTATTGACGTGGTAGCCGGCATTTTTGAAGAGTTCGCTAACGAGTGGAGCATTTTCAGGAAGGGTAATGTTATGCCCCGGTACGCTTGAACGGTGGTTCTGGACTCCCAAGCTTGTTTGGTATCGTCCGGTGATCAGGGCGGATCGCGAGATACTGCAGATCGGTCCGGTGACGAAAGCACTTGTAAAGCGAGTACCGCGAGCAGCGAGGGCATCGACATTGGGGGTCTGAATTGCACGTTGGCCGTAACAAGTGAAGTCGGGTGACATGTCTTCGACGATCATCCAGAGGATGTTAGGCCGAGTCCGTGGATTATTGTTGGTTTGAGGGTTTGGAAATTGTTGTCGAAAGCGGACTTTGAACGGATTTTCGGTTACAGGGGTTACTTGTTCGTTCACCAAGTTTGGTTGGACATCATTCCACCATTGCTCGTAGGATGCAGCAAGGGATTCAACGATGTTGGGATGTTGTTGTGCAACGTCTTGTTGTTGACCAGGATCGGCGTGGACATCATACAGTTCCCATTTCGGCTTGGGATTTTGATCTCCAGAGACTTTAGCAACGCTGACTAAGGTGAATTGGGAGTTTCTGATTGCTGCATGATGGTATTTATGAGGGTTGGGTGAAGCGTTTTGGGGCCAGCGACCAAGGTGGGTTATCAGAGTGCGATCGTCCCAGCTCGCTTGCGGGTTTTCAAGGAGCGACAGTAAGTTCTTACCGTGAGCTTGGGCCTGGGCTTGTTCGTTGAGATTTGCGTTTGCGAGGGAAGCGAAGGTACGGAATAGGTCGACGTGGGCGGTGAGTGCATTGCATGTACCTGGTTCGATGTGGTTGGGCCAGCGCCAGAAGCAGTTTGCGCGTGTTCCTCCGAGCCACGCGGTTCCTTTTGTTCCACGCATTGCGGCGTTGAAGCGTTCGGCGCCGAGTGCGGTTCCATTATCGTTCATGAAGACGATCAGGGTCTGTTCATCGATGCCCCAGGATTCGAGTTGAGACAGCAACTTTCCGACGTTCTCGTCGATGTTATGAATCATTCCATAGAAGTTCTTTAAGTTGTCCGGGAGTTTATCTTGGTCGAAACGAGCCGCGTCTTCTGGTCGTGCGTTGTAGGGGGCATGGGGAGCATTCGTAGCGATCCAGCACAAAAAAGGCTCCTTGCCACGTTTCGAGTCTATCCATTGAATAGCGCGATCAAAAAAGACATCGGTGCAGTAGCCTTTTGTTTTTTCGAATACGCCGTTGTGGAGTATCCAGGGATCCGTGTATTTGTTGTCGGGAGCATCGCCTCCACTACCGGGATAGGTTTGTCCGATCCCACCGGCTCCGTGAATGAAGACTTCTTGGAAGCCTCTGCGTTGCGGTTGATAGAGGTCTTCGTCGCCTAAGTGCCATTTTCCGAAGATACCGGTACTGTAGCCGGCATTCTGTAGTACATCAGCGATGGTCACTGCATCGAGTCGAAGTCGTTCGCGTTCGAGGATAGTGTGGGTAATGCCGTTGAAGAATTCATGCCGACCGGTCATCAGGGCGCTGCGGGTCGGGGCGCAGGTGGGAGAGACATAAAAATTTTGAAAGGAGCGTCCTTCGTTTTCAAGGCGATCCAAATGGGGTGTCTTTAAGGTAGGGTGACCGTGGCCGGAGGTGTCCCCGTAGCCTTGGTCGTCCGTCAGAACCACAATGATGTTTGGACGTGACCCTTCAAGTGTCTTCTTGGACTGCGCCTGAGAAGTCTGGGTGTGGAGAAAGACTTGGAAGACTACGACTAGACATCCGATCCAAATCCGAGCTTTTGGGAGCATTGTTGGAAACTGCCAAGTGAGAGGTAGAAAAAAGCTTGTGCCAGAGGAATCTTACTCAGATTTTCTTTGTGATGCGACACCCTGCGAGAGGTGGTTATGATTGGTATGACCGGATTCAGGGGCGGTCGATTGAGTTTCCGTAAATTCTAGTTAGAGTGACGGGACTATTGCATGGACTTTGCGCATGCGTGGTACATTCGTACCGATGCGATCCATTCAAGGATCCTTGTGGACCTGATTTTCAAAAACTTGATTTTCAAAAACTTAGCGAGCGAACTTCATGAGCAGCAGCGAAACGAACACCGTGCAACTGCAAGCGGAGAAAGATGCCGGTGCTTCTGGTGGCTTGAACCGGTTAGGTGATACTTCGCAATGCCCGATTTGTGGTAGTGAGGTTCACAACGAAGCCTATCACTGCACAAAGTGCCGGAGTTTTTTCTGTTACCACTGTCGTGCTCGTCTTGGATATAACGAATCGGTGTTGCAGTGTGCGAACCGTGAGTGCGGTTATTACGGTAAGTTGATTTGTTCGACTTGTGATGCTCCGGCGAGCAAGCGAGAAGCTCCGTTACAGTACATCGAGCCTATCGACGGGTATTGGCCTGGTTGGTTGTTATTTGCTGCGATCTTTGGGTTCGTCTTTGGGTTGTACAACACTTGGATTGCCGGGATTTTGGCATTTCTGACGATGTTCGTGGGTGTCGGGTGGATCTTGAACGCTATGCACTTCAACATCTTTGGTCGTCAGCGTGAGGTGCTCATGGAGAGGACGAACAACTACTATCCTTGCATCTGCTGCCAAAGCGAGACAAAAGTAACCTCGCTACAAAAACGGACGAGCTAAGACCCTTTATCGACAACGAAGTATCGCAACATGGCAGACTTTCAAGTCAAGTACCTCGAGGGCATGTATTTTGTAGAAGCCCATTTGAATCAGGAAATGGTGCGCTGCGAAGCGGGCGCGATGAATTACATGGTTGGCAAGATACGGGTTCATTCTCAACTGATCCCCTCCATTGGAGGTGTGGCGTCTTCCTGGCTAGCTGGAGAGAAGGTGTATAGGCCGACCTATACGGGTACGGGAGTGATAACGCTGGAGTCTTCACTAGGTGGATTTCACGTCGTTGAGCTCGAAGGGCAATCTTGGATTCTGGAGAAGGGGGCTTTTTGGGCTTGTGAGGGTTCCATCGACTTAAAGTTTTTCCGGGAGAAGTTGCTGACTTCGCTGTGGGCTGGTGAGGGATTTGTGTACTTGCAGACCCAAGTTACGGGGCATGGAAAGGTGGTGGTTACGACGAAGGGGCCGGTAGAAGTGATTGACTTGCAGGAGGACCAGGAGGTTGTGGTCGACGGGGAGTGTGTGATTGGTCGGATGGCCAGTGTTCGGTTTCAAATGCGGCGGCCGACGGAGAATTATTTGGGTCGTTTTACGGCGGGGGAACCGATTGTTCGAGTCTACAAGGGCCCTGGGAAAATTCTTCTAAACCCAACCTATTATTGGCGTTACTACATGTCCGAACAACGAAAACGCTAGGTTTTGGTTTGCGAAGTCCGTCGTTGTTTCAGGGTTAGGTGGTCTTGGGTGTGAAGGTAGTGGGCCAACTAGTTCCGTTAAATTACTCAGCAAATTCCCCTGCGCTCTGTGGTTAGGGGTACGATTTCTCCGATAACACTAGAGATCCAACCTAAGGAACCACTTGATATGGCTACGCCTCCTTCGAATTCTGCTCGCTGGCTCCGACGTTTTGTCCTGCTTGGGCTCCTTGCTGCAGGCACGGTCGCTTTGGGAGCATTTGCGCCCCAGTACTTATATCAGGAGCAGAAGGTCAAGCACTTGACGCATATGGTCGCGCGCGGTGATTTGGCGGTGACCGTTACCGAGAATGGTGCGGTTGAAAGTTCCAACAATAAGGAGATCAAGTGCCTTGTTAAGGGTGGCAGCACGGTGCTTTGGGTGATCGAAACGGGGACGATGGTCAAGCCTGGAGACGAATTGGTCAAACTGGATCAATCGCAAATCGAAGACAAGATTCTTCAGCAGAAGATCGTTTATGAAAATGCGCTAGCGAACAAAATCACAGCCGAAAGTGACGTTGCGGTTGCCAAAACGAGTGTAACGGAGTATTTGGAGGGAACGTACCAGGAGGAGAAAAGCAAAGTCGAGAAGGAGATCTTTGAAGCCGAGCAGGCATTGCGTAAGGCTGAGTTGTCGTTGCAATCGGCTTTGCGATTGACTGCGAAAGGGGTGGTGAAAGATCTACAGCTTGAAGGAGAACAGTTTGCGGTTGATTCTGCGCGAAAGGATCTTGAGCTAAAAAAAACGCGGCTTGAGTCATTAGAGAAGTACAACAAAGTCAAAAGCTTGCAAGAGTTGCAGAGCAAGCTACGGGCGGCAGAGGCGAAGCTCGCTTCGTTTGAAGCGTCGCTATCGTTGGAGGAAGCCAGGTTGGAGCGAGAGAAGAAGCAATTGGAGAATTGCGTGATTCGGGCTGATACCGATGGTATGGTGATTTTCCCTTCGATGGCTGCTTGGAAGGATACACCTGATATCGCCGAGGGAGCGGTGGTTCGTGAGCAACAGACATTGTTGATGATTCCTGATGTCACACAAATGCAAGTGAAGGTTGGGATCCATGAATCGAAAGTGGATCGACTCAAGTTGGGGATGAAGGCCAAGGTACAACTGCAGGAGTTGGTGCTCGAGGGTGAGGTCAGTGAGATAGCAGAAGTGACGCGACCTGCGGGATGGTGGACCGGGAATTTGGTCAAGTATGACACGATCATCAAGTTGCCATTGAATGCCGCGCTAAAACCTGGGATGAGTGCGATTGTCGATATTGTGCTTGCGGAGCATAGAGACGTACTGACGTTACCGGTTGCAGCCATTATTCAAGGTACGGAGGGAACGTACTATTGTTGGACGCAATCTTCCGAAGGGGTTCGCAAGCGAGCGATACGGATTGGTGATACGAACGATCAGTTCACGGTCGTGCTCGACGGTGTGAATGAAGGTGACGATGTAATACTCAATCCGTTGTCCTTTATCGACGAGGCTCAGGATATTGCTTT
>JBEICB010000264.1:0-5957 GCA_040373655.1 Pirellula sp. | reverse complement strand
GACACGAGAACCGGGGGGGCCCGAAGTCGCTGAGCTAACCGTAAGGAAGCAGGCGCCGAAGGTCAACTCGATGATTGGGACTAAGTCGTAACAAGGTAGCCGTAGGGGAACCTGCGGCTGGATCACCTCCTTTCTAAGGATTTTAGAACTTAGAACTCCTTGCGGGTTCTATGACAAGTGAGCACAAAACTGTTTTATCAATGAAGCTCGTCCAAACGGGTTGGTCATTTATGGCCAACTCTTTAAAAACCGGATTTCAAAATAGAAGCCCGGCTCGGTAGTAATACTGAGCCGGGTTTTTTTTATTGACTATTCGTGAGTTCTCGCTGGTGTCCGCATGGGCTACTCTCTGAAGTTGTGCTCGCGGTAGTTGTGTTCGTGCTAGGTTCGGTTCAGTCAATTGAATTTGATCGATCAGAACATTGAAATTCGGCATAGGATCCATACCCTACTTCGGTTCCCACGAGAGATTTTCAATTACGGAAACGAGCACCGTTTCATTATGCACGGGTACGAAATCACTGCTCCAAACCAGATTTGTTTCATCCACAACGTTTTCTTAAAGCCGTCGTTGAAATAAGAGGGGAAAGATCTGATTGCGGATGTCGCTACATAAGCTTCTAGACTTCGATACGTGCTAAGCAGAAACACTTGCGGTCTCAATGTTGATCGTTGGAGAGGATGAATGTGATTCTGGGCCTGGAGCGAGAACGGCCAAATCGCCGGCTTGATTGGTTTCCTTAATCGATTTGTTGATAATGTGATTCAGATGCTTTGCGAATTTCTGGTAACTTGTGTGTTGGTTACAGGATTGGAATTCGGTGGAGGTGTGGGATGAAGGATTCGAACGGACGTGGTCGTCGGGGTGTGACGTTGGTTGAGCTGTTGATTGTTGTTGCAATCATCGGTGTTTTGATTGGGTTGTTGTTACCGGCGGTGCAGGCGGCTCGGGAGGCGGCGCGGAGGACACAGTGCGCAAGTAATTTGCGGCAGTTCCATTTTGATTTTCGGTCCCATGATGATTTCAAGAGGGATCGATTTCGTGAGATTGAACTGGTGAATGTTTGCCCAACTTCGGTTAAGAGGCTCGGTTATCAGCGTAATCAATTCTTGGATTCTGATGAGGCCAAGAGGAATTCGAGTAGCTCGATTCAGTTTTATGAAGATGCGAACGGTTCTGATCGACGTTTGCTACGTTGGGACGGCGATCTGTTTTCGTCGGAAAACGTTCGCAATGGGACGACTCTTGAAGTCATCACGCAGTCCATTGAATATCTTCGCCATAGTAAGAGTTTAGCGAACTACCTTTACTACGATGGACATGTCCAGAGTATCCCCGCTGAAGCGATTGAGGAGTGGATTCAGCGGGGATGGAATTTTTTGGACGTTGGAAAGGGTGCTTACAGCGATTGAGGTTCAAATGGAATCAGTCGATTTTCGTGAATTCGAAACGATGAGGCTTCATGATCAGTGCGGCTGCTACAGCAGAATCCAGTTCGGTCACCTTTTGCAGCCGTTGGTCGATGAGTTCTTTCTTTTTCGTTTCTAATTCTTCGCGAGGGATGGCTGAGTAGACCCAGTCAGGGACGCCCGTTAACACTATTCCGCGAAAGATCTGGTCGTGATGATAGCGGTTTTTGTTCTCAACGGCTTCTTTCACTTTTTTCGCTTGGTCGGCTATGGGGCCGGTTTTGAGAACTTCGTTCGAAAGGTCTACGCCTTTCGCCAAAGTTTCGGCGGTCACTTGGGTGATTGGGATGGAATCAATACGAAGTTCGTATTTACCAGGCATCAATCCGGTGACCTGGAATTTGTAATCGTTGAGTTCATCGAGAATTGGAGTCCACGGTAGGATGCTGGAGGCATCTTCTGGAAAAAACGGGAGGGCATTGTCAAGTTTTTGGAACCGGACGCTGGTGGAATTGGATTCCAATGATTCGACGTTACAGTTTTCTTGAGCAACTATTTTGTTTTGTTTTGCGTCGATCGAGACGGAAGCGACAAGACTGGGGAAGTTCATCCCTTTGAGAATGGAAGCTGCCATGAGAGCTTGGCCAGGTGGTCCGGGGTGAACGGCATCACCAGCGGTGATTCGGTTGTATTTTTCTTCTTTGGAGCGGGCCGAATCTAGGACTTGGAGATAGGGATGGAATTGATCGACGAAGGTGCCGCTGTTTTTTTCGGAGATGGTTTTTACGCCCTCGGAAAATTTTTCTAGTGTTTGGTTGTATCCAGTTAGAGCTGTTTTGCCTTGTTCGTCATTATCGAGGGGTTGAGGAGTGATCCAAGCGGTACGGATGTTTGCAGCTTTGGCTTGGTCGGCCATTCCTTGGAGCCCATCCATGTAGGGTTTAAAGGTCTGTTCGGAGAATTCGCGGTAGCTTCCGTCGTTCATTCCGAAGTCGACAGTCATTGCAGTGGGATTGTGCAGTAGGACATCGCGTGAGAACCTTGAGTTTCCGCCGACGGATCGATCCCCACCGATTCCTACATTGCGGAAGGTGATTTTCCATTTGGGAAATCGGGTGACGGTCCACATTTCTACGTAGTTTGAGTAGAGGTGTTGTTCGGTGATGCTATCGCCGATCATCACGACGCGATCACCGTCGCGAAAAAAGAAGTCTTGAGCAAGCGACGGGGTAGCTAGTGAGAGAGTGGAGGCGACAACAAGTGCGAGTTGAGAGGTAAGTTTTGTCATGGTTTTTCGATCTGCAGGGGGTTAGGGCGGAGAACACTCCTCCTAGTTTATCAGATCGGGCACTGCGAGAAGGGGTGTGACGCACGGCGAAGGGTGATCCATACAATTTTGTGAATGGATGAGTTTCGATTTAGAATCACCGTCGACGAGATTTGCAGCGGCACAACTTGGGTAGTAGCGAAACAACTAGGGCTAGTGTTCTGCGGTAGAGTTTTTAGCTAGGAGTATTTGAGGTTCTCGGCTTGTGACTGCAGGTCTCGAGAAATCGTTTTTAATTGTTCGATGGGGCTGTTTTTCAAGCTTTCGGTATCGCTGACTTGGATTCTAAGTACTTTTTGCAGGGATTGAATGAGTCGAATCTCCCCTTGTATGACTCCCTCGTGAAGTCCCTCTTGAATTCCCTCTCGGCGTCCTTCTTGGCGACCTTCTTGGCGACCTTCTCGAAGTCCCTCTAGTCTACCCTCTTTGAGGAGTTGGTCGGCGATAGATCCGGGTTCGATTCGCGATGGAAGAATTTTTTGAACGGTCATGGTCAATGTCCTCACCGGGATATTGGGATTACTTGCCAAGATGTAATAGACAGCAGCTTTCAAGCGTGCGGTTTGTGCTTCGATGGAAACGTCGACGAGTAGTTGTCGCAGGATTGTTTCCAAGCGATCCACGAGTTCCTTGCGTCGACTGTATTTTAGCAAGCTCAGTGCGCTTTGCAAAAACGGGTCTTGAGAAAGCTTGTCGTCCGGGATATCACAAAGATCTAGAATTGGGAAAGAGAATCGGACGCTATATGGGAGTAGGGCCTCCGGTGTGCCAATAAGGGCATCAAGATTTCTAGGCGAGTTCCATGGTGTGTCGCCGTGATGGATCACCAATGGAAAAATTGGATATAGGGATGTGCCGTTGCGATAAGCTTGTTCCCAGATTTGAACGATGTATCTGAGTAGTTGGAATCCGGTCATTTTGTCGGAATGGCTTTTGTGCTCGAAGAGCAGATAAACGAGTGCATTTGTGTTTTGCCCGAATTCATTGATCCAGGGGGCGGAGTAAAGTAAATCTGAGTGGCTCTCGCGGAGATTTTCATCGACAAAAGAACCTTTTTGCAGTTCAAGGGACTCGAGGTTGAGTGATTGAGAAATGGTGGAGGGCATGTGCGTTTCGATCAAGCTTCGCACGGCGGAGGCATGGGAGAACGCAAAGTGGAAGAAGTTGTTGTGTGGGGAGGGGAGTTGTGAGTCATCCATGTGATTGATTTTAGGATGACTTGGTTTTTTTAGTTCGATTTGGTCAAACTAAATTTGTTCGCTAGCTTTCCGACGCTGGATCATCAAAGCCAGGTAGGAGTAGCTGTTGATGTGTCTTGGGTTTTGGGAAGGGATCGCGACGCTTGCGGCTTCCATGCCGTTTTGCGACCTGGACCGCCTTCTCGCGAGCTTCGCTGGTTTGTCGGATCGCATAGATTTTTGCTTTGGCATCACGTATTGCTTGGGTGTGGTCGACGATTGGCATTGGATAATCTTTTCCTAGTGTGCATCCATAGCGAATCTGTTCATCATGGGTTAGTTTCCAGGGGGTCCAAAGCAGGGCGTTTGGGATGTTTTTTAGTTCGGGGATGTACCGCCTGACGAATTCACCGTTGGGGTCTTGGTCTTTGCCTTGTTTTTCGGGTGAGTAGATTCGAATGGTGTTGATTCCGGTGACTCCAGATTGCATTTGGATCTGGGGGTAGTGGATCCCTGGTTCATAGTCAAGGAAGTGTTTAGCTAGGAACAGGGCCGGGCGTTGCCAGTGCAGCCAAAGGTCATATGACGAGAAGGAGACGAGCATTGCTCGCATTCGAAAGTTGATCCAGCGGTGCTCCTTCAAGGAACGCATACAAGCGTCGATCATTGGATAGCCTGTTTGGCCGTTGCACCATGCCGTGAATCGTTCTTCGGAGAAGGACTCTTCGCGTAATCCGTCGTATGCGCGGCATAGATTTTGGAATTCGAGTTTTGGTTCGTCTTCGAGTTTTTGGATAAAGTGGCAATGCCAACTCAATCGCGAACGGAACGAGGACAGAGAGTCTGTCCATTTCTTGTCACCTTGGTGCCGCAGCTTCGCGGCGATAGATTCTTGGTAGATTTGGCGAACATTGATACAGCCCCAAGCGATATAGGGGCTTAATCGAGAGCAGTTTTCTTGTGCTGTTCTCGGGCTCGACATACCTTGACGGTAGTTCACACCACGTTGTTCCAGAAAGGAGTCCAGGAGATTTCGAGCGTGTGATTCTCCACCTCTTTGCAACCTCAGTCCATTTGTTGTACGCGTTGTTTTTAATTGGTTCCAGGCGCGTTCGTTTTCTTCGATCGATTCCTGTGTTTTCAGTGGTTTAGGAAGATTTAGTTGTTTGGGTGGTGGAAGCAAACGGGTATCGGCCCAGCGTTGCCAGTGTTCAGCCCATCCATCTCGGCTTTTCAGTCGACGCACGACTCCGTCTTGGCGGAACTCTCTCCATGCAATATTGCGCAGTCGGCACCATTGATGAATTCGTTTGTCCCGTTGAAAGGTCCAGTCGTTTCCTGTTTCTTCGTGGCTGAGCAATTCTTGAATTGTGAACTGACGGGTCAGTTGCTCAAGGATTTCGACTGCATCTCCGAGGCGAACTATTAGGTCAGCCCCGATTGCATGAAGTTGTTTTCGCAGTTCAAGAGCTGACTCCAAGGCGAAATGGAAGTGTGTCGGATCCATATCGGCGGAATTCCACCAATCGGGCTCAACGATCCAAAGTGGGATGACTGCGCCTCTGGAGGCACCGAGGTGCAATGGCGCATGGTCTTGGAGGCGGAAATCTCTTTTAAGCCAAATAATAGACACAGGCTGCATTGTTGCAGCTTGGTGAGAATTGGGATGAGTTTGGCTATTCGTTACGAAGTCCTGCATGCCGGAATTGTAGGGTTACCGGCAAGGTGCTAGGTGCCAAGAGCGGGAGGGAGACTTGCGAGGTATCCACCTTGCATCCTGTAGTCACTTTGCATACCGCATCCACCGATCGCCAGACGGTGGGGAGAGCCGTTGGCTCTCAGAGAGTTGAGTGTAGAAAGTGGAAAGTAGAAGCGGGCGGGCAAATGCCCTGCGATCTTTTTTGCGTCTTGGCGCGTTTACCCGTAGCCACCGTTCGCCAGATGGTGGGGAGAGCCGTTGGCTCTCAGAGAGTTGAGTGTAGAAAGTGGAAAGTAGAAGCGGGCGGGCAAATGCCCTGCGATCTTTTTTGCGTCTTGGCGCG
>JBEICB010000386.1:0-2694 GCA_040373655.1 Pirellula sp. | reverse complement strand
CCTGGGTTGTTCTTTTTCCGATGCATTGGTTTGATCTGACTGGAATTCCTCATCCGAACTATCCGGGGATCTGGCAATGCGTTGGGATGATTGTTGGTGTTTACGGGATCGGATATTGGTTTGCTTCCCGCGATTTTGTTCGGCATTGGCCGATTATCCTCGTCGGATTTCTTGGGAAAATCTTTGGCCCCATTGGCTTCGTTCAATCTGTGATAACGGGTGCCTTGCCCCTGAGTTGGGGCTGGATGATCCTGACCAATGATTTGATTTGGTGGGTGCCGTTTGCCGCCATGCTATACATGGCATTCAAGTTTCACTCGGATCCGAGATATGATTCAAAAGAGTGAGGGATTGCGGGATCCGCGCTAAGTCGAGAGGAAGCGAATAAGTTGTTTCGAACCGATTCTGGCGCAACGCTAGATTCTCTAAGTCGGCAACGCGATGTGCTTCTTGTGTTTTTGCGACATGCAGGATGTACGTTTTGCAGAGAAACTTTGGAGGAATTGAAGAAAGCTCGACCGGTTTGGATAGAGCGAAAGTTATTACCGGTCGTCGTTCACATGGGGAATGATGAAGAGGGACGCGAGATGATGCGTCGATTTGAGTTAGAGGATATCCCCAGCATTAGCGATCCTGAGTGTGCGTTATTTCGAGCTTATCAATTGCCGAGAGGACGCTGGTACCAGCTTTTTGGTCCAAGGGTTTGGATCGAGGGCTTCAAAACGGCAATTCTTAAAGGATATGGACTTGGGAAACTGGTCGGAGATGGTTTTCAGTTGTCCGGGGCATTTGTGCTTAAAAATGGCGAAGTTGTTCATGAGTTCCCGTCGAAGGACGCTGCAGACAATTGCCCGTGGAAGCCCGCTCTTGTGTCTGCGGTACTAGTTCTACTCAGTTTTCTTTCGCCCTGTTCGATGTCATTACATGCTCAGGAGCCAACAAAAATGATTGAAGCGAAGTTGAAACGCGAGGGTGACCAAGTTGAACTAAAGACGCGAACAGCACCCGGTGAAAAGGTGGCTGGAGAGGTGCATAAGGAGATCGTAGAGATTGATCTTCGAAGCGAAAAAGGAATCGGTGAATGCACCCTGACTCGGAAGGGAGATCACTGGCCAGAGATGATGACGGTTCGGATGCACCTACGTGGACTGGAGAGTTTTGAGTTGGTTTACGCGGGTGGGAAATGCGAAGAATCTGCACAGGTAGGGACGGTGCGATTAACAGGGGGGTGGAGTAGTACCCAAGGACCGATCGCTTGGGAGAAGTGCATCCGTTGCGAGGGTAGTACGGTGCTTGATGGGGTGAAATGGAAACCGAAGTCGGGGGGAATACGAATCTGTAGTTCTAAGGTAGATTCGCCCGTGAGAATCCCATTAGAAGATGGTTGCTATTTCGAGTGTACGATCACTTCGGAGTGGTTCGAAGATGAGAATCCGCAATCGATCGAGTTGCGTTGGGTGGATTTCTTTCGGGGCTGATCGCCACATCGTACTTCGGTTTGAGCGGTCGAAAATTATTGCTGTGTCAGTCTTCGTCAATTTATGAAAAGCGACGAAGTGACCCAACGCCGATCACAGGGAGACCAGCGATACGTTTGCCGTATTCGTAGTAAGGCTGTCCGATGAAGCGAAGCAATCGGCGATCTTTGAAGTAACTTCCTGCGTAGATGTACAGCGTCCAGACTCCTGTAAGAACTGCATGGTCGAGCGTCATGACGGGAGTAAACCAGATCAGGCCGAGAAAGCTCATGTAGACTGGGTGTCGCATATAACGAAAAGCGCCGGTAGTTACAAAGGCGCGACGAGGCGGTGGCGTTCTCCGCATCCAGTACCACCATTGAGTCAGTCCGGTTTGATAGCCAAAACCGGTCCAATACAAGCTGTAAAGCAGAGCGATCCATGACCCGTAGAACCCGATGAGAATAGCTTGTTCCGTCCAGCCACGGGCATGCCACAGTTCAATGGAAGAGCGACCCCAGTAGTGAAATAGTACGAGGAGAGACAAGCAACTGACAAGGCAGTGCAAACAGCCATGAAGTCCTGCAGGAATCCACTTTCGAAGCCACTTGGAGGTAGGAGGTGCTAGAAGAATACTGTGTGGGACGACAAATAAGACAGCCAGCGCTACATCCGGAAGCCACCAATTTTTCGTCGCAAACCAGCCGCCGTAACGCAGAAAGAGGAATAGGAAAATTACGGTCCAAGCGAACAGCAGTTGGGTACCGATGCCGAACAAGATTCCGGCGGCCCGTCCCAATGGATGGTCCGACCAGGACGCTTGTGCAGTTGGTGTTGTCAACCTATGTTCAGTGCTTGCGACAGTCGGATAAGTTATTGAGTTAATCCCAAGAAGTCCTTTTTCTGACTTTACGGATTCTTGTGTTGCCGCATGTTGCATGGGGATTGGATGGCTACTCATTCCTTCGGCTTCTCCGCAATAAAACATCCGTATTCCATCGCACCAGTTCGATAAGCATCCAAGATGGCTTGGAAGTGATCCAGGAAAAGAACGTGATTTGCTCCAATCACTTTGGCCAACTTTCGCACCCGTGATTTTTGTACACGGTCGAGACAGATTTCCCAGGTCCGTTCAACTTGACGCGTCCAGTACGCTTTGTATGTCACCTGCATGCCAGCATCCTCGAACCAACGGACGTAGTCTGCTTGGCTACCAAGCGATGGGCAAAACATCCCT
>JBEICB010000073.1:0-21700 GCA_040373655.1 Pirellula sp. | reverse complement strand
GACTGATGTGTCGGGAATGTCCTGTGCCATAAGAGCTACGGCGTCACAAGCTAAAAACACTGCGTTGGTGATGTTTTCCTTGTCTAACTTCTCTTGGGCTTCGCGGGCATATTTTGTTGCGAGCTCCATACCTATGTAGGTTCGATTCGGATTCTCCTTCGCCGCTCGGATCAAAAAGAGCCCCTTGCCAGAGCCAATTTCCAGTTCAACGGGGAGGGACGAAGCAAGTCCCTTTGCGAGTCGCTGTTCGTCGATGGCTTCGCAAAATCGTTCTTGTTCCTTTGACCTCGCTTCGGCGTCCGATTCGAAACTCAGGGGATCGTCCTCGTAATTCTGCGTGTTGTCCTCGTTTTCCATCATTGAAATTTCGATTGTGCGGTTTAGTTAGGAAGCTGGACGCGTTTTTAATGAAGTTTTATGTACTTCAAAGCGTATTTGCCAATAGAATCGAGGTTCAAGCAACCCTAATTCTGCAGGGAGAATCCAGGGGTGCTATGTTGCATGTCGCTGAGGTTGGGTTATAACCGGAGGCGGGAGTTTCTGGGTCTGGCCCCGTGGCTAATACTCTCCGTAACTCCTCCTGCCGATACATTCCCTCCCAAGCAAAGAATAATCATTCTAGCTAGTTTCGATACCCCTTGAGGATCCATCCTTCCATGAGTGCTGAAACCACTGAACAAATCGCATTGAATATCAATATCCCAACGGCGTCCACCCAAGTGCCAAACAAGACGGTGGAACAACAGACTGGAACGGTGGGAAGGCGAGAGTTTATCGCATCCGGTACGGCACTTGGGGTATCCGCAAGTTTCTTCCAGCGATCCGTTCACGCCCAAGGTTCTGATATTATCAAGGTAGGCTTGGTAGGTGCCGGTGGGCGAGGTACGGGGGCAGCAAAGGATGCAATGGATGCGGATTCTGGTTGCCGTCTGACCGCAATTGCGGAAGTAACCGATGATCGCCTCGAGGGAGCCAAGCGAAATCTACAGCGATCGCTCGGTGAGCAGTACGCGGTTCCGGATGAACAGTGTTTTTCCGGGCTCGATGCCATGAATAAACTGCTCGAGACCGACATCAACGTGGTTTTATTGACGACGCCACCTGGGTTTCGTCCAATGCAAATGGAAGCTGCGGTCGCAGCAGGTAAACACATTTTTTGCGAAAAGCCTGTTGCCGTTGATCCCGTTGGTGTACGCCGTGTGATGGCTGCGAGCGAAGCCGCAAAAGAAAAAGGACTCTCGCTCGTCTCCGGCTTGTGCTGGCGTTACGACAAAGGGGTCCAAGCAACCATTGAAAAGATTCACTCGGGTGCGATCGGCGAAATCATCTCCGTACAAGAAAATTACCTCGCTGGGACCCTCTGGATTCGTGAGCCAAAAGACTTCTGGACACCGATGCATAACCAAGTGATGAATTGGCTGTATTACCGCTGGTTGAGCGGTGATCATATTGTTGAGCAATTTATCCATTCATTAGATAAGTCCATGTGGTTGCACCATGACGTGCCACCTGTTCTCGCTTATGGAATGGGCGGACGCCAAGTTCGTACCGATTCGGTATATGGGGACATCTACGACCACTTTTATGTCGTGTACCAATGGGAAGACGGAACTAAAACTTATGCTGCTACGAGACAGATGCCGAACTGTTTCAATGAAACCGAAGACTACGTCTACGGCACCCAAGGTACCGCGCGCGTTCTAGCGAACGAAATCACCGGTGAAAATCCATGGAAATTCTCTGGTGAGAAACCAAGCATGTATTACTTGGAACACGTTGCATTGATGAAGTCCATTCGCGAGGGCAAGCCCCTGAACAACGGCGACTACATGTGCAAGAGTACCTTGATGGCAATCATGGGACGCGAGGCGGCTTATTCTGGTGAAGTCATCCGTTGGGACGATATCAAGGATAGCCAGATGTCGCTCCTGCCTGAAAAGCTCGAATGGGGCGACGCTCCGGCTGTGGAAGTCCATCAGCCTGGTTCTTACAGTTTCAATAAGTCACTGTAACGACCTCGAATTCTTTGGTTTGAGCAAATCGCTGTGTGGATCGGGCAATAAAAGGAAACCTATGTCGCGCAAAGAAAAAATCTTGGCAATGCTCGCGGAAGATCCTAATGACTCTTTCCTTCGCTACACCCTAGCGATGGAACTGAGGAAAGAAGGCTCACTTGAAGAGAGCGTTGAGATGCTGCGCGAACTTGCATATTCCCCTGCTGCAAAATATGTTGCGGCCTTCTTTATGGCTGCACAACAATTGGTAGAGCTCGAGAGAACCGAAGATGCCCGATCAATGCTTCGAGATGGTATCGAAGAAGCTCGAGCCCAAAACAATCCACATGCCGCTGCGGAAATGGCTGAACTACTCTCCGAACTTGGTAAGTAAGCTCAGTCTCGCTTTGGTGTTGAACAATCGTTTGGTTTCCACTGGATTTCTTTGTAGCCATGGGGTGTGAGATGGGGCCGTTTGGAATGCAGCGCTGCACGAAACTGATTGGCGCAAACTTTTTTAGGTTGGTTTCTGCACTCGGTTTAGTGTTGCTTGCTAACTTGGGGAGCTTTGTCTTCCCAAGTGCCCTAGGGCAAGATGCATCTGTAGGTCAGGGAAAACTTGTTCCCTCACGCGTTCTGAAGCTTTGGTCCGGTGTGGCACCCGGAGATACTAAGGAATATCCAGCAGAAGGGAACACGTCCAAGCCCCAAGATCGCGGCGTCGCAGATCGTCCAGTGATTCGAATCGGCAATGTTTCCAGCCCGGAATTAGCCATTTTTGAACCACCGCAAAACACGAAGAATGGAGCCGCCGTTCTGGTCTGTCCCGGTGGAGGATATAACATTCTTGCCTATGACCTTGAGGGTACTGAGGTTTGTCAGTGGCTAAATTCGATCGGGGTGACAGCAGCCCTCCTGAAGTATCGTGTGCCACGACGCGAAGGACGGGAGCCTTTCGAAGCCCCATTGCAGGACGCCCAGCGAGCATTGAATCTGTTACGAGAGAACGCAGACAGCTTGGGCATTGATCCCAAACGTGTTGGGTGCCTCGGTTTTTCCGCAGGTGGCAATCTCTGCACGATGCTTACGACTCGGTTTTCGACATTGAGTTACCCAAAAGTTGACACCGCGGATGAGCGTATTCCACGCCCGGATTTCACCCTGCTGATTTATCCAGCTTACTTGGTAAAGAAAGAAGATAAAACACAACTCGCAGATGACGTCGTGTTTACTAAAGATACCCCTCCGATGTTTTTGACAATGGCTCAAGATGATGGGCTGGGTTGCGAAAATGTTCTTGTGCCGGCAATGAAGCTCAATGAACTGAAAGTACCCTTCACGCTCCATCTATACCCGACAGGCGGGCACGGATATGGTTTGCGTGACACCGGGCTTCCTGTCCAAGCTTGGCCGCAACGTGCGGCGGATTGGATGAAGCAACAGAAGTTACTCGATAGCAACTAGTAAGTGATTATTTCACGCTATAGACTCTAGACCGAGCCCCTTCGTCAGCGTGTCATTGCCTGGGCGATATCTTCGGCAATCCATTTGGATAGTTGTATTGCGTGTGGAGGATGCATCATCGATTCATGATTGCCAGGCACAACGCGGCATCGAAGAACTGTTTTCGTCAGTCGCTTCCAATCGTTCTCGGGTTGGTAAGAGTGCAACAAAGGACGAACCTTGGAGCGGTAGTACCAGATCGGAATCTCGCTCTTTGCGATCTGATAATGGTCGCAGGCTTTAACGAGCTGTGTGACGATTGCTTCGTTGAAAATGGGCGATTGGAATCTCAATCCTAGCCGCATATTGACCTTGTTTTTCCTGGTTCTGATACCCATCCAAGCTTCCTGGATCAAGTTGTTTTGCAGGGAATCGTTTAGCCAGCTCGGAAAGTGCTTGACCATTTGGAAGTAATGCGCAAGAGAACGTGAATAGCGATCTTTGTAGGTCACGAAGCTGTCGATTAGTCCACAATAAGCAACTACTTCACCTTCCCGTTGGAGTTCTCTTGCAACCTCATAGGCTAATACTCCTCCAAACGAATAGCCCGCGAGGAGGTAGGGGCCAGATGCTTGTTCTTTTCGAATCGATCGAACAGCGATGCGAGCCAACTGGTTAAGGTCAATCTCCTCCATTGAATCAATGCACTCCCGATTCGCTTGGACTCCAACCAGAGTTGTATCCGCTGTCCAATGGTCTGCTAAGCTACGGTAACTCGAACATTCGCCTGCAACACTATGCAGCAGAAACAAAGGGGGGCCTGAGTTTCTTTCCGTGAATCGAATGCATTGGCTATCGACCACCGACTGGGATCCCGCGTCTTTTGTCTCATGGAATTTTTCTTCAAGGATCGACACCAATTCGCCAAACGACTCTGCCATTCGGAATTCAGATGGCGTAAGTTCAATGTGAAGCTCCTTGCGGAGAAGAATCAAAAACTCAAGAGCACTCAACGAATCTGTTTGCAGACGCGTAGTTGATTCAATTGAGATTCCTTGTGGTAGTTGGCAGGCTTGCTTCCATAGGCGTATGAGGTGCTCCACACGCTCATTGCTAAAGGGTTGATCTTTTGGCGATAGATGCGCTTCATCTTCTTTGGCCTTTAGAAGGCTTAGAATAATCGCTTCTACGGCTTTGCGGTCGCATTTTCCTTGTAAAGTCTTCGGGAGCGCGGCAAGAGGAAAAATTGCCAAGGGAACCACCGGGGCGGGTAGGTGTTGCTTGCACCATGGAACTAAATCCATTTCGCTCTCTTGAACGTACTGGACGACAGCATAGACACGTTGCTTGTGTTCGTCCTGAAGATTAATCGCTACGGCATCCAACACTCCTTCAGCGCGACGTAATACTTCTTCGATTTCCGATAATTCGATACGATTTCCTAGAATTTTCACCTGTGAATCCGCACGACCCAAATATTCCAATCGCCCCTGAGAATCCCATCGAACGCGATCTGCTGTTCGAAATACTCTCCAGCCCGGATGCTCACGTAGTTCTTCAAATGGTTCGATCTGCTCGAGAGAGCCTTTCCAATATCCTTCTGCGATGCACTCGCCGGCAACAACTAACAATCCTGATTCACCCGGCGCGACTTCATTCCCCAGGTCATCGGTTACTTTTAAGTGATAGCCCGGATTTGGAATTCCAATAGGGACGGTTTTGGCTTCGCCAATGTGGCATTGGTCCACATGCATTGCGTGGGTGCAGAGTCCGAATTCTGTGGCGCCATAGATGTTGTCTAGACGACAATCCTGTGGGAAGTGTTTCTTGAATAGATCCAAATCCGACGCCAGGAGGGGTTCACCACCTATGTAGAACTTACGAATTTTCATGCTGTGAGGTGTTGGTAGTACATGACAAAGGGTTCGAAATAGCGAACTTACCAGCCGACACACTGTAATCTCTTCCGCAGTCAATCTGTCGATCAGAGCTTGCAAGCCAATGTCCTTCGTCCTTAACGGGACTAATGTTGCGGCAGCGAATAACGAACTGAGAATCTCGCGAAGACCACCAATAACGCTCGGGGAAAGTAGATGGGATAGTCGATCTGATGCGTCAATGTTTAGCCGTTCATTCAGGGTAACAGCCTCTCGAACCAGCATTTTCCCAGAAAGAACAACACCTTTGGGCTTCCCGGATGAACCAGAGGTATAAAGCAAAACTCCTTTCCATTTGTTTAGTGGAAGTTCATCGCATTCAGGTCGTTGTTCCAAAAGCTCCTCGATCGTTTTCAGATTCCATTGCATCGAATGGGCTTGGAAACGCTGCCGAAAGTCATGACTGCAGAGGATAAATTCTGCAGAGGAGTCTTTCAATATTTCGAGTATCCTATCATTTGGAAAAGCTGTATCCAATGGAACGACAAGAGCGCCGAGTTCCAGAGCGGAAAGTAAACTTAAAACGAAATCTAAGCCTGGTTGCATCGCAATTGCAACGACTGAGCGTTCTGGAAGAGGAATATCGCGATGAATGGCTGAAGCAAGCTGTCGAGTTTTTTCGGCGAGTTCGCAGTAAGTCACTGCCCTATCTTCATCCTTAACGGCGATTTTGCTACCGTGTTCTTGGCAAATCGATCGAAGCCGATTGCCTTCAAAGTGGAGTGAGGACGTTGCTGCTTGCATAATCGACGCAGAGCGGGGTTCTGGTAGTTGGCGATTTCGAAGGTTGTCAGGAGTTGGACACGTTTGATGTCGTCAATTTTGTCCCAAAAATAATAGCGTAGCGAGGAATGGTCTAGCTTCGCATATCCTGAGAATCTGTCCGTATGCACTATTGATGCTAGCAACGAATAATGAGGAAGGCTAGTAGTGGTAGTACCCGAGTATTCCGGTGACGCCGTCTCGCGCTGCTCCGTTTTTATCTTGCGCCCCGCCGCTCCCTCGCTCGCGGCGTTTTGTTTGCGATCTATTTGTTTCATTGCGTGAGCCCATCAAAATCGGCTTCCACGCTCTCTAGACGGTCTCTACGATGTCTTTCAAAAGGGCTACCGCCGGCGCTTTGTCTACGGCTGCATGATCAAAGGTTAAACTCAGGACCATCCGATCCCTCGCTTCCACTCGCTTTCCACCCACTGCCGTCGGATCCGCAACAAAAACCGGTTCGGTACGAATTGCCCCCAAACCTAGAATCGTAATCTCCGGGTAATTCAAAATGGGTGTGAATGAGTCGATCCCATAAGCACCCAAACTGGTCCACGTAACGACCTCACGTTGCATCTCGCAAGAAGTGATTCCACCAGCCCTAGCTTTTGCGATCACTCTGCGAAGGATTGCGAGATACTGGAAATCCCGTTCAGTTCTGGCCACAACGCGCGGCAGAATGGATGAAGCAACAGAAACTGCTAGGCGAAAAGTAGCGATCTTCGTCCAAAACCCTGCGATCGCCGTAGCGTTGGCCAAATTTGTTACGTGATAGAACTCGCTCGCAACCACGATTGGACGTAACGCAGAGACAGGACAAAACATTTGTAGCAGTTTGAGTTGCGAAAAAATCCCCAGCAAGGCTTGTATTGAGACAGAGTCTCAGTAAGAATGGGGGTGTCAGCAAGCATGTTTACGCCTAACGGCTGGGCCGGTGTAATTCCAAACGCACAGACGGTTTTCTCACCATTGATCGCATCGGCTCGTCGACAAAGCGTTGGGCAGACTGTTCGGCCTGCTATCACAATGGCTACGGTCCATGTGCGTTCCGGGGGCCCCAATGCAGCGACAGGAAGTCCTGGCGGATTTTGGAGCCCTCATACTGGTGGTTGCCTATTCTTGCTTATGGATGGTTCGACCCACTCGATTGCAACGAACGTCGATATGCAAGTCTATCGGGCTATGGCAGGCAGAAACGACGGTACGATCGTGAATTTACCCTAAGCGTCAAATCCCTTGCCGTATTCTTGTGTTTGCTGATGATAAATGATTGTCGCGGATCGCTCCTGCGATCCGTCTGAGTTTCGCTGGAAGTCTTAAACCCCGCCACAATTTTAAGCCCCGGTTGTTATCTGGCTTCGATAGTACTTGCGATGTGAGAACCTCGTGTGCTGATGAGTTATTGTCGCGGATCGCTCCTGCGATCCGTCTGAGCATTGTTTGTACCTTCCTAGCCTGCCACAAGTCAATACTCCAAGTTTGAAACCTGACTGCGTTTACACCTTCTATGAGCGATGCCGGTGCGCTTATGTACTTACCGACTGATCGCAGGAGCGATCAGCGACAATATTGCAAGAACTCTCCTAGCCTGCCACAAGTCAATACTCCAAGTTGAAACCTGACTGCGTTTACACCTTCTATGAGCGATGCCGGTGCGCTTTTGAACGCAACGACTGATCGGAGGATCGATCAGCGACATTGTTAGACATCAGTTTTTCCCTGGATAGTGTCAACGATGTCCTTTAGAAACGCCGCTGCGGGAGCACCGTCAACGGCAGCGTGATCAAAGGTTAAGCTCAGCACCATCCGATCCCGTGCTTCTAGTCGCTTACCCCCAATTGCAGTTGCATCATGGACAAAAACAGGCCCCGAGCGTATCGCACCCATCCCCAAAATTGCGATCTCTGGGTAATTCAAAATCGGGGTAAAGCCATCGATTCCATAAGCCCCTAAATTTGTCAGTGTGATGACGCCTCCCTGCATCTCCGCAGCCGTAATCCCCCCCGCACGCGCTTTGGCAATCAACCGACGGCTCTCCATTACAACCTCTTCGATCGAACGTTCAGCGACTCGCGTGACCACCGGCACTAACAATCCGTCCTTGGTGTCAACCGCAATCCCAATCCCTATCCCTTCCGAATTGACATCAACCAAGTCCCCAGAGCGTTCTTCCCATCGCTTCGATAAAGCCGGATGCCGCTGTAATACACCCGCGACCACTTTTGCGAACAAGTCCGTATAGGACGGTGTGTAACTCGACTGCAGCACTTTCTGCTGTTCCCGAAATTGAACCCAATGACTTACGTCTACGATCGTATGCAAAGTGACCGGAATCGTTTTCGCAACGCTCCTGCGTAACCGTTCTGCTATTGCACGTCGTCGCGGTGTCATCCCTGAGGTCGCCGTCACTTCTCCAGTTCCAGCCGGCTTTGCCCTTCGTACATCTACCTCTCGAATCCTCCCCCCTCTACCACTCCCGTTGATTTGCTCAAGAGAAATTCCCAGTTCACGTGCAAGCCTACGTGCACGCGGAGAGATACGTTTCCGTTGACCTCCCCCGATTGCGCTTCCAACCGAGCCCTCGCCGTTGCTATGTTGTTCCCCCGCCAATAGCTCTTCAGTTTGTTGCAAACCTCGCAGGGATGATTGCTTTATTTCATTGGAATCAAGTGAACTTCCAACATCACTTGTCATAGCGTTCAGCTCGGAAGCCCCGACGGAATGCGCTTGATCCTCCAACTTTGTTGGGGGTGCTGGAATGTCATTACCTGCTGCTTCTGCCCTGCTCAATAAATGTCCCATCAGTCGCCCTACCAGAACGACCGAATCAGGCTTGGGTGCGTCCGGTGAGATCTTCAAAATGCCCGCGGTCAATGCTTCAACCTCTTGGATCGCCTTCTCACCCTCCATTTCAAACAATGGGGCTCCCTCTTCCACCCAATCCCCATCCTTCTTCAACCAGCCGATAAATCGACCTTCCTCCATCGACCATCCTAAGCGCGGAAAGCGAACTTCTTCTGCCATGATTACTCCTCCACCAATTCACAAATGCTGTTCACGACCATTTCCGCGGAAGGAACAACCTGCTTTTCAAGAGACGGACTGTATGGAGTTGGACAAAACGCTCCGCAGACCCGCCGAATCGGTGCATCGAGTTCGTCGAATCCCACGTCTGCGATCCTCGCTGAAATCTCTGCCGCAACGCCACAGGACGCCGGTGCTTCGTCGACAATCAACAGTCGACCTGTCTTTGATACCGATCGCAAAATGGTGTCGGTGTCTAACGGCAATACCGTTCTTGGATCGATCAATTCGACCGAAATTCCCCTGCGTTCCAATTCTTCGCATAGCCCAAGAACTAAGTGAACCATTCTTGCAATTGCTACTACGGTAACACTCGTCCCTGCGCGTATCACTCGCGCTTGTCCAAACTCAATCTCATACTCTCCCTCAGGGATCTCTTCCTTGGTTTGCAATAACTCGCGATGCTCGAGAAAAATCACGGGGTCATTTCCGCGTAAAGCTCGCTTGAGCAAGCCCTTGGCGTCGGAAGCCATCGAAGGGACGACCACTTTTAATCCCGGCACTTGAGCTAAGATCCCATAGTAGCTTCCCGAATGGTGTGTGGCTGCAGAATGCCCTATTCCAATACATCCTCGCAACACAATCGGCATACGGAGTCGGCCACTCGACATATATTGCATCTTGGCAATCTGATTGATGATCTCTCCATAGCCATCCAAGACGAAATCCGCAAACATGAAATCAATAACAGGTCGCGTTCCTGTCATCGCTGCCCCGCAAGCTAACCCCACAAAGCCGCGTTCGCAAATCGGGGTGTCGCACAGTCTATCCGAACCATAAAGATCGTATAAACCTTTGGTCGTCAGAAAATTGCCACCGCGAATTCCAATCCCTTCTCCCATCACAAAAATATCCGAGTTGCTGGCCATCTCCTCTGCAAGAGCTTCCAAGGTCGCTTGTGAATAACTCACGGTTCGTTTAGCTCTTCCATCCGGAAGGCGTGCTGCATGAATCGGTTCCTCAGGGGCGTTCACGTACTTCTGGGCTGTGTCCCCATCGGGCTCCGGACTGGCTTCCGCTTCTTTGCGAGATTCGGCGACCAACCCTTTGATCTCTTGATCGATTTCGTCGAATTCTGTTTCGGCGATCGAAGCCGATTCGCTTCGCAGCCTTGCAATCGGACATTTTGATTTCCAAGCGTCCACCTCTTCTCGAGTGCGATACGTGAAATCTCCCATCCCTTCCGCATGAGCTCTTGTGCGGTAGGTTTTGCATTCAAGAAGCGTAGGCCCCATTCCTTGTCGTGCCCGTTGAACCGCTTCGCCGGCAACGCGATAGATTTCTAGTACATCATTCCCATCAAGCTCGTAACCAGGAATCCCATAAGCCGCTCCTCTTGAGCCAACACTTGGATTTCCACTGGAATACGAAAATGGGACTTCCGTAGCAAATTGATTATTTTCGCAAATGAACAAAACCGGGAGCTTCCAAATGCTCGCCATGTTAAGTCCTTCATGAAAGGCGCCGTTATTCACTGCACCATCACCGAAGAAAGCGACAGCGACGGTGCCATTGCGTTTTAACTTTGCACTGTAACCGCCACCACAGGCCTGAAGAATGCATGGACCAACAATCCCGCTCGTTCCCATCAGGCCAATCTCCGGAGAGAACAAATGCATGCTCCCTCCTCGGCCTCTTGAACAACCGCTCTCCCGCCCAAATAACTCGGCAATCAGAGCCAAAGGAGAAAGTCCCTTGGCTAACGCGTGTCCGTGGCCGCGGTGAGTGCTGAAGACCGAATCGCGATTTGTTAGATGCGCGCACACTCCCGTCGCAATCGCTTCTTGACCAACATACGTGTGGCAAGCCCCGTGTATCAACCCACGCTGGTGACAACGTGCTAACTCTTCTTCTGTTTGTCGAATGATTTGCATCGTTCGATATAATTTCAACACGGTTTCATCGGTCAAACTCATAACGGCTGCGCTCTGCTTGTGTTTACTTGGTTAAATATATTTTTGTTTTGATAGTCTACTTCCGAGTCGCCTCGGCACGAAACGATTGAACGGTGGTACCTTGATGTCCTGGTGTTCCCCCTCCGTTCATCGCCAAATTCCCACCGTCCATGGGGATCAATGCCCCTGTAATCCATTCGGAGGCATCAGAAGCTAAAAGAACTGCCAAGCCCTTGATGTCGCTTGGACGCCCAAGTCGCCCTGCGGGTATACCTCCAAGAAATCGTCTCTCTAGGTCTGGATCCTCAGCGATCCTCGCTTCTAAACTTGGATTAAGCACCTGTGCTGGCAATACGGCATTTACACGGACGCCACGGTGGCTCCACTCCGTACTCAATTCGCGGGTCATCTGCACCACAGCTCCCATCGCCATGCTATAGGCGATGTGTCCTCTGCCCAGCGCGGTCGTACTTGCTAAGGATCCGATATTCATGATCGAGCCTTTTCCCTGTGACAACATTCGCTTCCCAGCCTCTTGGCACATGAGAAACCTACCAATCACTAGGTTGTCCAGCACCCTCTGTAACTCTTGAACCGTGAGCTCCTCTGGCTTGGCCAGTACACCGTCCCCAGCAATGTTTCCCAAAAAATCGACTCGCCCGTGTTGTTCGTCGACCCATTGAAATAAGCTGGCGATAGACTCGGGGCAAGAAACATTTGTTCCGTGACTATCTGCCCTGCGTCCCATGTTCCGAATCTGTGCTGCGGTTTGTTCTGCGCCCTGCAAATTGCGATCGAGAAGCACCAAGTCGCATCCGCATTCTGCCAACCCTAATGCTGTCGCTTGACCTAATCCTTGTGCAGCGCCGGAGACAACTGCAACTTTTCCTCGTAAATCAAACATTGTAGATTCCATGTTGAACGTATGCTCTCTGATGTTTAGCCGATTGCGAGACTTAGCAGATTGCCCCTGTTGCTGTTGCTTGGATGCTTGTGATGACTAGCGGGACGATTTTGTATCGTACCACCAACATCGCTAATCCGAGATAAAATATGCCGCAACCTATCAAGCCTGCAGATTGATACCAACGAGGCCGCAATGGAGCTGGCAGCAATCGATGGTTGATCCATAAAATCTGGAAGGAGGTCACACCGATAGCTAAATTGTTAAAATTTGCGATGAACTCAGTCATCAATTTAGGTTGCTTGCTAAACAAAAATGCACAAAGAAAGGACCAGAGTACGTAGCTTGCGAGAATACTATAATAGATCCACCGCACTTGGTTTGCTTGCCATCCCGATCGCACTCTGCGACTGGAACTCCATATCGCGTCTGTCCAACGACGACTGAAATCGTCCAGGACGGACATTTGACTCGGTAGCATCACCATCAATCCTGTCAGTAACGCTGCGGTCCAAAGCAGTTTTGCTAACCAAGGTGCAAAGCCCGAATTTCGCAAGCCATCGGCCATCACAATCGATTGAGCGACGCTCATTTGGCTTTCAGTGATCGTTGAGTTTGGTGTGAATTGCAGGGACAACAGGGCGGGCAACGCCATCCCAACAAAACATCCAGGCGCCCATACGAGAACTTGGTCGGTCCATAAGTATTTCCACCATCCGTTCCATCGCTTCATCGATTCGGGAGTGATTAAAAATACCTTTCCGACGTGACTCAGTGTGATAGATCTGCCTCCAACTGCACTTGGAATTGCTCCGACTTGGGAGCCCATCCCCCATCCTTTGTCGCGTACAAAATTCGAGTACGTGGAGTTTGCCAATCCGCCTCCCCCAGCATAGCCTGCGAACGCTCCGATCACGACCAAGCTCGTGGTCGAGATCAAAGGGAACTCACCGTGTTGCGACCAATACGTAAAGACATTTTGAATCGTCTCTCCGCCATTGCCGTCGGAAACGGGGACGTTTCCGAACTGGAGAAATCCACTTGCGATACTCCGCCAATGCTCAACATCGACGCACGTGATTCCGAGGAGAAAGCAAAACCCCAAGACGATCACTATCTTTGCAGTCATCACCCATTGAAGTGTATTGTATACCTTGCCCCCCATGACGACGGGGAAGGCTACGGCAAACAGGCAGACATACGCTAGGGGTACGACGAGTTTCAAGTCGTCAACAGTCGGTGGACGATCCAAAATCAACGATGCAATCATCGCAGCACCGTGAGTCGAAAGCCCCGGCACTAACGCGGAGATATTGAGTAGCAACATCAATCCCAGCCAGAAACTGGGATTGGGTCTGCAACGCATAAAACCGGTGAATACCGGTTCACCGCTATACAAGGCATAACGCCCACATTCCATGTTGTAGAAGACTTGAAGAATGATCGCGACAGTAGCGATCCACATCAAACTTCCACCATATTTTGCTGTCACGGCAGGTCCGAGAAGCCACTCGCCACCCCCGATTTGTATTCCCATCATCACAATGCCCGGCCCGATAAAATTGAGCCAGTTCTTCCATCGCAATGGTTTGGGTTCGGGCAACTCAGCAATTCCCCACGGAGGAATGCCATCCACGGAATTGCCCGTTTGAATCGCTGAGGTTTGTGCTTCATTCATAGTACAAGTCCTAGCCGATACCTGTTAGTACAAAACGATGGCTCGTCCAGGACCACCATGACAGTCGCGGATCTTTAGGGGGGCAAAGAGAAAGTAACCACCAGACCTGGGGATACTATCGACATTGCACAGAAACTCTACTCCAACCATTTGCCGACTACCCATTGCCCAGTAAGTCATCAGGGCACGCTTAGGGTTAACGCCTCCCAAGTCAGGTGCGTCGGTTGCAAGGCATCGTACCCCTTTTTTATGGAGGTAATCCACTGCATCTGGGCCGATTGCTGGCCAACCTTCGACCTTGCGCGTAAATGCATCATTCCACAATCCGGTTCCGAAGTTTCCTTGTGCATCGGGTTCCATTCGGAGATACCGATCTGTGTAGCCGGTTTGCAACAGGATCACTTCTCCTGGTTGAATCTCACTGTTTTTTGCTTCGTATTGCTTGATGACTTCCACGGTGACTTCTGGGGAGTTCGGCCAACCTCCACGATCCGTGGTCCCGATCAAACTTCGAACATCGATCACGCGAGTGTTTCCACAAGTCCATTCAATGGGAACACGTTCTGTTGTTAGATCACTTGTCCCACGCTTGCCGTACTTCGTTTCATATTCTGCAAGCCAAGCCCGAACCTCAGGGGATTCGCCAGTCGCTTGATCGTCCGCAGGAAGCGCGTACGACGGTGGCACTAGGTGGGTTCCCGCCATCGAATCCATCATGTGTCCGTGATGATACATGTCGAGATAATCGCTGTAGAGGAAGTCTACCTTCAAGTAGACCTGCCGGTGCTCTCCAGTTCGCGATCCGGGATTGGTCATCGGGAAACGAGGTGTCAAAGTGGGCGATAGGTCAACCGCTCGTTTCTCTCGGCATGATTCAATGAGTCGTTTGGGTAGATCACCTCCAACGATCGAAAAGGCCCTTCCTTCTCCATAAGGCCCCCCCTCATGTTTTGGCCCGAGAAAACAATAGAATGCACCGGTGGCGGGTAGCGCCCCAAGCTGTGTTGCGCCCTCGGTCCAAATCATGCCATGGCGCAATCCTGCATAATGGGTTGGCTCGGCCAAGTCCGGCATAGGACCCATGCTAGCGCTGTCCGTACCGCAAGCTTTGATTCCTCGACTTCCCAGCCATTCCATGGTTTCTGGGTTTGGATCGGGGTATCCAGGTGCTCGGCGATCTACGACATCATTGATGAAACGATTCCCCTCAGGAAAAGGCCGATAATACAAATCGGAATAGTCACTTCGGAATAACACCACATCACCGAACTTTAAGGAGCGATAGGCTTTCTCGAATCGTTCGAGATATTCTGGTCCTATCAAAGGACTGACTCCCTTGGGGGCTTGATCAAGCAGATCGCGCGTGTCGATAACACAAGCTTCACCGCCAAATTGCCATGCCTCGATTTTGTCCGTATAAGCCAATCCCAAAGGCCCCGATTTTTCCCGATTTAAATCTGGCCGTGCGACGCTGTGTGGGGGAACGTCCAATTGAGTCCCGGTATTCCCGTCCACATACAACGCGTCTGTGTTGTATGAGCTAGCCGGTCCGATCCGAGTTTGTGGTATCCGCTGAAATCTTGGAAATGGATGAGTAGGCCAATTGCACGGATACTCTGGGGAGATGAGTAGAGAATGGTCTACAAAACGTGTTGTGGTTTCTTGTGCATGCGTGCTCACTACGCCAATACATGCGGCGGACAGCAACAGCAGAAAAGCAGAACGGTGAGCGGAATATCGGTTTGATCGCATCATAGGGGAGAGGTCCTTGTGCTGATACCTAAAGCGAACTGACTAAAAATTACTCATGGTCGATTTTGGACAATTGTGTTGTGTTGCGATTTTGAGCTAGTTTCGCTAGCCCCAGAAGCGTTTCTTCTCCCAGGTTTTCGCGTACCGGTAGCTGAAATTTGCCTTGGAGGATTCCCAAGAGTTTTGGCAATGCAGCAGACAATCCACCGGAGAGTACCAACTGCTCCCAGGGTGCAAAAGCAGATAACCGCTGAGATTGCTGGTGATAGTTTTCCGCCATCGATTCGCATGCCGCGAGAAATACATGCCCGACGGTGAGGTTTTCAAGAGTTATATTTTGAAGAGATCCCGACGAGCCCACGGGACTCGAGTGCAGAGCGATATTCGCACGCAGTTCGGTCGCATCAACCTCTTGCATTTTTTCAGCAATTGTTTCCCAAACACGTTCGAGCGATTTGTTCTCGGCGTGTGCTAACTCGCTAAGCAATTGCACCCAGCCATTTAACGCTCTGCCGGCTGGTAGATGCGTGATAGTGTTCAACCATAGATCGTTGAAATAACATCGCGTTTGGTATGGTCCAGAAGTGAATTGTTTGCTCAGCACGCTGACTTGGGACCCGGTGGAAGCATTGATGGACAACTCTCCAGGTCGCAATTGACTACCGAATAAAGCACATTGCTGGTCGCCATACGATCCGTGAATGTCGTAGATGCGCCCGGCGATCTTCCAGCGTGCAACAGTCTCCGTATCTCGACGTAACTCCGGCCACCAGAGATCCCCTAAGCCGATTCGCTCGAGCGCTGCATAATGCCAGTCAAGTTTGTTTAGGTCGAGTAGGCCGATGGCGTGAGTTGAATGCATCACTCCAGGTTGCTTGGCTAGGTGCGCGATACAGTAATCAGCAATCGACAGTGGCAAGACTCCGTCGGTTAATTGCCTGGACTCGGACAACCAATGAAGCAACGTCGTGGTGGATCCGGGTTGTAATTCTCGACCCAACGACGCAAAGATTGGCTCGGGCCAATCGAGTCGAATGGTTTCCAATGATGATTTCCTCGCCCGCCCGGGTGCTATTGTTCGCTGATCTCGCCAAGATAGATAATTGGACTTCGGACGGCCTCGGTCGTCCGCCAAAATCACTCCTCCCATCTGCCCACATATCCACACATCACAATGTCCAGTCGTATACTCGCTCAATTCTGCTAAAAGCGACTGCAGGGACTCTACCACCGCATCAGGGGCAATTTCGATATGCCCGGTGGGGAGGTTGGATACCGGATCGGGAAACGGCCGTTTGGTGAATTGGCTCAATCGGCCCGTTTCGGCTTCGATCAGTGCGCCCTTGATCGAGGTACTCCCGATATCCAATGCAATCGTAGATAGTCCTGGCTGGATCATGTTGGATTCCGAACTAAGCTCTACTGGAGGAACTTGTACCTGAACTCGAATTGCTAACCGCACCCGGTTCATCGAGCACCGGATTAGTCAAAGTGCCAATTCCTTCGATTTCGATCGATACCGTATCCCCATGTTGTAGATAGACCGGCGGTTTGCGAGCCCCACCAACTCCGTGGGGTGTTCCGGTGAGAATTACCGTGCCAGGTGCTAACCTAGTGGATCCACTGAGGAACTCAATTAAAGTCGGAACATCGAAGATCATGTCATTGGTGTTCCAATCTTGCATGACGTTCCCATTGAGGATTGTCTTGATGGAAAGCTGGTTTGGATTGGGAATCTCATCGGGTGTGACCAAAACCGGACCAAGTGGACAAAACGTTGCAAAAGTCTTCCCGCGACACCATTGGCTTCCACCAAATTTCATCTGCCAATCTCGCGCGCTGACATCGTTCGCGCAGGTGTAACCAAGAACATAATCAAGAGCATGTTCTCGTGAAACGTTGTAACATGGTTTGCCAATAACCACCGCAAGCTCACATTCATAGTCCACTGCGCTGCTGTTGAGTTTGCGTGGCAAGTAAATCGGATCCCCAGGATTTTGGACCGTGCCGCTATTCTTCATGAACAAGACAGGGAATTCCGGGATCGGTTGACCTCCCTCTGCGGCATGCTTTCGGTAATTCAGTCCGATACAGAGGATGTCTCGAGGTTCGATGGGGGCGAGAATCTTGCTTACGTCCGCAACCTCTTGTGTTGTGCTCCAACCCGAAATCGGATCACCGTTGAGACGGTGGGTGGTGCCATCTGTGGACAGCGATCCGTAGTGTATTTTTCCATGGGAGTCTTGGTAGCGTAGTAGTTTCATCGAGTTAAATTTTTGGGAAATGGGAATTGAAATAGAAAGTTGTAAGTTGGCTCAACGAGTTAGCCAGTTCGGTTGCTCAGTGCCGAGCGCTTCGCAAACAAGCTTGAGTTTTTCTAGTACATCAGCAGGCAAGGGAATGCCCTCGGTTTTAGCTTGGTGCATTCGTTCCCACTCCCGTTCACCTGGCAGATAAATACGGTCTACACCTTCTGCGGTTGGGGCTTCGTGGATCTCTCGTATCAGCGCCTCTAAGCGAGCATTAAACGACTCGGCAGATCCTATGGTCGCCACATCGACGGCCATAAAGGATGCGCAGTGGTTCGATGGTTTATCTGTGGTATCGAAAAGCCAACTGCCAACCTGCCAAGTATGATGACCACCTGGAAGAATTGCTGACAGGATCTCACACCACAGCCCGATACCATACCCTTTATGCCCTGCCATCGGTGCCAATGCCGCATTGGCTGGATACAACGATCCGTCCGTGGTCGGTTTACCATCTGGGCCAATAAGCCAAGTATCTGGGATGGTCTCTCCTCGCTGACAGGCTGCGTAGACTTTGCCTCCCGCCGTAGCCGCGGTGGCCATATCAAGCAGAATTGGGTCGTTAGCTAACCTCGGGATCGCATAAGCGATTGGGTTGCTTCCTAAAACTGAACTTCGCGAACCGGGAGCCGCAACAGAGGGGATGTCATTACCCGTTGCCATCGCGATACAGCCCTGCCTGGCGGCTTGTGATACATAGTAGCCAATCGCTCCTACGTGAGCGGTGTGAGTTAGGCCGACCCAAGCGATCCCCGTTTGCTTCGCTTTATCAACCGCAAGCTGCATCGCGGCATTGCAGCCGATCATCCCAAGTGCAGATTTCCCATCGACGATTCCCCATGCTGGTCCCTGGCGTACGATTTCTGGTTCTGCACTTGTTGAGTATCCACCACCTTGTAATTTACGGATGTAACCATGCAATAACTTTGTCCCATGGGTATGGACTCCCATGGCATCAGTAGTTGCCAGCGTGTCGGCGACGATACCTGAGTGATGGTCGGACAATCCGGTGTTTCGCAAGGATTGCGCGACAAAGTTATGTAAGTCTACAAACGAGACTTTGCCCAGTACTTTCAAGACACTACACCGTTGACGACGTGGATGTGCTTTTGGTTGGTCAATGCATTCGCTGCATGATGGGCCGCTGACTCTCGAAGCTTTCGTACGGCTTTTGGACTCGCGGATGCGATGTGGGAGGCTGTAATCACATTCGGTAGAGATCTTAGAGCGCTATCCAATGGAATCGGTTCAGGATCGCAAACGTCAATTGCGAGCGAACTGAGCTTACCGGACTGCAATGCCCTGATCATCGCTTGGGTATCGATCAAATCACCTCGTGCAAGATTAATAACGATTGCACCGGTCTTCATCGTTGCGATTGTTTCATCGCGCAATAGTTTCTTCGTCTCGGATGTCGACGGGCAATGCAACGTTAAAATATCGCTCTGAGATAATAGTTCTTGGAGCGATACGGCTTGGCATCCCGCATTGGCGATGGAATCAGAGGATACCACGGGATCATGCACGAGGACCTTGCATTTGAATGCTTGTAGCCTTGCGATTACCTCTCGGCCGATTCGACCAAATCCTATGACGCCAACGGTCTGATCTTTCAGAGTGCGCATGGTGCTCAAGTCGGTTGCCAAACCCCACTTGCCCTCGCGTATCAAGAGTGTGTTCGGAACGACCTGACGAGTGGTTGCAAGGATAAATGCAAGAGTATGGTCGGCGACTTCATCGATGCAATAATCAGGGATGTTGCAAACCGGAATCCCTTTTGCCTTCGCAGCTTGGAGGTCGACATTGTCCACTCCTATGCCATATCTAACAATCACCTTGGCTCGTTGCATCGCTTGAATCACTTCGGCATTCACTGGTGCGAATTGGGTAATTACTGCATCAGCCTGTTCAACTAACGGTATTAATTGCTCTGGCGTTTTACACTGACCGTGAATGATTTCGCAACCTAATGGCTCGAGGATTGCTCGCTCAGTGTCCAAGTTAGGAAAGGTGTAATCCGTGATAGCAACCGTTGGCATGGCGGAAGTGCTCCAATGAAAGTCTCCATGGTGTGTCGACGCGTATGGCGTGAACCTGCCGTGGGAGAGGGAAACGACTTGATTCGTGAAAGGTGGGATAAAAATCAGGTGGGGAATGATCCCCGGAAGGATTATGGTAGCAGTCGCAACTGCGCAACTCCACTAGGCATCGTTCGGTAGAACCATACCTTTCAACGGATAATTCAACCCTCATGTGAGTATTTACGGTGAATCTTCGGTTCGCTGCTTTGTGCCGTATTTTCGAAACTGTTTCAAAATCCGCATCGCCTGGTCACAACGCTCCTCGATAGAGCCTTCGAGCTGATAATAAGGTCGCTTTCGACTTTGCAAATCTCCTATGATTCGCTTCTGCATGACAGAACGCAAAACTTCGCCCGAGCGATCCCATGTATCGTCATAGGGAATATCGCTTGCGCATAGGAAAACCAGGTCATAACGGTCGAGGCAGCTGTCTGCTAAATCGATGAGATCGCGATGCGCCTTATTGTGATAGTAATAGGAGAAATGGAGAGTTGTTGTCGCATCGGTGTCGATGAAAAGGTAGCGATTTGCTTCCAGTGCAAGTCGGTCTTCTCGTTCTCTATGCCCTTCGGCGATTTCTACTAGCTGTTCAAGTGTCAGACGTCGGTCTGTTTGGTGCTTTTCCCAATATTCTCTCCCATATTCTGGCATCCACATCGTTTGGAATTTTTGGGCGAGGGCCTCGGCAATAGTTGTTTTTCCCGTGGATGGAGCACCAACAAAGACAACATGGGTTACAAGGTTTCGATAGACGTTCGGAGCAAGAAATGCGCGATGAGCATATGGGTTTTCCCTAATCTGTGTCGCGCTGATTGGAATAAGCTCTCTGCGAACATCGACTCTTCGGTCGATTGCGCCTAATCCTTTACTAACATGCTCCCCGTACGGTTCGCTCGAGTAAAAATGAGTGATCGTTCGACCCTGTAACCGTTTTGCTAGATACGCGTCATGCCGGGCCGTTATCGATGGATCTAGTCCGGTTTCGCTTGGTCCGCCCCAAGCTTCCAAGACTTCCAATTGTGGATACAACTCCTCGATCCAACGTCGTCTGACGTTTACGGGTGGCGTATCGAGTTCCGGGCAATCATACAGCAAGACGAGTGTTTGGTCGGTCTCTTCGAGCGATAACTCAATGAGCCGCTGGTGACCACGATGAAGCGGTGCGAATTTGCCAAGTGTCAAACCCGTTTTCACTCTACACTTCCTTGCTGAATTTCTTGGTTTCGAAGTGCTGTTCGCCACTGGTAAAACCCAGCGATGGCCATCGCTAGGAAGACAACATAGAGGACGGCAAGCACCGGCAAATCTCGAATGACATACAGTGGAATGGATAGAACATCTACCACAATCCAATATCCCCAATTTTCGTAGTAGCGTTTCGCGAGTAGATACTGTGCGGTTAGGCTCGCTGCCGTAATAAAGGCATCCGCGATCGGAGATTTTCCATCGGTAAAGGACATCAAGAACCAAGCGATCAGTATGGTTTGTAGTAATGTCAAGCCAATAAAAAAGATCGAAGCGTTGGTGCTCAGGCGTTCCACTTGGACTGGCGTGTTGATCGATTGCGAAGTGCTTTTATTGCGAGTCGAAGCGATCCAAGCCCACCATCCATAGAGTTGTAGAACCCAGAATACTCCCTGTTGAGCACGGGGATTTCGCCCGCGAAACGCGTTCGCCAGTAATCCCGGTGCACCGCCATGCCGTCAGCGAGCAACCGCGCGTTTTGCCAGGCCGCGTAATCGCGGTAGTGCAGGCGCAGCATCGGCAGCGCCGGGTCCTCGCCGCAAACGAGCGTGTCGTGGAGCTGGATAAATTCGTTAACGAGCACGCCCATGCTCCAGTCGTCGGAGATGATGTGGTG
>JBEICB010000427.1:0-1511 GCA_040373655.1 Pirellula sp. | reverse complement strand
TCACCGTTTTGATCGTCGTCGAGACGCTGCAACGAGAACATTGTGTCACGTTCATGCAATTCGCCCCACGCCCAGTCGAATGCGGGAATCTGAGCTACGAAGATGATCGCAAATATCGCGCGAAGTGCAAACGACGGCGCAACGAAACACGTATTTACAGCGGCTATCGCGATCAGGACAGAAGTGAGCCACCAGAAAAGTAGAGTGTATTTTGTAAATTCGAACTTCTGCAGTGCGATTACTGCGATTAGGCCAACAATCGAACAAACGGATCCCGTCCAGCTGAGGGCCGTGTTTGGGTTGGTGTCTGTCATTTTGGAATGCCTCTGTGTTTTGAAATGGGTCTGATAGCAGGAATGAGCGAATAATATCGCCTATTATGGGACTTACCCGGAGTTCAAAAGGTTCGCGACTTTTCGTCTCACGAGCTGGAAAGTATGTCAGAGTCTGGGCATTATGACCTGTAACCGAATTGATTACCGGATCACGGCCAGCTCGCGATTTGGGGGCTTTTGGTAATTTACGAAGACTTGCACCCATGCCAGAAATTCCCTACGATCCGTGGGTTGGAGACCACGCCCAATCCTGTCGGGAGATGCCGAAGTGCCAGCGAGCAAAAAGAATAGTGAGCTCAGCGAATTATTTATTGCATTCGAGGAGCTTGAAGATCCTCGCTCCTCGATTAACGGACTCCATCCACTTATGAGTGTTGTATCCATTGCTGTTCTGGCCGTCCTGTGCGGAGCCGATGGTCCAACAAGCATCAGAGGCTGGGCAGTGGCAAGGCAGCAATTTCTGGAGCGTTTCCTGAAACCCCCCAACGGGCTCCCGTCACGAGATGTTTTCCGCAGAGTCTTATGTGGTTTGCAGCCTGCTGCTTTTCAACGATGTTTCGACGCGTGGATTGAGGTGATGGGAGCGGCCATCGCCGGTCAAGCCACAACAGAGGACTCAGAGTCTGAAAAGAGGCATCTAGCGATTGACGGTAAGACGCTCAAAGGTAGTCGCAACAGCAGCAAGGCTCTTGGTCCCCTGCATCTGGTGAGCGTGTGGATGTCGGCGAAGGGAATCACTTTGGCTCAGGTGCCAACCGACGCCAAATCCAATGAAATTACAGCAATACCGCAGGTATTGGAATTGATCGACGTGCGGGGTGCTGTGATCACCATCGATGCCATGGGCGCCCAGGTCGGCATCGTGAAAGCGATTACTGAACGAGGCGGTGACGTGGTCGTTTGCTTAAAGGGTAATCAAGGGAATCTTCACAAAGCGGTCTCCGAATTTGTTGGGAAACAACTGGATAACGACTTCGAGGGTTTGGTACATGAGACACTGCATGAATCTTCGAATAAAAAACGGCACGGAAGGCAGGAATCAAGGACCTACATTCAATTTGAAATACCGGAAGACTTCCCTCTCGAAGAGAAATGGGTCGGTCTGAAAAGTTTCGGAGTTGTAGTGCGGGAAACCAACTCCGCCGAAAAGCACACAGTGGAGCGAAGCTTCTACAT
>JBEICB010000409.1:0-2148 GCA_040373655.1 Pirellula sp. | reverse complement strand
GAACGTCGGAAGCAGATTCCACCACAAATCGCTACGTTTGAAGTGTGCTAATTCATGGGCTATCCCCATGCGGCAACCATCGACCCCAAAGCGAGATTCGAAGTCCGAGGGGAGTACCAACCGCATCGCTCCTGAATAAACAAGCATTGGTACAGCGGATTCGCTCGACAATTGAATCTGGTGCATTTGCCGGATCCCTATAGACTTTGCGATCTGTTCGCTAAGAGCCACCAATTGCGATGGAGCACAGTGCGTCGAACGCCGCAGGATACGGATCGTCTTCCAAGAGCGATATGTGGCAACTATTGCCATGCACGTAGCACCAAAAGACCATAGGACTATTGCATACCAAGGTTGGATCAAGAGAGGTCGGGTCGATGGCTTGACCGATACTTCTCTCGGAGATTCTAGTCCCGACGCAGAAGGCTTTTTGAAAGATGCGTCGGAGGGTGTTTCCTGGGTCTTCAAGGAAGCGTCAGTAGCTTGATCGCTGGCGATCTGAGTTGATTTGGAGACGGTGAAATCTTTCGAAACCTTTTCGTCTTTAGGTAATCCATTGGCCGAAGCAAACCAGTTTGAGGGCACCCATGCGGACGGGACGATTGGCACGCGTGGTATCCATCGTGTTTCCAATGAACCAAAAAAGGACATTGGGAAGATCACCCAAAGAAGTGTTTTGATGTAAACAGCCCGCCACAACCAGGAACGGTGGTTAGCCGTCAGCCGCAATGGCATCTTTTCGATGATGAAAACAAGGAGCACCGAGATGGTAAATCCGAGGAGACCTTGCGTCAAAGCATTCCATAAATCGTTGCTACTCATTTTGATTTGCCTCGTTTACGGGCCTGGGCGCTCGCGTCGGCTTCGAGACGCTGGACGAGTTGCTTGAGTTGCTCGATTTCCTCGGCTTTAACCGGTTGGCTTTGGGTCAAGTACGCCGCCAGGGGGACGACCGATCCACCGAGTACACCATTGACAAAGTCACCGACAAGATCCTTAAGGACCTCTGAGAGCGATTGTTTGGGGCTGTAGTGAAAAACGTTGTCGATCTTTTTGCGTGTCAAAAAGCCCTTTTTTGTCATTCGCTCCATCATGGTCAGAACAGTTGTGCGAGCTTGCCCTGTCTTTTCGTTCCAGTACTGAGCGACCTCGCGTACCGAGATCGGTTGGTTCTGGTCGATGTATTTAAGAAGTTCACATTCGACTCTTCCGAGCGACGCTGGCTTTTTGACCATCGCAAATCCTTTCATACAAACTAGAGTGACGACATCCGTAGACATGCTAGATCATACTACAAGCGTAGTCAATAATGCGTTCCGGTTTTTAATGCAATGTTGCGGAGAGATTCAACACTTATTTTTCGTGATTGCTGCAAGCCACTCAACCTAGGTGGCCCCATTCGGTCCTGGAATCCTCCGGTTTCCATACCCCCATTTCCATACTCCCACCCCATCTATCATTCACCCCTCCACCATCACCGTCGCCACCACTGCCGCCTTGGCGAATTCATCTTCGGTGACCAGCAGGTGGCAATAATGCCCGCATTTCTTTGTCAACATGCCCTTTGATTGCTCCATAAGCCCGATATGAAAGGCCGCTCGATGTCCAATTCGGACAGTATACGTGACCCGATTTGGATGTGCGGTTCTCGCAGCACTTACCGCAGAATCGAACGATTGACCGATGAAAAAATCTTGAGATTCCGGTTCGATCGCCACGAATTGGCCCCCGAACTCCTGCTCGAGTCTTAACCGCATCGACTCGAAAAGCGCCTTGGCTTTTGATACAAGAGATCGTCGTTCACTAGGTAGCATTTCAGACTCAGTTTGAATCCTTCGTTTCACAACTAATACTCTCATCGCAAGTTATGGGAGTCAATCATCAATTACAATCAGTCTAGAATGGATCCTCTTCCCCGGGCTATTCGACTGATGTCGCACCTCCTGTCTTCCTTGCTAGCCTTTTGAAGTCCATGCTTGCAGGTGCTGCCCAATTAAATCAGCAACTCTAGTGCGCTGCCTTGCCCCCTGGTGAGTCGTCCTGTGAGTCGCCGAGTCGTCCCCGAACCCTCGCTTTCAAGCGAAAACATGCTGTTTTGTAGTGAAGGGGGTAAGTTTCATTGCCGGAACAGAGATGTCGGGAATGCTT
>JBEICB010000321.1:0-4449 GCA_040373655.1 Pirellula sp. | reverse complement strand
TCCCCCGATGATCGAGATGCACCGGATCCGGTGCGAGTTGAAGCTGTGATTCATGGTTCCCCCTGCAATCGATACAAACAGAAAAGTCGTGGATTGCTGGCATTCTTAAGGGGGGCAGTGACACGTTTGGTCACACCAAGAAAGAAAATGGAAAAATTGCGGGGCTGCTTTTTGGAAGATAGAAAATGCCCTTTGCCGCTGACATAGTCCAGTCGGTCGTGGGGACCCTCATTTTGCTATCATGTCATACTAATTAACCTCTTTCCAGATGATCGCGTCCAGGCGTCCACATCCACTGGTTCAACCATTCACTGGTTGACCAGCAGTTCGAGGCTTTCCAGTCGGCAGTCGTAGCCACGCGTCCGTACATGCCAAGCCGCTTGGGCGAGCGACTTCGGGAACGCTTTATACCGCATGTGCTCGGCAACCGTAACAAACCCCCGATCCGCATGATGGGGCGGCATTAGCTTGAGCTCATCATACTTCTCGCAAGTTAGTCCAATCACCATTCGCTTATCTCCTTGGTTGGCTCATTTTCGCTCGCGACAAGCCAAATTGCTTGCCCAAATGCTCATTGCCTGTCAGTTCGCTAGTTCGTAAAAACATTTGAGAAACGATGATGAGCTGCCAGTATCATGCTTGATGGTGTTCGCCCGACCAAAAGTATGCTAGAACTATCAGATCTGGGGCTAGTAACTTTTTTGGAGCATTGGGCAAGCGATGACTTTCACTGCGGGTGATTTCACCACTTCAAAGATTGAGACATGTAAGGGGTTTGTCGAACAGGCTGCAGTTAAGTCTCGCCGAGCTTCAACGCACCTTGAAGCAGCCAAAGTGTTCTGGAACGAACTACAAAAGGTCAAAAACCTCCAGGACCTGACAAAGTCGGAACACCTTAAAGAGGAATTGATCTCTGTTGCCGGGGTTTCTGCAAAAGCGAAGAGGTATCTCACCAGCAAGGATATTGAAACAATCCTTGGCGGTATCGTTGCTGGTATTCCTGCCGATGCTTCGACTTCGTTTCATCAAGATATCTTTATGCGTTACTTGCTTACAAAGGGTGCTTCATTTGACGGCGAGATGCGTAATGTCGTAGGATCAACGGCCCAAAGAAAAGTAGCAAGGATTTTGCTCTCTAAATTGTCGGCTGAGAAAATCGATGCAAGAATTCTTTTCAGCGGATCGAAAGCTTTTGTTAATATTGACGGCGCGATCGAAGTGATGGAAGATGAGAGCGCTAAGGTTAGTCAGATGTATTGGCCCAATCGAGTGCTGCTTTTCGATAAGAAGCCGAAAATCATCAATAAGAGTGTTGATGCAATTCTACTCGACTCGTCGTCACGAAGGGAGGCAAAGGATCTGCAAGAAACACAATCGACCTATTTGGCCTGCGGCGAGCTAAAGGGCGGCATCGATCCGGCCGGTGCTGACGAACATTGGAAGACTGCAGTGTCAGCATTGGATAGAATCAGGACTGTGTTTACTGGCAACAACAAGCCTCCATTGCTATTCTTCATCGGTGCTGCTATCGAACAGTCTATGGCAGCGGAGCTAGCGAGCCAGCTTAACAGCGGGGCACTTTCTATGGCAGCCAATCTTACAAAGCCGCAGCAGCTCGACGACTTGGTTTCCGCACTGCTCCGACTTTAGACCGTCGCCAAACGTAGACGCACTTTCTAATTTCTTGTCGTCCATGCTTACCCATTTGCTGGCTACTATTACCCTTACCTTTTGGTAGTACCCAAATGTGCTCGACTTCAAATCCAAGATTTTGCGCAAAATCCGAGAGGATTAAGTCAACAGGAACATGCGCTCCCTCGTATCGCACATTGTCATTCACCATCACAAATGGTGCGCCAGGTTTAAGAAGCCTTGCACAATCCGCTATCAGAATTGCTGACTCAAGGAAGTAGTTTCGAACCATTCGAGGGATGCCAGAGTTGTTGATTTCTTTTCGCTCCCTGCAACCATCCAGATACTTCAGAATCGCCTGCAAGTTCTCTTGCTCGTTGAATGCTTTGACCGCTGTTCCAAATCGGTCGGGGGCAAACTTCTCGTTGAGCCCTATCTTTGCACGATTTTCGACAGTGCAACTCAACATCGTTTGACGAAGCTCCTTGATGGAGTCTTCGTCAACACCAAGCATATTCAATTCCAACGCGTAAGTTCTTGTGTAGTCGTACCGATTGCAGTACGGGGGAGAAGTCACCAGCCCATCGAACATCTCGGTTTCAAGCGTTGGAACGATGTTGAGACATGAGCCTTCAAGTAACTCGATTTGACCGCTCGCTCTCTGCCTTGAATCAAACAAGCGATTTTGTGGGTCGAGGTCGTTTGCAATTTCATTCAGCTTGCCAACGATCGCTTCGGTAAACTCCAGAATGGGACCTTTATCAAAACCGGATTTTCCAGGGCCTCTCCCTGATCGGTAGTCCCATCGTAAATACTGTCCGTCTTTGCGAGTAAAGCTAATCGATTCAAGAATGCAGATTGTACCAAAACGCAAAACACTCGCAACCACTGGGTTTTCATGCCGACTTGCTTCCCATAAGTACCTACCAAGCTGTCTTTCTGTCTCAATCGGATAAGCACCTTTAGTAATCGCCAAGTGAGCGATTTCAATCAATTTCCCAGACTTGACCCATGCTCGTCGTTCAATGAATTGACGTAATGCGTTGGCGATCTTAACAGGTTCTTCCTTCAGCAATGCTTTTCGGACCTTTATGATTTCGGCGCTGCTTGGCAACAACTCGATGCCAATGGAGTCCAGGCCGTTATCGGCTGCGGTAAAAAGTGTAGTGCCAGCCCCTGCGAAGGGATCGAGTATGCGGCCCTTAGACAATCCGACCCTACGAAAAACATAGTCCATCAATTCTGCTGAGTATCCTTCGCGATACTTACACCATCGATGTTCAACCGCTTTGCGGTTTGCTTGAAAGCTCACCAATGACCGATCTAGATCTGCATTTACCACAAGGTGCTTTGCGAATCGACTTTGCAATTCGTTTTCGGTAGACTGAACATCTTCGAGTGTTGGCATTTCACATCCTGCTTTGCTAGAACCGTTTTCGAATAGCGGGAGTATACCGTATCTCGCCGATTTTCGGAACGGTTGGATTGGGGTACTGGGCAAAACACAGCTTGCGAGCTTTGAAACCAATCACACGGCTACCCGTCTTGACTTTTCGCTTAATCGCCGGATGCATCTTGTCTGAAAAGATCGCCTGGATGAAATGACATCTCTCGGACTGCAAGCTATTCCCCTTCCATGCAGCTCTTCCATACCCCTGCCAACCTGTACGCCGCCTCCACGGCCCGTATTTGAGCTACTCGCCCCGCGTTTTTCAAATATTGCTCGGAAAGGTCGAGAGTCTCTGGCTTCTCGGCGATGCCTCGAGAAACGATTCCCAGCGAATCCAAGACTTCTGGGGCGTATACTTGTTCGATGGCAGCTTTTCGGCTCTCACCAAGCCAAAGAAGAGGATCCAATCCTCCTGGGATCGACACTGCTATACGTCCGATCTCTGTTAGCTGTGGACTCGATGTGATCTCGGTAAATCGCCGGCGATTCGTGCGCAGAGCGAATTCGTCACCGAGGAGTTGATCCCAGAGAGCATGCATGTTCTGCCGCTGCTTGGTCGGGATGCTGTTTGCCCCCCGGTCTCCATCCTTTTTGACAAAGACGTTTTCCATGTAAAGGCTGCCGGCATGGCACGGTTGGTGCGCATCAGCGACCAGGTGCCCAATCCAGCAAAGTGCGATCGCACGGTCTTCCGCAGGTTGGGACTTGTCCGAGAGCACCTTGCGACAAAGCTCGACAGCCTGTGATAGGTAAAGATCCTGGGTCTCCAGCGTGGCGTCGATAGGTAGCGCCCCTGGTCTGTTTGGAACATCGATTCCGCCCGAATTACCCAAGACGATCGTTGGCCCAAGTTCGTAGTGCCAGGTGGATCGATGGTACTTTGGTTGTCGCCGTGCTACGTCCGGCCAATAGCCGGCACGACCAACGAGCCATCGCGTTCGCTCTTCTTCGCTCGGAAGATTCTCCGGTGGGACGAAATCCTCAGCAAATCGTGGATGCTGCTTCAAGACCTCCAATAGCTCTTCTCTTTCCTGCTCTGTGAGCAACCTGAAAGCGATCGCGGCAATAAGGTGGTGGCCACCTTCGGACCATGCGAAAGCGATCCGAGGCGGGAAAACGAGAAAGACGACCAAAATCAAACGTAGTAATTTGCTCATGTTTTTGTTGCGCGATGCATTTCTCTGACTAGCAATTAACGAACCGAGTAAAGTTCGCGATTCACTTGTCGACTCAGCCTGGGCCGAGTTCTTTGGCGGCCTCGTACTCGCGGGAGAAATCGATGCCAACATCGGTGCCAGGGGCGATCTGCTGAAACGCGCTGTACATCATGGCCACCAAATGCAAACCCGAAAACGATCCTGGTATCG
>JBEICB010000149.1:0-11261 GCA_040373655.1 Pirellula sp. | reverse complement strand
GACATGTTCGACCGAGGTCTCAAAGCTACCACCCTTGGAACGCTAATCTCCCGCCCCCTGCGTGGAGACTTCTACGTGGGATTCACCAACCTTGAAGGCCCTATCAGCGCACAGTTGCTAACATCAACCCTCACCTATCGCATGAACGACAAATGGGCCGCCGTCGCTGGCTCTGTTTACGACTTTGGACCTACCGGCAGCAACGGTCATACCATCGGCTTGACCCGTATCGGCGAGTCGTTCCTCCTAAGACTCGGGATTGCTGTTGACAGTGGTCGCGACAACGCTTCTTTCCAGTTCGCACTCGAACCGCGATTCCTACCAAGCCGAGGATTAGGGATCGTCGGTGGACAAGCCATCCCACCAGCAGGCTACTTCGGACTCGAATAGCACCTATTCAAAGTCGAGCACCTGCTTGGCCTCCACCAACCGCTTCTTGAGTGCTTCATACTCAACCTCTTGGACCGACCGCTTCTGATCTAATGCCAAACAAGCGATCTCGGCTGCGCTCTGCCCCAACACCATAAAAACAGGCTCCATTCGTATCGATCCGTAAGCGATATGACTAGCAGACAAACAGACAGGTACTAACAAGTTATCGCACTCGGACTGCTTGGGCATAATGCTCCGACTCGATATCGGATACGGTTTCGTCGGAATCTGAACGTCCCCTTCGTTGCGAGCAAGCCCCTCCTCCGTGACGTACCGCTGGGTGTTATGGCTATCCATGTTGTAAGCCCCCATTCCAACACTGTCCTCGACAACTTCAATCCGCTTGCAGTTCTTCTCTGTCATCACATAAGCCGCAACCATCCGCCGCGCTTCGCGTACGTACAATTGCCTTGGCCAATGCCCGTTATCTATAAACTCATCCTTGGCTAAACCATTCTCTTGAAAAATCTTCCGTATCGCTTCCGGAACCCGTGGGTGATTGGCTAAAGTCCACATCAATCCCTTCTGGTAGTTCTCATGATCCCGAACAATCGCCTCACGAGTGGCGTAGTCACCATTCGGATAGGCGTAGTTCTTCCCGATGTAGTCGGTGCTAAACGCAAAGTTGTTATTTACATCGGTTTTGCGATTCGGCATCCAAATCGGAGCCCAAGGCACACGCATGTCACCCGCTTCAAAGTTGCGTAACAACAACTCGTAATTACGCTCGTCGTAGTTGTCGGGCTTGGGCCAAGCCACCCGATTCGCTGCTATATCGGTCGTGCACATCCGATAGTTATACGCTTGGATGCGATGATCCCCATCGCCGTCTTGCCCCTCGGGCATCGGAGTAATGTTCGGCAATAATCCACTCGCTTGGTCTCCCGGCACAACATAGGGATCCACGGATTTGACGAACTGATGGTGGATCGTTCTCGCTTTTTGTAGGCCATTGATGGTCTCGCCATACGTTGCGTTTGACTCGCGCCCGACGTGAAATCCAACGCCAGACTTGGCCATCAAGTCCCCCTCGTAAGTCGCATCGATAAAGACAGCTCCCTCAATCCGTTTACCACTTTCGAGCGAGATACTCTCGATCCTCACCCCCGCTTTCTTGACTCCATCAGCCAAGTTGAGTCGCTCACCGAGCAGCAATGTGATCGGAGCACTTTGCAACTGCAACTTCTCCGCTGGATCATTCGGTTCACAAATCACCACCCCCTGTTCACGCAACATTTCGTCAAAGATTCTCGAAGCCACATGCGGCTCAAATGTCCACATTGAGTCTTCATTCTGGGAATTGACGGTCCGTCCCTTGAAATAGTCTCCTCGTGTCTCATGAGTCCACCGATCGGGATTTTTGTAGTAATTGTAAATCCGTCGATAGAACTCCCGCGAAATCCCGCCGATAGCTCGTTTGTTTCCAATATCCGTTGCACCCAATCCACCAGTGGTCAAACCGCCGAGGAACTTGGTAGGCTCGATCAACACCACCGTTTTTCCTTGCCTCGCTGCAGCCACCGCACAGACCACCCCAGAACTCGTACCCCCATAAACCACTACATCCCGTCGAATCACCCAAGCGTCGCTCGACTGAGCTTGCACCGGTACGGTTGCGACTGCCAAGACACACAACGACGCAACCGCGCAACACAAGCCGATCCAATTCGCTTTAAAGTCCCCGATGCGTCTCTCCGTTCTCAGACAATTTGCTACGCTACCCATCCTGCTTACTCCTATCGCACTACAATAATTTTGAGGAAACGGATCGATCAAAAAATGATCCTGAAACTCTCTAAGTCGCAACCGTCTTGTCTTCACCCCAAATGCTATGAGGATCGAAGACCATCGATGCAATCATGTTCATCGCCACGCAAAGTGCAAAGGCGACCACCGCCGGCCCGACATGAAATTCAACCAATCCAGCAAGTTTCACCAACATCACCAAAAAAGCCAACAACATCACATCGAGCATACTCCAACGCCCAGAGAACTCCAGAATTCGATAAGCCCAAGCGCGATGATGATGCTCAAGCCATCGCAACCAACACAATTCCAACAACATTAGCAACTTAAACACGGGCAACACGATCGAGAAAAGAAGAATGACCGTCGCGACAAACCAACTGCCGTGTGCGTATAGCTCAACGATCCCCCCGACGATCGAACTGGCATAGCGATGTCCCAATTTTTCAATCTCAAGGATTGGCAAAAATACTGCAGCGGGAAACAAAATCAATGCAGCCAATGCAGCCGCCGCAGTTCTCTGCAACCCCCAGTCTTGCGACGCGTCCCCGCCATCCCCCACGAAATCTACCAATCGCGCGATCTTCGTCCCGCAACGCGTACAACTAAAAACTACAGACTCTACGTCCTCCCCCTCGCTCAGTCTACTCGACGAGTCCATCGTAATACGATGCACCTTGCCACAACAATGGCAAGCCCTCAATAGTACCTGCTCACTCGTCTGACTCATCGTCCTGTTCCTCGATCGGATCCGATGGGTCCTCAAATGAATCCGAACTCAACCACTCTTCCAACAACGCTTGGGCCTTCGACAGATCCACCTCCCGAACGACAACTTGCGAATAAGCCGCCGCATCAGGCCACCCGGTCGATCCTCCGGCACCACTGTTGAACGCTTTGACTCCTTGCCCTTCCAAAAAAGCAATAAGCAAACCTGCTTCAACCTCGGTCAAGAAATTACTCAGTACCACAGGACGATGCGGGTCGGCGGTCATGATGTTCCCCAAGTGGAAAGAATTGGAATGAACTACTTGCGCCCTAAAAACTCACGGACCACCGCCCGCTCCAACAACCGACTATTGACATGTGGTCGACAGCGTAACAAGTGCTGCTGGGCTTCCTCGGGACTCATCCCGCGATGCTTAACCAACCAACAAATCACAATCGTGGCCGATCGAGCGCGGCCCGCTTTGCAATGCACATAAACCCGCTCGCGCTTCGCCACGCATCGCTGCAAAAACGCAACACCCCTCTCGACATCCGCAAGCGTCGGAGGGTTGAAATCGATCGTCGGAAGCCACAATTGCTCGATCTGATACTTCAAGTACGCTTTGATCGGGCCGCGATACTCTTGGCACATGTTGATCACATTGCGCACCCCGAGATTCGCCATCCGCGGCACATCACGCTTTAACGGTAATGCACCCAATATGACGTACTCGTCGACGCTGTCCCACCAATGTCGACGATGCAATATGCGAGCTTGCGCGAAATTCCAAGCGAAAGTCGGAAGAAACAAGGAACGTGCCAAAAATGGGGGTGTCGCCATTGCGATCGCTCTGCTCGCTTCAATTCCGTTAGAGTTTGTGCCTATTAAAGACCGTGGGACATCGGAGGTAACGGATCTGTATCGTTGTGCCGATCCTCTGGCTCAAGAGTCGAATAGTGGGTGTGATATTCAATCGTCGATTCCATTAACCGCTGAGGACTGGCCAACTCCGCAATAACACGCTCTCTCACCGGCGATGTAGCTCGTACACGCATCATCGGATCCGGCATACACAGCTTCCACTGCGCTCCGATCACGGTCACATTGTCGGTGCCTCCTGCATCGTTTGCCAACTTCACTAGCCGTTCGCAAGCTTCCTGAACTGTCGGGGACTCTACCAACACCCTTTCAATGGTCAAGTCATCGACATGCTTGTTCAGCCCGTCGCTGCAGAGCAAGATCGCATCGTCGGGTTCCAAATTGATCATCGCGATCTCGGCCTGAACTCCCTCAGCCCCAGCTCCGAGCGCGTTTACCAAAACATTTGACCAAGGTGACCGTTCGGCGGCGTTCGACTTCAAACGCCCCGTTCTCATCATTTGATTCGCGACTGTATGGTCGCTCGTAAGCAACCGCAGAACACCCTTCTGATAATGGTAACAACGCGTATCCCCCGCATGCACCACAATCATTCTTGGCCACATCACGTAAGCCATCGTAAAAGTGGTTCCCATTCCAGAGAGCGCTTCGGATTCCTCCGACTGCCGACGAATCTCCGTATGGGCTTCGTTGAGCATCTCGCGCAAGTCATCCACGAGGAGATGATCATCCGAACTGGAAATCAGACTGTTCCACTGAAGACGATTGAGAATCGCGGCCAGAAAATACTGGATCGCCAATCCGCTCGCCTCTTGACCTGCCCGATGCCCCCCCATCCCGTCGGCTACCATAAACAAATGTCCGAGGGAACCTCCAAGCAAATTCGAATTCGCTTCAATGGGCAACGAAGTCGCGTGCAAACTGATGCTGCGAGACAATTCACCGATAAGGAACTGGTCCTGATTCTCCTGCCGAACAAGACCTCGGTCGGTCAAACCACCGGTTTGGATTTTAATAGGATTCATGAATGCGTTAACGCGAACTTTCCAGTTGGCAAATGCGAAGCCACCCGGCGATCGCTGGGCTCCTCGAAACACCTTGCCTCGAAAGGGGGTCAAGTAGGGGATTGGAATGGACGCCAGGAAGGGCATTCGCTAACCTGCCCCTATCCCAATTCGTTCACTTATATTAGGTCTAATACTGTAGCTTAAATCGTCCCTACGTGTTGCCTACCGACAACCTCCACCAAGAAATCATGTCTGTTTATCCAATCCGAGTCTACAACACGCTATCTAAAAACAAGGAACCTTTCGAGACGATCAACCCCGGGAAGGTGGGAATGTACCTATGCGGACCGACGGTTTACGCCGAAGCCCACATCGGACACATGGTCGGCCCGGTGATTTTCGATACCGTCAAACGCTTCCTGACCTACTGCAACTACGAGGTTACTTGGGTCGTCAACATCACCGATGTTGACGACAAATTAATAGTGAAATCCCAGGAAAAAGGGATTTCTATGTTCCAACTCGCCACCCAAATGACCGGTGACTACCTCGCAAATCTCGCAGCTCTAGGAGTCGACCAGATCGACCGTATGCCACGAGCCACCGATAGCATGCCCGATATCATCGCATTTGTTGCGGAACTGATCGAAAAAGGATTCGCCTACGAAGTCGGTGGCGATGTCTTCTTCGATGTCGCTCGAGATCCTGAATACGGTCGACTGAGCAACCGATCCGCAGAAGACCAACAAGGGGAGGGCGGGGGGGCCGCCGCTCGAAAACGCTCCTCAGGCGATTTCGCCCTTTGGAAATCCGCAAAACCAAACGAACCGAGTTGGCCAAGCCCCTGGGGACCAGGTCGCCCCGGCTGGCATATCGAATGCTCCGCAATGAGCCGTAGCATCCTCGGACAAACCTTCGACATCCATGGCGGTGGACTCGACTTGGTTTTCCCTCACCACGAAACCGAACTGGCACAACGCCGTTGCTGCCACGGAAAACCGATGGTCAAATACTGGATGCACAACGGCTTGATGCGGGCTGCTGATGACGCAGGAAAAGTCGGCGGAAGATCCGATCGAGCTACCTCTGCAACCGAACCTCAAACGGCTCCTCAAACCTCATCACCCGGCGATGCAGCCGGCAAAATCTCCCGCAGCAAAGGGGCCGGCGGCCTCGCGCAACTCATCGCAAAACACACCGGTGAGCGTATCCGCTTCTTCCTACTACGCTCCCATTATCGCTCCACAAGCGTCTTCGGAGACGAACCTCTTGCAGAAGCCGGAGCAGCATTAGAAACGTTTTATCGTCTCTTCACCCGCGCCGAAAAAATCCTCGGACACTCGTTTTATACGATCCCCTACAACACCCGTCGAGACCAAGCCAAAGCGGCGGATGCGAACGACAAACTGCTGACAGAAGTCAAACAACTTCGAGATTCGTTTCTTTCCAAAATGGACGATGACTTCAATACCGGTGGCGCTACGGCAGACCTCTTCGAAATCGCTCGCGCTATCAACCGATTCATCGACCAAAACCAACTTGATACCAACCCATCGGAGTCCGCAAAACGCGAACTGCAAGATGCCCTTTCGATCCTGCGAGAACTCGCAGCACTCCTCGGCATCTTCCGTAAGCCACTACCAGCATCACAAAGCAACCAAGACTCCGGAAAAGTCGTAGATGGGTTGATGCAATTAGTCCTCAAACTTCGCATGGAAGCTCGCGCACGTCGCGATTTCGCTACCTCCGATGCCGTCCGGGATGGTCTCAAAGAAATCGGTATCCTTCTCCAAGACGGCAAACAGGGAACGACTTGGGAAATCCAAAAGTAACCCACCGCTCGCGATTTTTTAGTCGCAGTCTTCTCTGAATCTTTGCCCCTTTGCGTCAGCCCAATAGAAGCGGTGCGGCGCAAGCCGCCCGGTGACGGACTCGCAACATCAATCGAGAATCCGTAAATCACCGGAGTACTTGCGCACGACCGTTAAAATTAAACCAACCACAAATCGCACTCAGCGGCTCAATGAATTAGCCCACCGTCTGACGGGCCGTGTCTACAAGCGATACCGCAATGCACTTGGTCCAATTCCTGCAAATTATGGTCGGCTAAAGCAAATTTCTTACCCTTAGGAGCCACCTCGAAACCTGCAATTCACATTAGATCAGCAACGCGAATAAGGTTAGAATCAACGCGAACCTGTTAGTACACTAAAGTGTTGTTTCTAAATAATGGACGGAACGGATGGACGGAATGGATAGTGCACCAGCCTTTACGCGAGGAACCGACGGGTTGCTCCCCGCAATCGCCCAGGATGCTAAGACCGGCGCTGTTCTTATGCTCGCTTGGATGAACGAAGAGTCCTACACCGAAACCCTAACAACTCGGTACGCAACGTACTATTCACGCTCACGCCGAAGACTTTGGCGCAAAGGCGAAGAAAGTGGGCATCGGCAAAAAGTCGTTGAGATTCGTATCGATTGCGATGCCGATACGATCCTGCTACTCGTCGAACAACACGGGGCCGCTTGCCATGAAGGCTACCCAAGCTGCTTCTTTCGCAAGAAGACTGACACCGGGTGGGAAGTAGTTCAAGAGCGATTGGTCGACCCCACAACGTTGTACAACAAATCGCAATCTTAAAGCTGCTTTAACGCCTAATTGTTCCGAGCCGCATGAGGGAATGATGCCTGAATTACCCGAGGTAGAGACGATGCGTCGGGGGTTGTTACCAGCAATTGGCGGAACAATCGAGCGAGTTGAATTTCCTGCGATTCCTTATCGACCAATTGCGATGAGTCCTCCAGCTGCAACCTGGCCGGAGTTGTTAGTCGGTCGTAAAGTGATTGAAATTCAACGGATTGCAAAACGGGTCTTGATCGTTCTAGACGATAAGCATAGTTCGGACATAGGACTGCGGCTGGTGTTGCAGCCCAAAATGGCCGGTATTGCCATGATCGGTGAACCACCGACACAAGCCCACACACGGTTGATCATCCACCTAAAGGACGCTGAGTGTGAGCGGATTCTGTATTGGGATCGACGAGGATTGGGGACAGCCCATCTTTGGACAGAAAATCAGTGCGCACAGAACTTGGGCCCCGCAGTCCTAGGGCCCGACGCTCTCGCAGTTAGTGCCGAAGTATTCATACAAACCTTTCGCGCAGTCCGCCGCGAAGTCAAACCCGCTTTGTTAGAACAGCGTTATGTCGCCGGGGTCGGAAATTTGTATGATTCAGAAATTCTGCACCGCTGCGGCGTACATCCTCAGCGCCGGTGCGATCGAATACCCAAGAAACTCTGGAGGGAAATTCATGGAGCGATGCAAGCGATCCTCAATGATGCGATTGCTCACGAAGGCTCCACACTGCGTGACGGAACATACCGCAATGCTATCAATGGTGAAGGCGGGTATCAGAACCAGCACAAGGTCTACGATCGTGCCGGAGAGCTATGTCAAGATTGCCATACCGGAGTGATCGAGCGATTGGTTCAGGCGCAGCGCAGCACATTTTTTTGCAAAGTATGTCAGCCTCGCCAGGGTGCCTAAATTGCCTAATTGCTCGGCACTTGGGCTGCTAGCAAATGCGCAAGTCGTTCCGACGCCCGAATCTACGATCGAATCTTCTTTAGATCTTATTGGCTGACGTTGCGTTTAGCATGGGCGTTTTAGTATTGAATCTCTTCAGCGTAAGTAGACCGGCTTGGAGAAGGCTAGGGTTCCGAACGAGTAGCAGGAAAACTATGGCGAAACAGCGACAGACAGACAAGCAGCAACGGGGTAAGTCCTGGCCCAGATGTTGGCTTGGGTTGCTGCTAAGAGGTCCAATGGGACTGGTTTCATTGGTTAGCCTTTTTCCGCAAGGGGCGTATGGCCAAGGAATGGGCGGTGGTCCGCAAGGTGGGATGCCGGCGTTTAATGAGCCCACGTTCAAAGAGCGATTGTACGAAGCGGGTGGGATAGCGCAGCGCGAGAAACACGACGGAAAGACCATTTTGTCGGTGCGTGTGGAAGGGAATCAATCGATATCCGAGAGCTTTGTTTTATCGCAAATGCAGTCGCGAGAGGATCGTCCCTTTGACAAAGAAACATTTAATCGAGACATGAGTGCGTTGTATCGCTCAAATTTGTTTCGCAAAATTGACTCGTACATCGATGAGACCCCCGAAGGAGTGCATCTAAGATTGATCGTCTCAGAGCGGCCGATCATCAAAGCAGTTGAGTTTCTCGGGAATGAGCGACTCAATGAAGGTCCATTGCGTAAGCATTCGGGGTTGCAGAAGGGTGATGCACTAGATCCTATTTCAGTCAATTCGGCACGTGGGCGGCTGATCGAATTGTATCAAGACAAAGGAATGAACCAGGTCGACGTTCAAGTGGTCAAGGGATTAAAACCCGGAGAGCGAGAGGTTCACTTTTTGATCAATGAAGGACCAGTAGAGCGGCTCAATTCGATTTCATTTGTCGGCAATGAAGCATTTAGTAGTGAGTTGCTCAAGGCGCGGATCAAGAGTCGCGATGCTCGGTACGGTGTTACCAAGTATGTCGGAAACATCTGCTCTGATCTGAAGCTAGCCGAGGATCGAGATGGATTGTTGGGGTACTACCGATCGTTAGGGTACTTTGACGCCAAGGTCGAATTTCAGAAGGCTTACGTCGAAGAGGGCGACTTCGTCGACGTGACATTTGTCATTTACGAAGGAGACCGTTATGGAGTTTCTTCGGTGTCAATCTCAGGTTTGGAGCGATACACCTCGGACGAGCTTCTGCCACACATGAAGCTAAAGGCGAACGAGCCATTCTTATTGAGCAAGAAGATGCAGGATGAACGGTTGCTCTTGGACGTGTATGGGGCACAAGGACACATATTCTGCGAGGTAGAGGGAGAGGTGATTTACCAACCGGAGAACCGGATGGTAGACATCGTCTACAAAGTCAAAGAGGGGGACATTTATCGCGCAAGCGATATACGAGTCCATATCGACGGGGACTTTACCAAACGTCACGTCGTCTTACAACCCTTGCGCAATTTGCGACCAGGTGACACAATCGACAAACGGGAATTAGATGATGGCAAACGGCGATTGATGTATTCCACAATCTTCAATACGGATCCGACGCGTGGGGAGTTACCTCGTATTGAGGTGCAGCCCGTGGCAGGTTTGGATGACTCCATACGGTAAAGAACGAACGAGCATGACCCAACCTACGCAGTCGATGAAACCCAACTCAACCACGCGAAGCCGACTATGGCGAGCGATGGGCAGTGCATTTGCAAGTAACATTGCTACGGTAATGCTGTTTGCTGGATCTTGCACTACAGCTATCGGTCAAATCGGTGGAACACCCGTTCCGCCAATCAATGGCTTGCCGCAGCAACCCTATCAGCAACCCTATGCGCAACCTTATCAACAACCGCCAACTCAGCCCTATGGACAACCCTACGCACAACCGCCAACGCAGCCCTATGCACAGCCCGGTCAACAGCCAGTAGCACCGCAACCAATGTTCAATCCCTATGCCGCACAACCACCGTTGGCACCAGGGTTGCAGAATCAGCCAATGCCTCCTTTGAATCAGCCCTGGCAAGTCGATCCGGCTCTCGGTTTCACCGGTGCCCCACCATTTGGCTACAATCCAGCGATTCGAGATGTACCGATCGACGTATACGTCTCGGAAGGACAGACAGGTCGCTTTTCGGTAGGTGGATCGGTCAATAGCGACTTGGGTGTCGCCGGCCAAGTCATCATTGAAGAGCGTAACTTTGATTTGTTCCGCTTACCTGGTCGTCCGAGCGATATGTTCAATGGGGCTTTCCGGGGGGCTGGCCAAAATTTTCGCGTCGAACTGGTTCCGGGGAATCAAGTGCAACGCTACACGTTGAATTGGACTGAACCAAACCTCTTTGGATACTCACCGTTTAGTTTGTCAGTGGGTGGCTTTTACTTTACCCGGTTTTATCAAGATTGGTCGGAGCAGCGACTCGGTGGTCGAGTCGCTTTGGGGTATGACATCACTCCAGATTTGTCAGTCTCTACAGAATTGCGAGGCGAAGATGTCAAGGTGTTTAGTCCGAGAGTACGAGGGGTCGATGCCCTCGAACAAGTCTTGGGTAGCAATGACTTGTACACCGCAAGATTCCGTTTAGCGCACAATACCCGAGACAGTCCGTTCATTCCCACCGAAGGTCATTTGCTTGAGTTGATCTACGACCAAGTCTTCGGCGAGTTTGATTTTCCTCGCGGACAAGTGAACTACAGTAAGTATTTCTTGGTCCGTGAACGTGCAGACGGGACCGGGCGGCATACCTTTACATCTGCAATTCGGACAGGATTTGCTGGAACGGATCAACCGTTGTTTGAAAACTTTTTTGCAGGTGGTTTTACGACCTTGCGGGGCTTCCAATTCCGCGGAGCAGGGCCGGTAGAAAATGGAGTTCAGGTCGGTGGTCGCTTCCAGTTCTTAGGAACCTTTGAATACATGTTTCCT
>JBEICB010000038.1:0-30263 GCA_040373655.1 Pirellula sp. | reverse complement strand
TGCTTGCCATGATGCTTTCATATACTCACAAGTCTATTGATTCCTAATAAAGACTTAACGCATCTTTCAATTGTAACATCGGGCGACTGCACTGTATCCAACCTCTACGATCTATTTCCTAGGAACAAGCCTGCGATACGACTCAAGAGCTTCCTCGTACTCCTTAACACCATCGGAAGACAAGACACCTCGACTGCGTTTCAATTCTCCCTCGACTCGATCGATCAAGTACTGCCGCTCTTGTTCAGAAGGTACCAACGGCTTTCCAGCAACATCAAACCAGATTGGTGCCGTATGCGCAAATCTCCATCGACCCCCTTCGGATTTCTGCCACACACGTAACGCTACCCAACTCGTCGTATCGAATCGAACATCCCGACGAAATCCGATTGCGCTCGAACCGTCAGGCCTCCGCTCCTGGATTGAAACATCCTGTTGCTCAACCTTGCCATTCACAATCCACTCGATCGAATCAATCGGCCCATCCGCTTGTGCCATTACCTCCAACGAATCATCCTTTCGCTCAATGCTGACCATTGGCCCCGTTGTCACAAACGAACGCCCCTTTCGTAATCCTTCGATCCAATCACGATAATGAAATCCGCTGGGTAAATGGACATAAACCCTACCATAGCCTACTGGCACCGGATGCACTCCCGATGCCGTTCCCGCAGAGGGCTGCAAACGATACCCGCAATTCAATAACGTCCAATACGTTCGATGAACGTACTCCATCCATTCCTTCTCCCCACCAGACACCCCATCTCCTAATCCCATCCAATCCGGTGCTGGCGTCGTCCATTTACTGAACGCAAACTCCGTTCTCCACATATGGTTGTTCGCTAATTCATACGTCAAACGATTCCCAAGCAACGGTGGCAAGACCAATGCAAACGGCCAGTCGTGCTTATCCAAATCTAAAATTGCCCCCTCCCGATCCGCTTGGGCAATCACTTGTCTGACCGGGGGAATTCCAACTCCAAAAGGTGTTTGATGATTCAATGCGAATAATGCCCCAAGCGTATGCGACTTGCCATCCACACTAAAAATCTCCCACTCGGTGTTCTTCGGCCAAATCACATGGGACCCATCCACCGCAATCAACTCGCTTGGTAACCGAGCGTCGTCCGGGTCGGTGCGATCTCCAAACTCCGCAGTCCGATCGTTACGGGTAGTCCAGTACACCATCGGCAATGCCACGTTGACATCGTCCGCCTCAATCGCAACCTTCAATCGATCGACATTCATATGTACGTGCGTATCGCCGCTGTACCACCCATTAGCTGACATGTTGACCCAACGCTTTAGTCGTACCTCTAACGTTGGTGTCTGCGTTCCAACTTCAATGGTCTTGGTCCATGGAAAGTACTCCTTCCCACGCTCTACAGTCACCTTGTAATTTCCGGGAGGTAACCGCAACGAAAATGGGTGCGCCGATACGCTCGTATGAAACTCGTTCGAGTCCTTCCGAACCCAATTTTGCTTTTCATACCGCACCGTCTTCCCCTCAGAATCGGCCCCCTCCGCAAAATACCACTCTCCTGATTCACTTTGCACATACATCCGACTTGCGATCGGCTCACCCGTCTGATCATCGACGACCCGCCCAAGCACCAACTGCTCATCAACCGCATTCCATCGCTTTTCAATCCTAGATAACTCCTTATCGATCTCTGTCCCTTGGTAAAAAGACAGCCAACCATGTACAGTTCCCGTCTCTCCGGACGCGAGTTCAGGAAAGATCGGATCGGAGTGCAGGCAAGGGCAGGGGGCATTACCCCATGTACGATGGTTCGGCTCAAACCCAAGTATCACCCAACGATTCCCCTCAGAGTTGCCACAAGCTGCCAAAGAACCACGAAATATCTTGTTGTCATTCGTCTGCTGATCAAAGTCCTTACACCCCTTGAGCATCGCACACATCTGCACGCGTAAATCTGACAGCACCTCAGGGGTACCATTCGTAAGTGTCATGCGAATCGCCAAATGATCACGATGCGGTGTGGCAAGCAACTCATAGACGACCTTGTTCGGCAACTCTCGACGAAGAAAGTAACTTCCGTCCGGCCTTCGTTCCCACTCCAATTGCTTCAGTCGTATCCCCTGCTTGTCCCAAATCGTATCGATATGCGTATGCGCAAGATATGTTAGCCCTAAATTCGACCACAAGGCTTCCGGCGCATCTAACACCACATAGCTCGATGGATCCCAAGGAGTGAATATACTGAGTTTGGTTTCGCGCTGAGGCTCAATCGCCCCATCGAGAAACCCAATTCTCGGATGCCGTCCACCAGGGTAAGGCAATACAAAGATCGGCGGATCGACCTCCGACAACGGCCTACTGCTTGGTGAAATATTAAAGCGCTTCAACGCACCCTCTAGCTCACCTGGTTGCAATCCGGTGACGTCCAGTATTTCCTCTCGCGAATAACCATGGTACCAAACCATATTCTCCAGCCAGTGCCTCAATTCGGTCTCATCCGCTCGACCCCTTCTTTGTCCCGAAACGGACTCCTGACCAAACACCACGGGAAGAGCCATTGCAAAAAGGAACGCAACCACGCTGCTAATTGCGTTACAAGCCATCCAACGCTTGGACATAACTTTCTCTCTTAGACTCTGCGAGAATTGATTCAACAAGGACACCATCGAAACCGGCGTGCCATAATAACAAAAAGTCGCCCTCAGTGCCCGTCGCCAATCCTCGAAGAAGCAATTGCCGGAGTCTCTGACCCTTGGATGCGAGTCAGCGCTCACGTTTTGCTTGTAGAAGTTGCCGAAGACTTAGACGGCCAGAAGAAAACAATTCAAGCTTTAAGTAAGCACGCGACAAATGCCGCTCTTTAAGGCGATTCCTTGACGTTGCGAATCTGACGCAGAAACGTTTCGATGTCAGGCGTACGCAGATCCGGGTTCGCATGCATCGCTGACATAATCGCATGCGCTAAGTTCTTATCCATCTGCGGACGATGCTCAAGTATATCCCTCGGCGGTGACGTGTCGTGGTGCAATGCCGCTCGACCTGATGTGTCCGAAATCTGCCAAGGCAAATCAAACGTGATCAAGTGATAACAAGTCACCGCAAACGAAAATATATCAACCCGTTTATCCGTTGACCTACGACGCACTATCTCCGGTGACATATACAACGGTGTCCCAGTTCGATTTCCCGGTGCCATAAACGGACGTGTCGCAGGTAACGTCAACCCAAAGTCAATCAACTTCACCGTTCCCAAATCCTTCGTCGCCATGTAATTCCGAGGACATATGTCCCGATGAATAAACTCCTTGCGATGAACGTACGCCAACGCCTCGGCCATCTGACGAATCATCTCCAGTCGCTTCCCCGCCAACATCTCCTCCTGACGCTCCTGAATCAACTGATTCAACCCCGGACCGTCAATGTACTCCATCACAATAAACAACTGCCCCTTCGACGAAGTCCCATACTCCAAGGTCTTCACGATATTAGGGTGCTGCATCTGAATTGCAATCTCTCCCTCACTCGGCTTGTTCAACCCCTTAAATCGACTCTCAAAAAACTCTACCTTATCCGTGTCACACAACTTTACCCCAACCACCCGGTTGTCGTTCTGCCGATCTTTAGCAACAAAGAAGTTGCTCATCGTGCCGCTAATCGCCGACCTCAATCGCTCAAATCGACCTTCAATGTCCACCGACTTGCTCGCCTTGGCTACCCTGCCAGACTCCCCACCACCAGCCGGCTTCTTGTTGAACAACTTATCGAAAATTCCCATCGATGCTCCGTTGCTTGATCGGGACGTAATCCTGCACACCACCCAACTTATTATATCAACTCCCCCCAACCGGGCTTGCCCTAACCCCCAACAATTCCTTATCGATAGACATAACCTAGGAGCAATACCGTGTCCCAATCCACTTCCAACAACACTATTTCACCCCCAAATCGATCTCTCGCCCTAGAAATACGCGACTTGCGCAAATCCTACGGCGAGCATCAGGCCCTCCGCGGCGTCTCCTTGCAAGTCATCCCAGGAGAACGCGTCGCTCTCCTCGGCCCAAACGGCGCCGGAAAAACAACACTGATCCGCTGTATCTCCGGACGCACCGAAGTCTCCCAAGGTGAAATTAAACTTTTCGGACGATCTATCCGCCTCCCAAACGCCTCAATTCAACTCGGCGTGGTCCCCCAAGAACTCGCCATCTACGGCGATCTGACAGCTCGCGAAAATCTTGAGTGCTTCGGCAGACTCCACGGCCTACGCGGACGACAACTCCAAGAACGTGTCGCTTGGGCCCTCAAATGGATCGCCCTCGAAGACAGAGCAGAAGACCTTACCGCCAAATTCTCTGGAGGAATGAAACGGCGGGTCAATATCGCTTGCGGCGTCATGCACGCACCCGGCATCCTCCTGCTCGACGAACCAACCGTCGGCGTCGACCCGCAAAGCCGCCAACGTATCTTCGATATGCTCGACCAACTCAGCGCCGAAGGTACCAGCATCCTTCTGACAACTCACCACCTCGAAGAAGCGGAACAACGCTCCGATCGCATCGTGATCATCGATCACGGCCAAGTCATCGCCGACGGGAAAATCGATCAACTAATCGATCAAACCATCGGTCGACAAAAACAAGTCCTATTAGAAATCGAAGGCATCCTGCAACATCTTCCAGCCGGATTCCAACAACAAGCCCCCAATGTCCTTGTGGGCTCCACTCACAACCTCGCCGATGAACTACCCCTCTGGATCCAACAAATGACACACGCCGGCGTTCGTATCAAGAACTTGGAAGTCCACTCACCAAGCCTTCATCACGTGTTCCTACACCTCACCGGAAGAGAACTGCGCGAATAATCGCAACTATCCTAGCAGTTCCTTGCAAGCCCCATGCACGCGTTTCCAGTCGACCTTGGACAAGTCAACCTCCTTCTTCTTGCTCGCCTTCCCCACCTTACTCAATAAAATCAACTCCTGCACCGCTAACATCGTACTCGCTACCTTCGGTGCAAGCTTCTGCTTCTTGGCATACTCGACCAATGCCTCTGGCATCTCCACCGCCATCGCGCTACCCTGATACTCCTTGCCCGTCATCAACCAATCCAAAGATACACCCAACACCCTCCCAATCGATAGCAAATTCGAGGAGCTCACGTTCCGCTTTCCACTCTCCAACTCAGAGAAAAAACTTTTGCTCAATCCAACGCGACTGCAGACATCCTGCTGACTTAATCCCAAGTCCTTTCGACGCTTCTTGATCCGATCGCCCACGCTTGCCATGTTGCACCTCACTTCCTAGGAAAAAACTTCTTAACGGTAAAGAACCTTCTTCAAAACAACTTGGGCAAAGTTGCTTCATGCAAGCCTACCCGACCTAATTACACCAATACCGCTTCACTCCTATCGCACGGTACTTACTGACGTACTACCTGCCGAACATATACCCTGAGCCTCTTGCTACTCCATGCCGAAGCATTGCTCGTAAATGTCCAGTCCTTGGTGTTCCCCTCACTGTTCCCTATACCAATGTCCGCTCGCGCTCCAGCCTTCCACTGATTAATCGCAAACACCGTCTGCCCCGCCTTGCCATGGTGCACTTGCATGCTCCCATACCCGTCCGGCGGAACGGCAATCTCATCTCCAAAGTCATAGATGCTATCCGAAGCTCCCTCGACATGCGCACCGTTGACCATCCCGTAATTGTCCGGCCAAAACTCAATGTTACCTGATCCAATGCCGCGACCACTCGCAACACTTGTAGTCGAACTAAAGATGTCCAAATCCTCAACGGGCATCTGAAACCGTGCCCCAGATGCTAAAGTCGGAACTCCGATCTTCTTCACCTCCCGAGTAAACGCTTTCATCGTCACAAAGACATTACGCTCCTGACCATTGCTATCGGTCAACTCAACCAAATACCCAATTCGATCAAAATCACCCACCTCCGCCGATCGATCTACGTCGTACCGAATATCCCCGGACAACTTGGACAAATCCAAATCGTATACCAACGTGTACTCTTTCGAGGTCGGTACCAAATCCAAAAACTCCGGCTCATCTCCCGCTCGAAAGGCAGCAACAGGCAATCCTGTTGCACCACATAGATTCGGCTCAGCGAGCATGTTCCAAGCGAACCGCACTGCCCTCGGTTCAGCCACCTCTGGCGAACTCAAAGTCAATCGATCCCCATCGATCTTCCCCTCCGCGGGCCGATATCCATTTGAACCCACACCGATAATCTCGAAATGACTCGGTACATTGCCGTCTCGCGTCTTCAATCCACCCGCAATATTCTTGAACGTTAATCGCAAGGCTCGCCCGTCAACCTCCAATCGATCCAACTCCGGTCCACTCGCAACCACATCCTTCTTTCCATAAGTATTCCGCAAAGCCAACAACGCCAAACGACGACCAACATCCTGCTTGTTCGGCGGATGGATGTCATGCACTGTTGCAATGTCGTTCGTTACCACCATCCCCGTCCCTGGAATGCTCTTCTCAACTAAGCCCTGCGCTTCCCAAAAACGGGCCAACATTGTTGGATCCGCATCCCCATAACGATAAGGTGCGATCTGCACGTAATACAAGGGAAACTCTCCTTGTCCCCACAACTCTCGCCATCCCTGAATCAACGCTCGCTTCTTCTCAAGATACAACATTCCCTCATCGTGATTGCTCTCACCCTGATACCAAATCGCTCCACGTATCGGAAAACCAACCACCGAGTGAATCATCCCGTTGTACAACATCGTCGGGTCTTGGTTGCTCGTAAACGGAGCTAACTCCGCCGGATACCCCGGATTCGGTTCTACCAGTCCCCCACCCCCCAACCCAGCCTTCGCTCTCTCTAACCAATTCTCAATACGACCAATGTGCTCTTTTAACCCCTCTTTGTACTGCTGCGTCCCAGGTGTACGACCCATTACCGAACGATAGATCCCTTGCAATGCATCCACTCGCTGAAACCCTACCGGTGGTACCCAAGGCTCGATACGAGTCCCACCCCAAGATGCATTGACCAATCCAACAGGAACATCCAGCTCCTTGGTTAACTCTCGCGCCATGTAGTATCCACATGCAGTAAAGTTCGCCACCGTCTGCGGCGTACATACTTGCCACTCCCCTCGAAAATCCTCCAATGGAACCATCGATGCAACCAGCGGTACCTTGATGTGCCGAATCATCGGATGATCCCCTGAGGCAATCTCCTCTTGAGAATTGCCACTCATAGCAACCGTCCACTCCATGTTCGATTGCCCCGAACACAACCAGACCTCTCCAACCAAGACATCCTCAAACCGGACGGTGTTGGTCCCCTGAACGATCAACACGCCAGGCTCCTTCGATCCCTTCATCGGCGGCAACGCGACCTCCCACCGCCCAACCTGATCTGCCTGCCCCTCGGCTACACTCCCCTTGAACTCTACCCGCACTCGCTCACCAGCATCACCCCATCCCCATACGCGGATCTTCTGGTCCCGTTGCAATACCATCCGACTTCCAAAAACCGAAGGCAAACGCAATTCACCGTATACCGGACTACTGAACAAGAGTCCAATACTCATCCAGAGTACAACAGTCGCTACGTAACTACGACGCATCAATCCTTGCAAAGATCTCATATCAAGGTGCATTTCAACAGCGAGAAAACGGGAGGACTATTCGACCAACCCCGCTACTGTATCCCATGCACATCGATCTCGCTAGTAATCCCCCCTACTTGGCCCCCCTTCATCGGGGCATACCCTACTTGGGCCCCCCCACAGCGGGACGCTTGGGATCACTCGTCAACCGGGCCGGTACCCCCTTAGCACCCCCAACCACGTCTTTCCCACCAACCGTATCTCCTTGTTTATTTCCTTGACTCTCCTTAGCTAACCGCTCTGTAACGACTTCATCGCCCCCACCGGAAAATATTGGATGCGCAAACGTCACCTGCGATCGATGCTCCACTCCATTAGGCGTTTGAGCTAAAGGATACTCGTCGTTGCTCTCCCCTTGGCTCGCTAAACCACTCCCCGCAAATCGTGTCCCACGATAAATTGACCCCTGCTGTATCGGCCCAATACCAAGAAACCAACTATCCTTCGCATTGCTACCAGCCTGCGCGACCCCAGACTGCCACAGCGGTTCCCGCGTCTCACGATCATAAGCAAATACCGCAACCTTGGCTGCCGCACTCTTCGTCTCCTTCTTCGCTATGGACAACTCAGGAATCGTTGGCAAGCTCGGCGCGGATGTAATCAATGTAGATGCACTGCTGAGAAAATTACTCGCAGGCAATCCATAGGTCATGTTGTGACCATCCGTACCCAAAGCTCCAACACGAGCTTCACAGATAATGTCTGCCGTGTCCTTCGTGTCAACCAACATACAACCCGCTGCCGTCAACTGCTGTCGCAGCGAACTGATCACGTAATCAGATGTCACCAAATTATGGGGCATCGGTACCCCAGGTATCGATTTACCCGCCGAGGACATATACGTTGTGTCCAAAAATATCTTGTACCCCGACAACGGGCGAAAATCGATCTGCGACACCGTCGAATCCACCGCGTCACTCATCAATAACTGCTCCGTTGCAGTCACCGATTTTGTCGTTCCACATCCTGGAATCAACATCAATAAACAACAAGCAAACAGCAACCATTTCAGATAACGAAGCGAAAATAGCCGCACCGGTACCTCGATCATTTCAAGCATACCATTGCGTTCGAATCGCCCTATTCGCATTTTCCTGTGACTCTTTCCTCAACGTCCAATTGAAAACTTATCGAGTTGCAATTCCCTTACTCGGATCGCCTTGCAATCCCATCGCCCTGGCAGGCCCTCCATCGGTAGGCCTATCATTGCGAATCGTCGAATCACTACCACCGCGAGCTTCAGTCTCCAAAGCTTCGACCAACGATGCGCTCGGACTATCAATCTGCATCTGCTGAACTCGCCCCTGAGTATCAATGTACTGAACACTCAATTTCATTGGCCCCACCGCCGTAACCGCTCGCTTGGGCTCCAATAACCGTCCCAATCCTAACTTCAAAACCTGCTCGTAGACCACCTCGGTACCACTGTAAAGTCCCTCATCCAATTCCCCATCAGCTGCATAACAGACCCCAACCAACTCTCCCGAATCATTGAACAAACCACCACCACTGCGGCCCTGAACCGGAGCTCCTGATGCCTCAATGTTCGGCGCTCCCAAATAACGATTCAACTTCGTTACCCTCGAATCCCTCACACTCGGAACTTGACCGTGATCACAACCCACACTAAAGACGCGCTGACCCTCCCGCAATCGCTCCTCCCGCGATACCACCGGCGCTACTGCCACACCTCGCCCCGGTCTAAAGACTACTAATCCAATGTCCTTCTCCTCGATCTGATGATGAATCAACTCCCCGCGATAAGCCACAGGTTTTCCACCCTCAAATACCTCGACCGATATGGGACTATTCGGCTGCATGTCCCGAAACAAGTGTCCGCAGGTGATCACTAAAGCCTCACCCTGCTGCGCGTCGATGATCGTCCCCGATCCAACTGCCTGATGCGAAGGCTCATCCACGATAATACGTACCGTCGCCCGCTGTGCAGATACCCTCGGCTCCTCTCCCACTACCTTCCCCACCGGTACCATGCTTCCTACCGGTACCATGCTTCCTACCGGTACCATACTTCCTACCGGAACCATCGGCACCAAACCATCCACTCCCCGCTCCCCAAGCTGTATCTCTTGCGTTGCCGATTGATGGCGAACCATACCAACAACCTCTCGCGCTGGTCGCAACGAATCCGCCGCAGATCCTCGCAACATTCGCTGCGTAAACTCCTGCAAACTCACTCCCCCTAAAATACGATCCACTTCTCGCCCACCCCGCACTAACAATGTCGTCGGTGAGGAATGCACTCGCCAACGCTGCACCAAGTGCGGCTCAAGCCGCATATCCACACGACGAACTACCCAACCACGCGCAACCGCCTCCTCAATCACCCGATCCATATCCTGGCTCGCGCTATCCCTACCATCCACAAAACAAACGGCCAAACAATCTCCAACCTGCGTGGCAACTCCACCACTAAATCCCTGACCATATACAACGCCATCATGCACAACCCCGCCAAACACTATCCCCATCGCCACGACAAAGTACATCCGAACCAATCTTGTGCATACCCAAATTTCGTTCTGCATACCGTCCGATCCTCCATGATCGCGCGATGCTATTCCCCACCCCAACCACGCGACGACAGCCCCTTGAGCCCCCCCCCGCGCAACGGCCCGGAGTTTCCCCTTTTTTACCCTCCTAAAGCAAGATCAGTACGACAGCTATACCATCCAAAAACAACCCAAATCCCTCAGTTTATCGAATGCTATCAATGCAATTCGCTCGGTCCTGAATACTTCCTGACTGCCCCAATTCCCCCCCGTACAGCCCTAAACAACCTCGATCGGCAAGACATCCACCGCAACCTGCAAAGCCGTAAACCCACCACCTACAAACACCCCCTGAATCGGCGCAACATCCGCATAATCGCGCCCCCAACCAATGGTGATATGATCCAACGCCGGGATCACACCATTCGTCGGATCGACGTCGATCCAACCCAAAGGCCCTAAATACACACTGACCCAAGCATGCGAAGCATCCGCCCCAACCAACCTTGGCTTGCCCGGCGGTGGCTGCGTTAACAAATACCCACTGACATACCTCGCAGCGATCCCCATCGTGCGAAAACACGAGATCATCACATGCGCAAAATCCTGACACACCCCCTCACGCTTCTCTAAACTCACCCTCGGTGGCGTTCCAACTTGCGTCGATGCGGGCTTATAACGAAACTCCTCTCGGATACGCTGGTTCAACGCCAAGACCACCCGAAGTGCATCTGTATCTTCATCCCACACCGGCGCAACAAATCGTTCAAAGTCCTGATGCGGTACGCAATATCGAGACGGATAAGTCGCCTCACTCACTTCCAAATCTCGATTCTCTAACATCCATCCCCGCAAACTCCGCAGACTCATCCCCAACAACTTGGGAACCTCCAAGCCCACTCGCTCTACCTCACATTTTGAAACCACACGCATCGACGCATGCACCCGCTCAATACTGAAAAACTCCGTCGGATTCCCAAAAGTATCCACTCCGCCAACGCGATAATCCGGCGGCGGTGTTATCTCTACCTGCGCATGCAAGGTCCTCTGATAGGCCAACTCCCTAGGCCTTAAATGAAGATGGTTATGGCACAACGAACTCTCCGCCGAATACACGTAGTCCGTCACATGCGTAATCGAATAACGTCGCACCTGTCCCCCCATTCCCAACTCCATCGTAAATCCCCTCTCCCCCAACCAACCTTGACCAGTTCTACCAAGAATTTATGCGAAAAAAATCTCTCTCCGTGCCATCCAAGACTCCCACACAATGTGTTTTATGTATCCTATCGAATCACACTTTCAGCCCCTGTTCTAACCTACAGTACGATATCGCGAATCATGGAAACCGTCCACGAGAGTATTTACGACTACCCAGTCTACTACGATCTGATCTTCGCTAGCGACTGGGTCGCAGAATACAAATTCCTTACCGCTGCTTTCGATAGACATGTCAAAGGCAAATGCAAACGCCTCCTCGAACCCGCCTGCGGAACCGGCCGACTTCTCTATCGAATGCTCAAAGCAGGTTACCAATGCGACGGATTGGACCTCAACGAAAAAGCCATCGCGTTCTGTAACAAACGTCTAAAAAAGCACGGCTTGAAAGAAACGGCATTCGTCGCCGACATGTGCGACTTCACCGTGAAAAAACCCTACGATGCAGCTTTCAACACGATCAACTCGTTTCGACACTTGCTGAGCGAAAAAGCCACCCTCGCTCATTTCCGCGCTATGGCAGCCGCAATCCGACCAGGCGGTATCTACGCCCTCGGTTTTCACCTCACACCTCTCGTCGGCCCCACTACCGACGAAGAACAATGGGTCGCACGCCGTGGACACCTTCAAGTCAACACCTCGATGTGGCCCCGCGATAAAGACACCAAAACCCGTATCGAACGCTTCAACCTACGCTTCGATGTCCATAAACCTACCAGCTCAATGCGAATCGATGATTGCCTCGTACTGCGTAGCTACACCTACAAACAGTTCGCCACAATGATCAAAAAAGTCCCCGAATGGGAAATCGAAACCGCATACGATTTCAGCTACGATATCGATGAACCTATCGAAATCGATGAAACGACCGAAGACGTGGTCTACATCCTAAAACGTAAATAACTAACCATGCGAACCCAATAAAAATCCAAGCCCCTACATGAGCCACACACTCGTAGGTTTCTCTTTCCCCCACACTACCGATACCCCGGATAACCACCTTCCTCCGCAAAAAACTCGCTCCACACCGGCAAATGCTCACTTACCTGACTCGCTTGCTCCAAACTCAAGTTGAACTTGCGCAAAAAATCAATCGCCCCTGATCTCCCCGTAAACTCATCTCCAGTCTGCGGCGGAAAAACAATGTGATCTAACATCTCGTCACCGCGTATCGTCGTCGCCATGTTCTCGATCGCAAAAATCCACTTCATCCCCCGTAAAACCTCAAGCCGCTTGTCAGAACAACCAAAGCCCCCCGCGAGCAATATGTCGTCTTCTCCTCGACCATCCCGCTGAATACTATCGATCAGCCCAGGCAATACCGCGAGCTCTTGCTCCAACCGGTTCGGTGATACATGCATATTGACTAACGAGAAGGTTATCGCTCGCTCCGCAGGTACAATCCTGGCCCGAAACCAACCCACCAACGGATCAAAATCAATTAACTCCCCCGGATCCTCTACGGTATACAACTGATACCGATCCGTCTCAACGCGTCGCGTATCGTACACAAATGCTAAATGCATCGCTTGATGCAACGGACCTACCCTCGGACCAACCATATAGTCATAAGCCCCACCCGCTTGATTGATCCGATCGACCAACTTCGGTAACACATCCCTCTGACGAGAAGTTATCCCCTGCAAAGCCACCACGTCGAAATTGCGAACAATCCTCGCAATCACCTCCTGCACCGCCAACTTCCCACTCTTCTCTTCGTCGTAACTCTGCAGATCAAACGTCGCAATACGCAATGTCGGCGTCACCGGTAAAACTGGCACTAAATCTCCACTACCATCTGCCTGCACCTTGCCGACAGTGCTACTCCGCTCATGCGATACAGGAAACCACTCCTTGGGATCCACCCACCCACGCACCCGATCGCTTATCCCAACTCCTACCTCAGATTGCCCCTCCTGACTACCCTTCGACTCAATACGCAACGCATCGAGCCCTCGTATCGAGTAATATTGGGAAGCATAAACAAGCCCCCCAATCAATCCAATGATCAATAAACTTCGCTTGCTAAGGATCGCCATGGCAGTTCGTTCATCGTCCTGCGAACCCGCGATCAGCCAGCGAAGTTTTCCAGTTGTCCACCATGCGTTTCACAAATAAGTCTGTTCAATCGGTTTATACGGATTAGTCCGATTCAAACGCCCCGATCAATTAGAACTCGCAATTACCAGGAGTTCTAGGGAACGGTATCACGTCTCGGATATTTGCCATCCCCGTCGTGTATTGAACCATCCGCTCCAACCCTAACCCAAATCCAGCATGAGGCACCGTTCCAAATCGGCGAAGATCCAGATACCACCAATAATCTTCCGATCGCAACCCGGATGCCTCCATCCGCGTGACCAAAACATCCAACCGCTCCTCACGTTGCGATCCTCCGATAATCTCCCCGACTCCAGGAACCAATACATCCATCGCCGCGACTGTCTTTCCGTCGTCATTGAGCCGCATGTAGAAGGACTTAATCTCCTTTGGATAGTTGTACAAAATCACCGGCCCCTGCACGTGCTTCTCCGTCAAATAACGCTCATGCTCGGACTGCAAATCAGTCCCCCAACTAACCGGATACTCGAACTTCTCGCCACTCTTCGTTAACACATCGACCGCCTCGGTATACGACATGTGCACAAACGGCTTGTCCAAGACCAACTGCAACGCTGACAATAATCCAGGCTGAATCCGCTTCTCAAAGAAATCCATGTCCTCCGCACAATGCTCTAACGTCTCGCGCAACATGAATTTCAAATATCGCTCCGCCAACCCCATGTTGTCCGATAACTCATAAAAAGCAGCCTCAGGCTCGATCATCCAAAACTCGGACAAATGCCTCGATGTGTTGGAATTCTCCGCGCGAAACGTCGGACCAAATGTGTATATCTTCCCCAATGCACAAGCGTACGCTTCTCCTTCCAATTGACCACTGACGGTCAAATAAGCCGACTTTCCAAAAAAGTCCTTGCTCGTATCCACCTTACCTTGCGACATCGGCAACTGATCCAAGGGCAATGTCGTTACACGAAACATCTGCCCCGCACCCTCACAGTCACTCGCCGTTATCAACGGTGTATGTACCAACACAAACCCCTCTTGATGAAAGAACTCATGCGTCGCAAAACTAATCCGATCCCGCACCCGTGTTACCGCACCAAACGTATTGGTCCTCGGTCGCAAATGCGCCCACTCCCGTAACTTCTCAAACGTGTGCTGCTTTTTCTGCAACGGATAATCGGTCGCACTCGCTAACCCCATCACGCGAAGCGAACTTGCTGAGAGTTCCGTAGCTTGCCCTTGACCCTGACTCGCCTTGAGCTCCCCCTCAACCACCACACTCGAACCGACCGTCAAGGTCAAAACATCCGCTTCGTAATTGCTCAAGGAACCATCGGCAATAACTTGCAAATTTCCAAACGAACTTCCGTCGTTGAGCTCGATAAAACTAAACCTCCCTTTGCTGTCCCGACGTGTACGAACCCAACCTCGCACCTGTACCTGACGCCCAACGGACTGAGCACGCCTCGCTTCTTCAATCGATACCCAAGGCTTTCCTGCTCCAACATCTGATGCCATGCTCTCTCTCCTACAATCTTGCTGTGCGTACTCTTACGATTTCTACAGCCAAAGCACCCTACAGAGCGCTCTTGGTTAGCCCGCCAAGCCGAAAAGCCACCTCGCTGCATCCGGCGCATTGTAGCGACTTTTCAATCTTGGCAACCCTGCCAGAGAACCCCAAGAATCTACCCTTGCCTAACGTTTTACCTGCCCAATCAAAGCTTCACCCGTCATCCGAAACGCCGCATCATGCGGACAGGAATATACACAACGAGGCGTCCCACCAATACTCTTGCACTGATCACAAGTCGTTGCACGCTGCCGTATCACAGGAATTCGTTCCCCCGCCTCCTCCCGATACCCATCCGCTTGCCCCACCATCGTGATATTTCCGTAAGGGCAATTCGTCGCGCACTGACCACACCCTATGCAGTGATCCTCAATCACAATCTCCTTGTCACCCTCCCGGAAAATTGCATTCACAGGACAACCTACCAAACAGTAAGGATCCGTACACGATCGACAACTCGTAGCAATCAGAAAGTTCTCAAACCGTAAACCCTCACGAACCAATCGTGTCTGACCTCCATGCGAGTCCGCACAAGCCTTCGAACACTCGTCACAACGCGTACACGACTCGAGATCCAATACCAATAAACTCTGAGCATTGTACAAACCCTGCGCAACAAAGTTCGCTCGCATCGTGTCCTCCACCGCAACACGATTCGCATCCCGCTTGAGCAACGATTCGGCCCGCTCGATCAATACTCGCTTGAATTCAGGATTGCTATCTGCAATCTCTCGAATTAACTCACCATCTATCCTCACCAACTCGACGTGATCCAATGCAGTACAACTCGACGTACGCACGCCAGCTACATAATCCAACGCTTTCAATTCGTCGGCAAGCTCCGATTGGTACAGTCTCGACAGCACCGCAACCTCCCCGAAAACCCCAATACTCCCATCGAGATTACCCGGACCAATGTAATTGACCACTTGCTCCCGCATACCCTGCATCCTAGATACCTTCACGTAACCCAATCGGATTAAATAAAGGTCTCCTCCAATCTCGCCCTCCCGAAATATCGGTTGCCCAGGCTCGACGCTCATCAACTCCACTCCACCAGCTAATCGTTTCAATTCGACTTCCGATAACGTTTTACATATCGGTATGCGTCCCAAGTCCGTATTCAACGCGTGCCTACGATACGCCTCGTTGAGAACCCGCCGACTCGCGCTGTTTCGCTGCAACATGTACAACACATTGCTCCCAATCTCAATCACTTCCGACTCCTCTACCGCTACCACCGTCGCTGTTCGAGGATAACGATTTAAACAAGCCATCTCGCCCAAGATCACATCTTCCGCGCCTCGATACACCTTGCTCTCTTTCGCAACACTAGCTGTATCCGTTCCCGTCGCCAACGTGGGTACAGCACTAACTCCCCGAGAAAACCACTCTCCCCAAATACGCCGCCCCCAAATAAGCCCTTTCGTCTCGTCCTTACCCTTTGTTTCAACACGCCCACGTCGACGAAACTGAATCTCAAACTTCCCCCTCTGTATCAAAAACGCTGTCGCCCCATACTCCCCCTCACGACATAACACATCTCCAGGCTGCAACACCCGGCGCACACAAGCCCCCCCGTTGAATTGCAAAAACTTATACGGAATCCCAGCAAAAATCGGTATCTCCAACATCTCCTCCGGAGACAATATCGAGACAGATCGCCCCCCCTCCTGCTGTCGGCGATACCCCGTGTCATCCGATAACTTCTCGATCTGCTTCTCTACCACCAACGGACGAAATTGCAACGCATCGGTAGGGCAAGAAATCACACACTCCCCACACGATACACATGAACTCTCCAACATCGGCAAATCGGTATCAAAAGCAATCCTAGCTTGATACCCCTTACCAGCCCTCGCCATCACATCGTTGTGCTTAATGTCATTACAAGCCCGAGTGCAGCGCTGGCATAACACACATGCGTCATGATTGACCGAAATGATCTCTGACGAAACATCCACCCCCCGAAGCCCCGCTAAACCACTCGGAGCATATCGCAAATGAACAGGATCCGGAACGAATCGATGCACTAACTTCTTCAACTCATTCGGCTCATATGCCTTCGGCGCATCGACCAATCCCTCACGCTCTCCCTCGCTTAAATGCTCGGCCGCCAATAACTCAACAATCACCCCCACAGAATCGCGAATCGTCTCAACCGTCTTGGGATTCTCGGGACTCGCCAATGTCGTTATCACCATCCCGTCTTTCACGTGGTACGTGCATGCCGAAACCAAGTCCTTTTTCACACGACCACTCTTACGACGCTCCTCAATCTCCACCAAACATACTCGACATACCCCCACCGGTCGCAAATGCTCCCGATGACACAAGACAGGCACCGGGTGAACATCCTCTACACCCCTTACATACATCTGCGTAACAGCGTCATAAATGGTCGTCGGTCGAGGTACCAACTCCCCCCGCTCATTGACCACTACTACACCTTGCGAATTGCGCATCGGCATCGCTTTTTTGACCACCACCGCCTGGCCATCAATCGTAAGATGTATGTCCTTCTCCAAATCCCCAAGCGTCGCGTCCGCGGCCCGGATCAACTGACCATCGATGTCCCGCGCAAACAACGCCTCTTCCCGCGCGCTGATGTACTCGCTCTCATCCGAATCTTGCTCAATCGCCATGATGATCCTATTTCAACGAATGAAAATATCTCAAATACGTCCGCAACGGCTCACTTGCCACCTGACCCAATCCACAAATACTTGTCGTTCGCATGATCCGCGATAACAAATTCGCATGCTCGATCAACTCACTAACTATCTCCTGCCGATGCCCCTCACTTACGATACCAACCGCCGATCGAACCTCATCCCGATACCGAACCGCCATGTCGACTATCTTGCGAGATCCCAATCGACATGGAACACACTTACCACACGACTCACGCTGGTAAAACGAACTGCATGCAATCGCTTGATCCAATAAGTCCGCTCCCACCCCATACACAACAATCCCCGCTCCTAACATGAATCCAATCTCACGCGACGCATCAATATCCAACGGCAATCCTCGTATGTCCGTAGGAACACCAACCAACCAAGGATACTTCAGTTCTGCCGTCTCTACCCCCTGCGCATCGAGCTTCTTCGGAAACCGTATCGATTTCTCAGGTAACTGAGCAGGCAAAAACCCACCAGACGGACCACTCAACGCCACCGCTAACAACTCCCTCTCATCGCGCATCCCCCCCGCAAAATCATCGATCAACTCCCCCAAAGTCACCCCGCAAGGAACCTCATAAGCCCCCGGATTCTTCACGTCCCCACTGATGCTGAAAAAACGCCTTCCCTTAGCCCCATGCCTACCCGATCCCCGAAACCATCCCCCTCCCGTCGGCTCCCGTAACAAAATCGATGGTACCCAAGCAAAAGTTTCAACATTGTTGAGAATCGTCGGCTGATCATACAGACCATTCGTCTGCAACTCCGGCGGCCGATTCCTAGGCTCCGATCGCTTCCCCTCCAATGCCTCAATCAATGCCGTCTGCTCCCCACAAACATAACCTCCCGGACTTACGAAAACCTCTAAATCAAAACTCCGACCACTCTGACAAATGTTCTTCCCTAATGCACCCAACCGCCGCGCCTCCCCGATCGCCTCCTCCAACCTCTCAATCTGCTCTTCATACTCATGCCGTATATAGATATACCCCTGCCGCGCACCACTGACAAACGCCGCCAATATCATCCCCTCAATCACTAAATGAGGTGCGGCTAACAAAAGATCCCGATCCTTAAAAGTGCCCGGCTCACTCTCGTCAGCATTGCACACTACATACTTCGTCTCACCCGGTGCTAACCTCGCTTCATCCCACTTCGAATAAGCTGGAGCACCAGCCCCACCCATCCCCAATAACCCTGCCGTCCTCAACGATTGAATCACCCGCTCCGTACTAGGATCCAACAAAAATCCTCTTACCGCAGCATACCGTTCCGGAATGCCGGGCCAGTCTTCCCTCGCGCGATAACAGTCGATCTGCGATCGCGCCACGGTCTGCTCCGCAACCTGCAAATCGCTGTCAACCTCCACCGCCTCTCCAGACAACACCTTCGCAACAATCTCCCTGTACACTTCCGTCGCGCGTCCCACCACCAACTTCTGCCCATCTCCCTGACCTTCGATCAACATCGCCGGCGCTCGGTCACACCTCCCCAAACAGGATGCCTCATGCACACTTAATTCCTCGCCCCCAACTTCATCCGCCAATCCCTTCAACGCACTTGCGATCCCCTGCGCCCCCCGCAAACGACAACTCATGTCCCGACAAATCGATACCCTACATCGCGCCGGAGCTGTCCGCCGATAATGCGGAAAGAAACTCACCACGTCCTGAATCACTCGCACAGGTTCGCCCACCTGGCCCGCAATCCGCTGGATATCCCCCTCGGAAACATAACCCTGCCGATGCTGAACCTCTTGCAACATCCTCGCAATTCGCGTCCCTACCTGCCGTTCGACTAATGAGCTCATGGTTTCCGCTTCATCGTTTCTGCTATCTGCTCCACCCACTCTGTAATATCTCTCGGATACTCCCTAGATCCACTGTAGTTCATCCGATCTCCACGATGCCACGTACCGCGTGGCAACCCCCAAACCGGCTCATATAACCCCGCCTCCTTAAACGCCTCCTCAATGCCCAGCCGCCTGCCAATCACACCCGCGGCTCTCTGCCACTGCACGCCAGACTCCCAACTTTTTAACCTATCCGACTCAAACAACCTTCGATCAACCTGCTCCCAATCCGACGGCATTTTGAATCCAATGCGTAAGTCTATCAATGGATCCAAAATCCCTAACATCACTTCGCACTCATGCGCAATCCTGCGTCGTGAATCCTCAGTCCGCATCGCATTCGGCCCCTCCATAATTGACCGCAATCGCTGCAACGTATCATTCCACCCCTCCACTACTGAAGCCATGTCGCCAATATCACTCAACCCCGACTTACCTACCTCGACCTTTGATTCCTCTGATCCAATATCGCTAAACAATAACGCTAACTCCACCTGCTCCATGTACCAACCATCCCAAGGTACACGACCCAATCCATGCGGATCTCGCTCCGCTACCTGCCCGCTAACCTCATGATGACAACTACTGCATCGATACTCCGTCAACTCCCAATCTCCCCCCCGCTGAACCCGCCACAAAAGCAATCGAACTCGCTGCCTCGCTGCTACCAACTGACCAATTCGCCAAAGCTCGATCTCTGCGTTTCCTTCGGACTCACCAGAGACTCCAACCGTGTCCCAATGCCTTGGATACCTATGCATCGCATGACTAAACTCAAAGTATGTCGGTGGATGACCCGCCGCCATCAACGTATGCGTCACCTCGCGAGCCCCCAACCTTATCTCCTCTCCATCCTCGAACTCGTACTCCGTATGGCGTTCCAACTCACCAACATGACAAGCAACGCACACTTGTGCTAACTTCCAAACATCCCCCGTATTCACACGCCCATGCGCAGTAAAATCCTCAAATCGCTTGGCCCCCATCCCCCTCCATTGCGGTGAATAATGACTATCCCCCCAAACACTTGCGGCCCCATGACAACTCTGACAATCCACCCCAAAGACTCTCTGTGTTCGCGGTGCAAACTCACTAGCGTGACAAGCCACACACCGCGACTCAAGAAATTCTACATATCCCTTAGACTTCGTCGTTTCAGGTAACTCTTCGCCCTGCGGCCATAACCTTTGAACGATTCGTAATGATTCAGCGCTAGACAACCCCACATAAGCACTCGCATGTGGATCCCTTTTAAGCCATACATCTCCAGAACTTTTCCAAAGTTCGTCTGTGATACTTTCGCGACCGTGACAATTCGATGTGTTGCAATCCTGTCGCACAAAAAAAGCATGAGATACGATTCTCGTGCGATCAAACTCTCCCTGCACCTGCGAAAAACATCGCCCACCGGCCAGTACCCATAGACTGCTCAACGACAATCCAATCCAAATCCCCAACCTTTTCCCAACTGTCATGGCGTCAACCCATCCACGATTTTGGTCAACCCACTCACTGCGGAAGAAGGCAGGGCAGGGGGGGAGTGATGATAACGATGACAATCCATACAGTCAGCCGTCGCAACATGGTCATTGCTTCGCCCCCTTAACTCGCGTTCCCTTGCGTCGCTGATATGACACTCGCGACACCCTTGCACACCCTCGATCATCACCCGTTTCGAGTCTCCCGCCAGCTTATGACAAACCTGACACTGAACATCCATGTGCGCTCCATGCGTAAAACTTGCATCCGCTAGCCACTGCTGAGGAATACCACTTGGCCGAACGATCTCCTTGTACCAAGGATCCCGCTCTCTCTCCTCGATCCTTAATCCTTGATCCCACCCCTGTAACTGATGACACTTCTTGCATCCAAACGAATCAAACATCCCTCGACGCACTTGCTCAATGTCGCGCTCCATCATTTTCGCAAATGACTCGCCAACACTGTTCGCTTGAACTTTCTCTAAATATTCTCGCAATACCTCCATAGTCACCTCAACGGCACCAAAGTTATCGCGACTACCTTCCGCCAACTCACGCCCTACCCGAGCTTCCTCTGCTTTCAGAGCCCCGGGAATGTCCACTCCATGCGGCAGAGGTGTCTTGTGACACACCTCACAATGCCTCTCGAATTGCACCCCTTTGTACAACCGATGACTACTCGAACTCTTCCTCGCTACTGTAGATTTTACCCCGCTCAGCTTTTCTGCGTTCGATGTCATCAACTCGTCGGCCACCTCACCGAGTGCCAAAGGCGCATCGGGCTCATGACAATCGCTACACCGAAGTTGGATCAATCCCGTCGCACCCTCCGGCCGCTTAAGCACGTAGCGGTTTGACCACTCCAATACCCCCTCCCAAGTCATCGCATCAGCACCTCCCTCCCTCTTCGGTTGCCCCGGCAACATGTGCTGTATATGACTAAACGAAATCGTCCCAGGATCCTCTCGCTGCTCGATGGGTCGAAACGCCGGATGGGTATCAAAACTCGCAACATTCGCAACCGCTCGACCACCCTCTCTCACAGAAGACTCCAGATCAGCATGACATCCCACGCAACTTCGATCCGCAATATCCAACAAGTTATGATGAAAACCTAAATGCTCATGATGACACTGAACACAAGATTGCATCTTCGCTACCTCTGGCTTGGTTCTCTCCGCATAATGGTCGGACATGCGATGACAAGAACTACACTTCTCGTTGTTCATAGCAATCACCGATTCAGTCCGACCAAAACTTGTCTCCCTTATCGGTGCCAAAGCAACGTGGCACTCGTCACAACCTGTCTCGTTCCAAGCAAAATGCGCTTTAGATAAATCGCCAGTGCTGACCTGCTTCTGAGCTCCTAGACTTAGTAAAACCCAAGCTCCATACAGCATACCCACCAATAATCCGAAAACGCCAAACCATCGTTTCCAGTGAATCGAGCGATCCACCGCCGCGGTATAACGTCGATCGATTCGCGATGCTCTCTGCTTGCCTGTTATCGCCATCTCATTGCCTCGCCATCCGATCGACTAAATGTATCTCAAGGATTGAATGATATGAACGATCAGCAAAACGGTTAACATGACGCTAATACCAGCATGAAAGGCGATCCAACGATGCAACCAAGCATGCGCTAACTTCTGCGCATCAAATTCCAACCGCTGAGTCACAGACGATTCCAATCGATCGATGACCCCATCAGCACCTGAGGAACATGCTTCCCGCAAACTTGCAAACCAACCGCTAGAACGCTGCAACGTTCGCAACGGCGAGCTTTTTACCTCTCCCCCCCCGGGAGCCACAACGCCTCGAAGCAAAAACGGCTCAATCACCTCTGCATACTGCTTCCAAATCACCATGCGATCCGCTGAGGTACTCTCGCTTACCCCCAACTCCTTTAAGGACGCACGCTGCGGATCACGCCGCTGAACCGCACCTACGATAATCTGCTTTCCAACATCACCATCCCGAAGTGATCCTCCCCGCTTGAGCACCCCCAAATTCTCGTCTAATTCAGCCAATGACTTCACCTGCTCAGGCTTCGACCCCAACACAACCGTCAACATCTGACGGTTCTCCAACGCACTCAACAACGAAACGTCATCAATCTGACTCGCAATCGTCTCCTGCGGTAAACTTCCCAACATCCAACGTGGCAACACTACTTGCATCACCCAACCAAACACACCACTGGCCAACACAAATAACAATAGCCACATCAAGATTGATGTGAACTGTCCACCAAATCGCAATCCAGAATGAATCAACGCCAAAGGTCCGCAAGCCAACCCCAACCATACATGGTACGCCAACCAGTACTTCGTTCGCCCCAACTTGTACCTTCGCAATCGCTTCCGCGGCCACAATAACATTTCGAAAAACAAAATGCCCGCCGCAATACTTCCCGTCACCAATCCCGCCAACGAACTGCCTGTAACCCCACCACCAAATCCGTCATCCCATGAAGGCTCAAACCAGAACTGCCAAGCCGCTCCCAGTAATACCAACGCACTTGCAATCAACAAAGGCCCGAGATGAAGTCGCATTTTTCGGACCAGTAACACGGTAATATCCCCGAAGTCGCGACACGGATTCTCAACTAAGAATCCCAATCAAAAAAGACAATCTCAGCAGCCCTCTGTTTTAGTTTGTCGTCCTTTCAAAGTCAAATTTTCCAAGTTTTCTTCCAAACCTAATCCAGTTAATACTGAACTTCCTTCGGCACCCTTCGCGCTCAATGAAACCGGCTACATACAACAGTCCTTTCGAGTCACTTCGTCGTCGCTTTCCATACAGGATTGAAAACTTCCGACGGATGCACCAATTCATTCACGGCACGAACCAACATATTCAACGACGGACCATCCAATGGATACTTCTGTACCAACTCCCCAAAAACCTTCGCCGTCTCACGAAAATCCTTCCCACGCTCAAACAATTGCAAACCCTCCTCGTAACGGCGCACCAAATACTCGTCAGCCTCTTCCTCCGTCATCAATTGATACAAATCCACCGTCCCCTCAAGCCCTACGACCTGCGCTGTACACAATCGACGCTTGAACATGTCATGCGGCAAACACTCCGCCGTACTGCGAGACATGAGCGCTGAGACCTTCCACTGCTTGGTCAAACCCTGAATCCGACTCCCCAAATTTACCGTACGTCCCATCGGCCCATACTTGAACTTCTGCTTCGATCCCGTGTTGCCTACCCGCGCCATCCCCGTACATAGCCCTATGCCAAAGTCAATCCCGAACTTGATCCTACCCGAGTAACGCTCATTGAGCACCTTCCGCAACCCCAACATCGTCAAAGCAGTCGTTGCCGCAGAAAACGCATGGGAAGGAGTCGTCTCCGGTGCACCCCACATCGCAAATAACTCATCCCCTACATAATCCACTAAGACCCCATCCGCCTCTAAAACCGTCTGCGATAACTCACTGAGCGTGTCACTGAGCCACCGCATCGCCTCCTTCGCATCCATCGTATCAGTCGCCTTGCTAAATCCACGCAAGTCGCAAAACAATACGCTCACCTCCGTGTCCCGACCATCCAAAAACTCCTCTCCCTCGTCGACTAAACTCTCGACTACCTTCGGCGAAAAAAATTGCTGATACGTCGTCAACTCTCGTTGCTTCTTCAAACCACCCAACCGCATAGCCGTCGCAGCAGTCAATAACGCAATGAAATGCAATTCGTCTTTCCCGATGCTGTCGTTGATCGAACCACTGGGCCGATCCGCATACAACACTCCAATCAACGGTGAATCCGGCAACGAAAAATCCAATATCGGACTCGCTATCGCCAATTGCACCCCAAATTGACTCTCCGAAGGCACCTCGTCCGCCTCATCCGGGTGAATCCCCATCTGCTTACTCGCTCGAACACGATCCAACAAATGCCGAGATGGAATCGTTTGCTCTCGCGCAGAACCCTTCCGCAAAAACCGATAGTCCTTGTCAAATACCCATGCCTCATCCCGCCAAAAAACAATCTCCACCCGATCCATTTTCAATTGCCGAATGATCCCCCTGGCGATCTCCATGAAATACTTTCGAGAATGCGCAAGCTCTACCGGCTCCTGCAGCGCTGAAATCACCCCAGTTAACACCGACAACAAACTGGCATCCTGCTCCCCACCAAACATCGTCAGCCCAGACGATAGCCCACTATGATCCCCAGACAAAAAGGACATGCCACTCGAATATCCCAATAACGAATTTACCCGCTCCTCCAATCCGTTAACCCCTACCTCTACATCCATCAACTCGCTTTCCGAAGTACGATCCCAATGCAGCTCAAGCCGATATCCTTCCGGCAAAACCACTGCAATCGGTAAACTCTCCTCCAACGTCGTTCCCGGTATTATCTGCAATCGCTGGCCGTCATCCTCAATCCACAAATCCCGATTGCTCGGATGAATGTTCGTTACCCGAACCCGCTGATCACCTACCACCTCAATAGAACATGCCTTTCGAGGAACTCGTGGTGAATCTAAGTCCGCGATCACCCAACGATCCCCACCCTCACTCGAAACATACTTCGAAGGTATCGTCACCGTTCGATCCGTCTTGTCACGCCGGCCAATCTCCACAGCGGATAAAACGTCTAACTCCCCTATCTGCTTGCCTTCTTTGCAAAGTGTGACTTTTAGTGACACGATTCCCTTACTACCGTTAAGCCCCACATCCGATGCTTGTCCTCGACAACCCAATGCTCTTGTTATCATCCCATAGACAAGCATTGAAAAGAACGGTCCAAGCATTTTATGGGGAATTTATCATGGCTCTCTACACCACCCGAACCGTCTACCCACGATTCGCCACCCCCTTACTTGCTCTAGCACTGACCTTCCTACTCGAACTTTTAGCCTCTGAAACTTGCGCCTCGGAACCCCCCGACCCCAACGAAACCTGGGGAACTTCCTCACTCATCGATAAATCTCACCCAACCCTCGGTGCGACTTCCTGCGCTGCGACCGCTTGCCACGGTGGCCCCTCCGCCGGTGTCTCCTCTACCTCCGCGACCCGCGGCTCCGAATACCCTCTGTGGCTCGAAAGCGATCCCCACGCAAAGTCCTGGCAAACACTTAACTCCCCCAACTCTCTAGATATCCTGCGACGCCTGAACATCGTCGTCGACGGAATCCTCCTGAACGTACCCGCATTCAAAAACTGCCTCGCCTGCCACAACTCCTCCACCGAACTAGCCGCCACCGCAGAACTAGCCGCCAACCTCCCCCTCCCCAAAACCCCCGAAGGTGTCGGATGCGAAGCTTGCCACGGACCCGCCGAACAATGGAACTATGAACACTACCAAGGCCCCAACAGCCTTCGTCATGCAATCGAAAACCTCGGCATGGTGAATACCAAGTCGCTTCCAGTACAAGCCAAAACATGCACCCTTTGCCACGTCGGTGCCCCAGACCGAGATATGAACCACGATATCATCGCCGCTGGACACCCAGCACTCTACTTCGATTTCAACACTTACATCCAAGCCTACCCGAAACACTGGCGGCTATCGTCAGACTCCCAATCCAACCCAAACCGTCTCGCACAACAATGGCTCGCCGGCCAACTCGCCGCCACGGATTCAGAACTCGAACTCCTTCAAACTCGACTATCGGCATACCCTCACCCCAACCCATCCTCCACATCAACATCATCCTCCACTTGGCCCGAATTCGCTAACTTTCAATGCACCGACTGCCATCAAAGTCTCTCGAACTCACCAACATCCAAACAACCACCTCTCGGACAACCCTCCCCAAGACTCTGGAACCTCCAAGCCCTCTGGATCCTCAACTCACCCCCAGCACCCGAAAGCCTACCGCCCCCTCTGGACACTCTCTCCCTCTCTCCCCAAAACCCTCCCGCACCCCAAATCCTCGCACTCCAAATCCAACGCCAAAAACTCTCTCAGCAAATGCAATCGCTATTCCCCTCCAACGCTCCAGCCAAATGGCAAACCGCCGATCAACGTCTATACGCCTCCAAACTCTGGAATCATCTTGCGCAGAACCAAGCCTCCCCAGATTGGGAAATCACCTCCCTAGCCTATATCGCTTCCCTACCCGCATTTGCGTCGCCATCTAATCCCCCCGATCCCCACATCCAAACGAAACTCTCTAACCTCAGAGATTCACTTCTGTTTCCACCAAACTCCCAGTCTCCTGAAACTTCAACTAACATACACTGGAAAGCGTCTCTGGCTCCCTTGATCGATGCTCTCAGCGATACTCCATAACCACCCATCATGGCTCAACTCAAATCGCTCTTCGCTCTCCTTATCTCTGTTTTGGCATTAAAGTCATGCTTGGCCCAAACTCCTCAAGCCTCCTCCAATCCAAACGCTGAATCAATCGGTAGCAGTAGCTGCATCCTCTGCCACTCCAATCCTAACCCACTCGCCTCCCAAAATTCCATCGGCATGCAACAAGCACGCTTGTTCCTCGGACGCGATGAAAATGGAAACCCTTCCGGTGCCAATACCGACCCGCATGCAACAGCTATCGCCAAAATCCTCAACACAGACGGTTCACCCACCCCACGCACAAAAATCATCCTCGATAACCTTAATCTCTCCATCCAAGATCCCAAGTTCATAAACCAATGCCTGACATGCCACGCAGGACAACTACCCATCCTCCCAGACAACTCACCACCCGCAACCCCTCACCTCGGCAGATCCCAACAAGCTTTCACACTTGATCGCTCAACTTTCGCCAATCAATCGATAGGCTGCGAAGCTTGCCATGGAGCTAGCTCTCTTTACTTCCTTCCCCACCAATCCCAAGACTGGTTACCCCTGTCCGCTGCAGCAAAGTCCCAAAAAGGCTTCTACGACCTAGCCAATGCGTCTGTAGCAGCCCAAGTCTGTTTAAGCTGCCACCTCGGCTCAGCCAAAGAATCGAAATCTATCCCACATACAACCTATGCTGCAGGGCACCCACCCCTTCCACCCGTCGACCTTGCGAAGTTCCTCGATTCAACCTGCAACAAGCACTGGATTAGCATCCAAGATAAATCCAATCGCTGGACTCCATCCCCAACTCAACCCGACCCACGCAAAGACTATCTTCTCGCCCACTTTACACCATCAAACCCCTCGGCAGAAACGATCAAGTCCGAAATTGCGAACCACTTTCCGAAGTCCCAAAAAAGTTTCATCAGCCTCGAAACGAGCTTCGTTCTCAACGCGCGTGAAATCCTCTATCAGGCAAACACGGGAACTTGGGGAGACTTCGCAACCTTCGACTGCATCGGCTGCCACCAAACCCTCTACAAACAAATCCGACCCTCAACCGAAATTACGAACCGTACGCCCGGAAGACCACTCTGGCCCCACTGGACACGTCTCCCCTCTCCCTCCTTTCTCGCCGCGGAACTTGACCAAGCCTTCCTCGAACAACCCTTCGGAAACCCCCGCTCTCTCACTGTATCCCCAGAGCAACTCGAACATGCGATCGTGGAAAAACTATCTTCCCTCGAACAACTCGCCAAACAACCCTTTACGCAACCTCAAGCCGAAGCTTGGCTGCAATCCCTACTCGTACATCGAAAGAACTTTATCGGAAACGAATGGGTCGCAAAACAAACGTACTGGGCTATCGAAATGTACTTCGATGATCTTGCCAACTTTCAACGCCTAAATGCAAACACCCCACAACTACCACCACATATCGTCGACGCATTTCTCGACCTTCAAAAGAAAAGCCCACCAATCACTCAACTCACTTCCTGCATGAACACTCAAACTCCCCAATCGCCTCGAATCCCCACCGAGACTCAACGAGAAACCGCAGAGTTCATCCAAAATCTTCAACGATTTATTGAAGACTTCATCCAGCTCTAAACCAACTTCAAATGCTGCTGGAGATAATTCGCTCGCTCCGTGTTCCGAGCACTTGCATTCGACATCAATCCTCGCAACTTCTGCAAATGAGCAGGTTGCGTTTGCAAAAACAACTGGTTGACCATCGCAATCTTAACCCCCTCGATCAACCCTAGATTCACCCCAAGCCGCACCTTGCTCAAATAATGCATGGTCTCTTCGCTGCTGATCTTCTTGGCCGTCTTCAAAATTCCATAAGACCGACCCACCAAATCACTCAACTCATCCCGATCCTCACTCAACAGAAATTCTCGCGCCTTGCGCTCGTACTCAATCAGACGCGGCACGACCTCCTTGACCTTCTGGATTAACTCGTCCTCGGTCTTCCCCAATGTCGTTTGGTTGCTGACCTGATAAAAGTCCCCCATGAACTGAGAGCCCTCTCCGAACAAGCCCCGTACCACAACATTCATCTTGCTCATCGATCGAAACACTTTTTCAATCTGCTTCGTCGCCACCAACGCAGGCAAATGCAACATCACACTCAATCGCAGACCTGTGCCCACATTGGTCGGACAAGCCGTCAAGTAACCAAATCGCTTCGTAAATGCAAGCTTTAACTCTCGTCCTAACATGTCGTCCAACTCAGTCATCCTCGCCCATCCCGCCTCCAAATCAAACCCGCTTCGCATGACCTGCAGACGCAAATGATCCTCCTCGTTAACCATAATGCTGTACCGCTCCTGCCGATCCAACACCACACCGCGAGCCCCCTCTGCATCGATCAACTCATGACTGATCAACTGCCGCTCCATCAAAAACTGTCGGTCTAAATCCCCAAGCCTCGCAACGTCGATGTACTCAGACTCGTTCGTTCCACCAAGACGCTCCCAAGCTCGCTCGACCAAGGTGGCGATCGCTTGCCGATCCTTGCCAGTGCACGTGCGCACAAACGGGAAATCAGCAAGATTCCTCGCCAGACGCACACGACTGCTCATGACGATGTCCGACTCCGGACCCGCACCCCGCATCCATTCCCCAGTACGCTTCGCTAATTCATCAAGTTTCACAGTGCTCGCCGTCTCACTTCTTCGCTTCAATTCACCCTTATGACCCCCAACCTGACTCTTCAACCGATCCTAACGCCTCCGCCCCTTCGAATCACCTCCAGCACCACCATCGCCAGGGTCGTCATCACCCCCCATCCCATCTCCACCCATGCTGTCCAAGTCGTCGTCATCAAGCTCGCTGAGGTCATCATCTAAATCCTCGTCATCCAAATCGTCGTCCAGCTCTTCGTCATCCAGCTCTTCGTCGTCCAGCTCTTCGTCATCCAGCTCTTCGTCATCCAGCTCTTCGTCATCCAGCTCTTCGTCATCTAAATCCTCGTCATCCAAATCGTCCTCTTC
>JBEICB010000412.1:0-2108 GCA_040373655.1 Pirellula sp. | reverse complement strand
GTGTATTACTCACTGTTTATGTCTTTGGCTTTGGCCGCATTTTATTTGGTAAGACGATTATTGCCGAAGGAGAGTTCACCGATCACGAAGTTGAGTTTTAGGGAGCAAGTTGTATTGGCTACAGCGGCGTTTGCTGGTGGAATGATTAGCGCCAAACTCCCGTTTGTGCTTACTTCGATTACTGAGTCAGGTTGGTCTTTTGCATGGGTTGCCGATGGTAAGACGGTCACGGCAGGACTGGTTGGGGCGTACCTAAGCGTTGAGATTGCCAAGTGGTTTTTAGGGATTCGGTTCAAAACGGGTGATAGTTTTGCGTTACCGTTGGCGGTTGCTTTGTCGATTGGAAGGATAGGTTGCTTCTTTAATGGATGTTGCTACGGGATTGCAACTGAATTGCCTTGGGGCATCGACTTTCATGGGCTTGGACGCATGCATCCAACGCAGTTGTACGAGGTTCTCTTTCACGGTGTGCTCGCAGTGATTCTATGGCGTTTGACGATCACAAATCAGCTTGCCACCCATCGTCTACAATTCTACTTGATCTCTTATTGCATTTTTCGATTCATTACCGAAGCGATACGTCCCGAACCAGTTTTTGCCTTGAACCTTACGATTTATCAATGGACGGTGCTTTTGTTTGGTGTTGGGCTTGCTATCCAATGGTATTGTGAGTTGTGGTGTCCAGCTCGGAGCGTGAATCAATGAGTACGCAAGTAAAATGTCAACGTTGTGAGATGGAGTTAACTCTCGATTTGGCGTGTTGTCCGAGATGCGGAACGAAAGTCTCGAAGTTGTCCACCCGGGATGATGTGGCAGAGAAACAAGTTCCGCTTCGCGATCTCGATGAGAAGCGTGATCGGTTAGCTGGGGTAATCGTGATAAGTTGTCTTGTCGTCCTAGGATGTATTGTGCTTGGGATTTATCTCCTAGGCGGCACTGGTAGCGGGAACGCTGCACAAAACTATGGGACGCCACCTAGATCGCGAAGCTCTGGGAATAACAACATTTATTCCTACGGGCCGGTCGTGTTCTACTTCGTTGCCCTATTTTTAGGGATTTTATACTTCATTGGATTGGGGCAGATGACGAGCGGTAAGGATTCGTCTTCGAATCCCGCTTCGGGGTGTCTTGCGGCCGTGTTATCTATTCAAGCGTTTTTCGTTATCATCTTTTTCGTTTGGGTGTTGCCGGGAATTCTTTTCTTTCTTAACACGTGTTGCAGACCTCCGATGTGAGCTGGATGTCTGGGGATACTGCGTGATGTCTTGCAGGCGGGCCGGCGTAATCAACCAAGCCAGCGTTAGGCCGGCTTGCCGTCTGGAAACTCCAATTCGATGCGACGACCTGGAGTTACCTTCAGTTCTCTGGAGATCGTCGGGTGCTCAGTGTCATTTTCCTCTTGGAAGTAGGCGATGATTTCACCATCAAGTCCTATCTCGAAATTTGGATGGTAGAAGTTGAAGGGACCAGGTGCCATCCATGGGACTTGATTCCCTCGATCATCAACAGCGTGCATATTTTCCAGTTCAAAGATCCCTTTATCATTGGAGTCGACTTTGAATGCGACTGCGGTTATGGGGCGCGCGTCCCATTCGTTTGTCGACGCAGTTTTTTCCTCGAGTCGATTTCTACAGAATGTGCAAGTTGATAGGTGTGCTTCATAAGCTTGGATTTCGTCATCGGACAACTCAACTCGAAGAAATCGAGTTGAGAGACTCTCTGCTTGATTCTTTGCATCACGCGCGAGCGGGCGATGTAAAGGGCCCGAGCGACTTGCCGATTTTTTCTGCGACCGAATAGGGCCTTTTTGGTTAAGGGGCTGGCCACAATCACGAGGAATACTCGCTGAATCGATCGGCGGAATTGGATTAAAAACTAAAAAACCTAATTGACTACGCATGTAGTATGAAATAGATTGACCACCGTTGTCGTCAATTGCGATTGCTTGAAAGGACATGCGATGGTCAAAAAGCCAGTGTCGCTCGGGAGAGTCGAATGGGAACTTCTTCAATACATCGACCAGAATCACCCGATCTCGGTACGCCAGGTCGCTGAGTACTGGAACGAAAAGACAGGGCAAGCACGAACGACGGTGCTGACCATGATGG
>JBEICB010000341.1:0-3943 GCA_040373655.1 Pirellula sp. | reverse complement strand
GGCCGCCACTTTGAAGGTTGCAACGTTGAAAACGCTTCGTACTCGGTGACCCTCTGCGCTGAGCGAAATGCTGCAGCTCAAGCCATCGCGCAAGGTTCGCGAAACTGGAAACAAATCGTCATCGTTTCTCCGACTTGCGTGAGCCCCTGCGGGACCTGCCGCCAGTTCCTTTTTGAATTCGCTCCAGATCTGGAAGTCTATTTGTCGGACCTAAACTCTGACCAATGTGTCGGACCGATTCTGCTAAAAGACTTTTTGCCGATGGCGATGACGCTGCAACTAACTGAACTTCCTCGTCGTGATGCTTGACACTATGTCCAACACCCCCGTTGAAGCTTCCAAGAGCCCTATTCGCTCGCAACTCGATGCCGCCTTCGACCCGGAAAGGTCTCGGTTTGTCGTCGGCATCGATCTTGGGACGACCAACTGTGCGATGGCTTACGTGGATACGCAAGCCCAAAAGGTTCGTAGTTCTGATCCCACTCGAGCCTCCGATTCAATTAGTCGCGTAGAAGTCTTTGCTATCGAGCAACTCGTCGATTTTGGTGTCGCTGAAAAACTCTCCACGCTACCATCCTTTCACTACGAGTTAGCTCCCCGCGAACTCGAAGGCATCGATCCGACCTACCGCTTTGGTACAACCCCAGCAACAGCGCACAGCATCGTCGGTGCTCTCGCTCGCGAACGAGTTGTCCAAGCACCAGGCCGAGGGTTTGGGTCTGCCAAGAGTTGGCTTTGTCATGGACTTGTGGATCGAACGAGTGACCTGTTGCCTTGGCAAGGTGATGACTCCGTTGAGAAACTCTCGCCAGTGGAAGCCTCCCGGCGCTACTTGGAACACCTTCGCAGGCAATGGGACCGACGGTTTCCTGGTCATCCGTTGGCCAACCAAGATGTCGTTGTCACGTTGCCAGCATCCTTCGACGAAGTAGCTCGGCAATTAACCCTCAATGCTGCTCAACGAGCGGGCTTGAACAATGTCTTGCTCATCGAGGAACCCCAAGCTGCGTTTTATGCTTGGCTAGATCGCCATCAACAAGATTGGGATTCCCATCTGCAATCGGGTGACACAATTCTTGTCTGTGACATCGGTGGTGGAACAACCGACTTTACGCTGATCCGTGTTCTCGACGCGCAAGCATCCGATTTGGGAAGTCCTCAAGCAGAAAACTCCGCCAGTACTCAGGGTGGTACCAGTGCTCAGGGTGGTACCAGTGCTCAGGGTGGTTCTAGTGCTCAGGGGAGTACCAGTGCAGTCAAAGAAATCAACAGTGCAGACCAAAGCGATCTCGCCGCAGCAGGTTTGGACGAAGTCCTTCGAAAGAAACGACTCTTGCGGTTGCATCGTGTCGCGGTCGGCAAGCACTTGATGCTCGGCGGCGACAACATGGATTTGGCCTTGGCGAGATTGCTTGAGTTGAAAATCGGCAATGAGACGGAGCGATTGTCTCCTCGGCAATGGGAAGCGTTGATTGGCAATGCGAGAAAAGCAAAAGAAGCGTTGCTCAGCGATTCGGCTCCTGAGCAGTTCTCGATCACCTTGCCAGGCGTCGGGGCGAAGCTCGTGGGTGGCAGCAAGACCTTGTCGATCACGCGCGATTGGGCCCAGAAGACATTGCTCGAAGGGTTCTTCGGAAAAGTCTCGCTTGATGCACGCCCAGCTGCGACCGAGGAAGGGTTTCAAGAGTTTGGTCTGCCCTATGAGTCCGAGCCGAATGTGATGGTTCATCTTGCGGCGTTTCTTTGGGAGCATCGATGGGCGGGCCGGCAGACGAGCGAACTAAATCACCAAGATCTAAATCACCAAGAGGGAGTGGATTTGCAGCGCCGTGCTGCGAGGCCGGATTGGGTTTTGTTCAATGGGGGAGTACTTGAGTCCCCATTGGTGCAGCAAGCGATACTCGATCAATTGACCTCTTGGTTTTCTGATCCAACCGATCCGAATTGGAAGCCCAAGGCGTTGTTAGGGAATCGCTTGGACTTGGCGGTCGCACAAGGAGCGGCAAGCTTTGGGCTAGTGCGACGTGGAGAGGGGGTTCGGATCGATGCGCGGTTAGCGAAAGCGTATTACATCATCGTCAATCAAAATCCCAAGCGAGTGATGTGTGTGATGCCGGCGACAGCGATGCCGTTAGATCGATTTTGTTTGTCCGATCAACCGTTTGATTTGCTGCTTGGGCAGCCTGTTCAATTTCCGCTTATTTCAAGCAGTTCACAGCTCAATCATACTTTTGGGGAGGTCATAGATTTTGATCCCAAGACGATGACGGAGCTCCCGCCGATCTGCACCGTGTTAGAGGAGCAGGGGCGAAAGGGAAAGGAGTCGATTCGCGTTCAGTTAGAGACAGAGCTCAGTGAAATTGGAACTCTGAAGATGTCCTTGGTGCGAGTCGATCCAGCACAGCGATGGAATTTGGAGTTCGACGTGCGAGGTGGTCAAGTGCTTCGCGAGACGGGGGCGGCAGACGATGCGACGGTCACTCAATCGGGTCGTGTGCAACGGGTAGTTCATCAGGATGTGATTGGTCGAGCGGAATCCGCTTTGGATGAGATTTTTTCCATGGCTGGCAACGTGAAGCCGAAAGAGGCTTTTGCGTTGCTAAGCGAAGCGGTCGGTATTCCGCGTCGAGAGTGGCCTACCTCCCTTTTGAGGGAAATTTGGAGAGGGTTGTTAGATCGCAATGCGGGGCGTTCAAAGTCGCCGGAGCATGAAGGTCGGTGGCTGAATTTGGTGGGTTGGTGTTTGCGGCCTGGATATGGTTTTCCGGTCGATGATTGGCGTGTGCAAACGACTTGGAAGACGGTACACAACAAGTTATCGCACAAATCGGCTGCGAATGTTTCCGAAGCGATGGTATTGTGGCGACGCATCTCAGGCGGATTTACCGCTGGGCAGCAGCAAGCCTTGTATCAAGACACTTGGCCACGCGTGCGTGGGCTACTAGCAGGCACGGGGCACGAGCAATTGAATCTGAATGTGTTGATGGAGCAAATGCGATTGCTCGGATCGATGGAAAGATTAAAGGCGAGTGACAAGTCCGCGATGGTGGATGCAGCGTTTGCGGGGTTAGGGCGGCGCAAGTTGGAGCCATTGCATGATGGGCTTTTGTGGATGATCGGCAGGTTGGGGAATCGAGTCCCGGTTTACGCGACGATCCAGCAGACCCCTGCGATTGAGAGGGTGGAAAGTTGGATAACGAAGTTAATGCAATTGGACGCGGGCTTGCGCAGCAAACCGGCTTATCCGTTGAGCTTGATGCTTTTATCGCGAAAGACGGGTGATCGTTATCGCGACATCAGTGAGCGACTGCGAGGCGAAGTAGCACCCATGTTAGCAGAAATGGGGCACACGCGATTTGCGTCGTTGGTTTCAACCGGTGGAGGGCTTGATCAAGAGCAGCTCGATACGGTGGTTGGTGAAACGTTGCCTTTGGGTTTTACGTTATCTACTTAAGATTGCGGTGGGTTCGAGTCGAAGCCTAACCCCGTAGCCCGGCCCTCCGAGGCCGGGCTACGGGGACGAGTGGCTCACGCAAAGACGCGAAGACGCAAAGATGAAGAGCTCCTATTGTGTCACACAGGGATGATGTGGGTGAACGATGGATGTCCTACGTCGGTCGATCTCTTCAGTTCGTCCTGCGTGTTGTATTTCCGCGCTAAGTGGTGGGTTTCGCGGTTGTTGCTTAACCTGGCGGACGGAATGGAAGTTGTTTGGGATGTCGCAGTGGTATGAGAAGTCATTGGCCGACCGCTTCACCACACCCTACGAGAATCCCACGCTAATACCCCGGCCCTTTGCATCATGCCCCCGTAGCCTGGCCCTCTGAGGCCGGGCGAGGGGGACGAATGGCTCACGCAAAGATACGAAGACGCAAAGATGAAGAGATTCTTTTGTGTTCGCGTGCGGACCGGAATCCCGTGAAATCGTTACTCCCCTTCACCT
>JBEICB010000106.1:0-17770 GCA_040373655.1 Pirellula sp. | reverse complement strand
GCTCTTGCTGGAGCTCTACTCGACTCCGGCGATCCAAATGCAGCACTAGCCCAAATGGCTCAATGCGAATCCCCCGCAATGGCCCAATATCAAATGGCCTATATGCACTTCCAACGTAAAAATATTCCAGCAACACAGCAACATCTATCAGAAGCTCTTCAAATCGATCCCAACCTGAAACCAGCTCGCGATCTCCTCGCAAGCATCGGTGGTGCCCAAGGTATCAATGGAGTCCTGCAACAAGGCCAACAATACGGCCAGCAAGCCATGGGTATCTATCAACAAGCCGGAGCGGTAGTCAACGGCATCACGAACTCTGTACAGGGTACGACAACTCTTCCCGCCGTATCGGCATCTCCTACGCTCCCCTCCAGCACCAACTTGCTCGGAATACCAGTCACCCCCTTACAAGCCGCACCAACACCGGTAGCACCAACGACAACAAATACGGAGAACGCCAGTCCTGGTGTTACCGTCCGCCTCGGACAGTAACGACACGCTCCCCCTACCAGCCTAACTCGCTTCGCTCCCGGGAACAGGTGCAAGCTTCGGCAAGGCCTTTGGCTCATCATTGTTCTTCATAGAAATCGCATCAAACTCTGCGTGGTCAATCTCTTTGCGCAGGACCAAATACAATGCGCTTGATGCCGTCCAAAAGAAACTAAATCCATACGCAGCAATCAATAATGGAACCATCCCACGCACAATGAACGCCAGCCAATTCCCTTCTGACTGCAAGGCAAATGCACTGGATGCGTGAAATGATTGGGCAACCACGTTGTAACCAGTATTCAAAACAATCGATACGATCGAACCAGAAAAATACCCTAGCACTTCCGCTATGCACACTCCGAGAAACAACGTTGCCGGCCTCTGAAACGTATATGCTGTCGCTCTCGACATCCCATCAAAAGCATCAGCCTGATTCTCGGTAACTATCGCTACCGTGGAAAACGAAAAGCCAAACAACGAGATCGCACAAACCCATCCAAGCCCTAGCCCCAAAAACGCTATTGGGATCATCAAGATAGAGGCCAAGGCTCCACCAACCCAAGTGGCATTGGATATCCAACCAATGCCCCACGGAAGCAAAGCAATTGAAGCAACAAGCGACAAAGGCATCAGCACGGACCAAACGATGGACAACCATCGACCTTGTACCCAACGCACAGTCTCAACCCAAGGCGCTGTGATCTTCAATCCCAACTCTTGGACACTGCGCCTCGCTAACATGCCACCCACCATTCCCCATACACCCACTACCCAAAAGATATTCCATAAGCCGGCAGCAAAACTCCCAAAAGCTATACCTCCTCGAAGAGCAGTCCCATCAAGCATCTCATATGCCACCGAGGCATATCGCTGCCAAACGGCAACAAACGAATCGCTATTGACTCGATACCAATCCGACTTCTGTTGACTACCCAACATTACTTCGGATAACCCATCGACTCCAGGTATCCAAGGGGCAATAGGCACATCCGATGTCTTCGGATGCAACCACTGCGTTGCGGTAGAGTCGGTATATGCCGCAGAAGAAGATGAGTTCCCTATAAAAAACCGATGGGAGATGTTAAATCCTATCTGTGTGATCAACAACGCAGCAGCACAAAGCAAAACATGGGACGTTCTCCAAGAGATAGAAATCGACTGAGACACTAGTCGCCACCACGGTGTTGAACGATACCAGTCAATCGAAATACGCGGGACCATTACTTCTGCCCTTGTACTTCCCGTCGAAGACGAGCCCGTCTCTTGCACTGTATCACTCATAGCTAAAAATCCGTCTCAGTACCAAAGCGTCGAATTCAATCTCTGGTGCACTACCCCCCCACGCTTCTTCCCGTGAAGTCAGATGCACCAATCCGTTCTACTATTCAAATCGCCATTCCGTCGGTGCCGACGGCGGGGGCTCAGGCTCTTGCTCTTCGTCATCCAAACTAGGAAGCACCGGTAGTCCGACGTCCTCGGTAAACCAACGGTTCAAATCGGCCATCTTGCATCGCATCGAACAAAATGGCATCTCCGGTGCTTTTAGCTCCGGGACGAAAAACTTCAAACACGTCGGGCACTGGATTTCCGCCACTCGTTCCTGACTCCCCTCTGAAAATTTCTCCGCCATAGTCGAAACTGATGACAAAAAAACTAAAAATACTCTCCGCAACACCGTGTAAGATAACGGATTCCCGCAAATCGTGTAGCCAACCCCCCAACCCTCTTGTCCACAACCTAATCGAAAAAGATGAGTAGCCAAGCCAACCGAATCCATGAATACCTCGCAGGTGGTCCCAAACTCACACAAGCGATCTGGGGACTCTCCCGCGAAGAACTCCACAGTCGCCCCGCCGATGGGTCCTGGACGATCCACCAAATCGTCACGCACCTCCTAGAATCCGATCTCATTGGCTCCGATCGCATGAAACGTGTAGCCTGCATGGACAAACCCTTGCTGGTCGCTTTCGACGAAACCGCTTTCGCTAAACTTCCAGGAGTCAACCTCATCGACACGTTTAACGCCGCAGATCTCCTACACCGTAACCGCCAACTGACCGCCGCTATCCTACAATCCCTTCCCGAGTACGCTTGGGAACGAATCGGTATTCATACCGAAGTCGGTGCTGTGAGCCTTGCCACACTCCTCGATAAGTTCATCGGACACCTCGATCACCACTTAGCATTTATCATTAAAAAACGCGCCAATCTCCAACCAACCCCAGACGCCTAACTCCCCGGACTTCCCTCGGAAACTGGAACTTGCGACGAATCATTGAAGTACTGCTGCAACATCGCGCACAACCACTCCCTGCGATTCTCAGGTAACATCCCCCCGAACTTCACAGGGTTTACCCCGTATAACTCGATCGCCGATTGGGTTCGCTCGGCGTCCCCAAAATTAGGACTTGAGTAACGCACCGATTCGACTTTATCCGCATCGAACTTCTCAGTCCATCTGAGTCGACCAATCCCGCTGGAAACGCTTGACTCCGCTCCATCAATAACGACTTGAACTCGCCCAGCCAACGCGATCAATGTCGCAATCAGAAAACCGACTCCCACCAACACAAACGGCACCAAGAACAAACACAAAAACAAAGTCTCTCCCAACTCCATCGGTTTGTCATTCACAATCGGTCGCCCCTGCCGTATCCCTCCAGGAAGCTGCATCCCAGCAGGCAACGGAGCGATCAGGTTGGCCCATAGCCCAGCCAAAGCCAAACTTAGGAATACCGATACGATGGAATTCCAGAAGAGCATCATCCCCGCTAAACCGAAAAAGCCCGGATATGAATGCATCGAAGCAGTTAAGACCATTCGCTGAGCACGATCCTCAATACCCCGCCCATCCACCTCGACCGAACAACCCTTCGGAGGCTCAGCCAACACCTCCTGACGCGACTTGTTAGTCCAACTCAACTCGCTCAATCGATGGAGGCGTCGACAGTTTGTGCAAACCGCAACTCCCTCGTTGATATTGATCGATTCAAAACTTATCGGCGTATCACAACCCGGACATCGTTGCGAGGATTCCTTAGAAAAGAACCGTTTCAACGTGGACTTCATTTGTAATTAGCCCTCAGGGGGAAAATCGTTGGGAGAAAGCTCCCCCTCACCAGAATTCGGATTTTCGTCCTCCGTCGAGTCCCCTCCCTTGCGCTCTTTCCATATTGGCTTGCGACGCCTCGCTTTCGGATGATGCGCTGGATTGAATTGATCGATCATCTCCTCTTCAAGCCGAACACTTAACGGTCGCCGTGGCTCTTGCACTAACGTCGCTTCCAAACGCTCCTGATTGATCCGCATCAGCTCGTCGATTTCAAACTCGACGTCTTGCCCGATCCGTATCCACTTCGGATTGATGTTCTTCAACGATGAGAAATGGAAAAACACATCCTCTCGAAAATGCTCGCTACGAATGAATCCGAATTTTCGATCGGTAACCACTTTGACAATTTGACCTATGCGCATAAATAACCGGTGCGAGCTGCGTTACGAGTTTCTAGGATTGGATTGAATGCGACCAACACTACTTTGAAAAAAACGACGACGGCGAGCTAGAGCTTCCGCTTTCTGCTCCTCCGCTAAAGCAGAAGCTTCCGCTGCCTTCGCTTTCGCTCGTAAATCTTCAAGGTTCGCCTGGCAATAACGACACCCTAAAGTCTCGATATGAAATTGAATGTAATCCGACGTCTCGTCAAGCATCGCGCCTAGCAAATAACTACCCAGCGACTCGCGACTCGGACAACTCAACCGATGACGGCGCCAAATGTCTCCAATGCTATGCACTCCAACATCGCGCTGAGCGATCAATTGCACTAACCTTGTTCTCAACTCCGGCTGGTTGCGTATCGCAAGCTCTACCTCGACCATCTTCTCACTGGCCAGCGACTCATCAAGGTAAGCTAATAAAACCGGATCTGAAATCATACTCTAGCCGCCATTGCGCAACGCCCCGACCGCTAACGTTACATTTTGACCACCAAAACCAAAGCTGTTATTTAGCGCAACTCGAATCTTCGAAGCCCTCGCAACGTTCGGAATATAGTCCAAATCACAATCGGGATCCGGGTTCTCTTGGTTGATCGTAGGAGGCAACACTCCGTCACGAATCGCCAACATGCAAACAATCATCTCCGTCGCACCAGCAGCAGCGATCAAGTGCCCCATCATACTCTTCGTACTCGATACCGGCGTTAATTTAGCCCTCTCGCCGAAAACACCCTTACAAGCCAAAGTCTCAGTTCGATCATTGACTGTTGTACTCGTACCGTGCGCATTGACATATCCAATTTCATCCAAATTCAACTTCGCATCGGCAATCGCTTGCCTCATGCAACCTATCGCTCCACGCCCCTCAGGATGAATATCGGTGATTCGGTACGCATCCGCCGTCGATCCATAGCCAAGTATTTCACCAAAGATTGGTGCCCCTCGGCGACGAGCGTGCTCGTACTCCTCAAGAATTACTATTGCCGCTCCCTCTCCCAACACAAATCCATCGCGATCGCGATCAAACGGACGCGATGCACGAGTAGGATCGTCGTTACGCCCAGATAAAGTCGTTAATAAACTGAAACCAGTCAATCCAAATGGGTGTATCATCGAATGACAACCGCCAGCTATCATCGCATCGGCATCGCCCGATCGAATCAATTCCGTCGCTTCTCCTACCGCCTGACTACTTGCTGCACAAGCAGTCAAACAATTCGAATTCGGTCCCTGCGCGTCAAACAAAGCAGCAAGATGCGCCGCGGGCATATTCGGTTCTTGTTCCATCTCCTCACGAGGATTCATCAATTCAAATCCACGACGCATGAAGTTCGACATATTAAATGCCGATTCCCCCACCGCAGCGGCAACCATCTGCGTGAAGTTCCCGAAGTTCTGATTCCCTTCACCCGCCCCCAAATAAACCCCTATCCGAGTCGGATCCAGCTTGCTGTCCAAGATCCCCGACTGAGCGACAGCCTGCTTCGCCGCCCCAACCGCAAACTTCGTGTGCCTGCCGCAGTGCTCCCAATCCGACAACGACTCACCAACCTTTGTCACATCCCAATTCTTGACCTCCGCAGCGATCGTCGTGGGATACCCAGAAGCATCAAACACAGTGATCGGACCTACCCCACTTCGACTCTCCTGAAGTGCTTGCCACATCGTGTCCACGTTGTGTCCGAGCGGATTGATCACACCTAAACCAGAGACGACAACACGTCGACGCATGAATCCAAACCCTTCGAGTTAAGTCCTTCGTATTCGATCCTCGGGTTGCTCACCCTACAGCACCCAAATCCCGCAAAACTCATCGTCATGTCCATTCGTCCAAATAAACAAGCCCCATCAAGAACTTGCCCACGAACAATGTACAACTACGAACGAGCAGCCTGCTTTAAAGCCGCCGCTACCGTGCGTTCAGCCTCGAGCATATGTGCTGGTGGATCTATTTTATTCCCATCCTTGTCCGTAGCAACGTCGTAAAGCCGCAAGATTCGAAGGGTTCGCATGAGATCCTCGGGCGGAAACAAAGCGGATTCACCAAAACTCTCGTCGAGAAATGCAAACCACAATTCCAAGTCTGCTACCGACTCGCCATCCACGGTAATGGTCCCATGCACGACCGCCCCACTAGGCTGCTTGTCCTGCAATACTGCCAAAAGCTCAATGCGATCTCCAGGACCAACCGTCCGATGAAAAGTCGCCTTGGACACTTTCGCCAAAACCGTCTTGCGAACAAAGCCCTCCGGCTCCGAAACCAACAATCCCCCAGTTTGCGCCATCCCCTCAATCATCAACGAATGAGGGAAATGAGGCAAACCATGTGAGTATTCATCGAGCGGCTCTTCCCCAAAACACACGTTTTTGATGGTCCGCGCGTGTGAGTCCCGTACAAATTCGACAAAGCGATCTATCCAAAACCAACGCACCGAAAAGCCTTTTCCTTGCTCGGGATGTAGCTCAAGTCGTAAATTGCGATAACCGCCAAAAAACTACGACAACTTGGATTGAACATATCGGCACAAATCACTCACAGTCAAGACGTCGCCAAAGTCCTGAACTCGCGGATTCGACTCGAACTTGGTCAAGTCTGCCCACGGCATCCGCTTCTTTAATTCTGCCAGCCCAGTCGCATTGACTTTGCCGTCATTGACGTAGCTACCCTCAGTGAGGATGTCCTTAGGAAATAAGTCCTCAGTCTGAATCTTTATCCCAAACGCCTTCTCCAATTTGAAGACGATATCGAGGAAATCGATCGACTCGGCTCCGAGGTCGCCAACCATTGTCGCCGACTCCGTCACATCCTCTTCGTCAACACCAAGCGCATCGACGAGTGCAGATTGGACTTTGGAAAATACTTCTTCATTCACTGACATTTCGACGTTCCTCGATCAAAAACGAACTAGCGTTCCCTGGTCTTGAAGGGGATTAGCACGGGCAGTCTACACCCATCCTATGGGCCCATTTCTTACCCGCAACCGGAATATTTTACCAGCCCCCAACAGGGCTAACTGCCGGATTCTAGCCGGAACACCAAGTTCACTGAGATAGCAGTTTTATAGGTATTTCAACTCTTTTAACCTGAATTTTACCCCTCCACCTCTCCGCCTCGCTCGCATCGCGAGCCCTAAAGTAATTATTCCTTCTTCCCAGCCGACTCACCCTTCTCAGCCGACTCACCCTTCCCAGCCGACTCACCCTTCCCAGCCGACTCACCCTTCTCAACCGACTCACCCGAAGACGCAATCGACAACCAACCCCGCCACAACTTCTCATGCTCCGCTCCCGGAGATTCAATTCGCTGCAAGTTCCAGCTCGGTACCACCGCCCCCTCAGCAGTTTGCAAGCCATCTACGGTAAACTCCAAAACCTTCTCCAACAACCTTCCCCGCCGTGCAATCAGCAAACGAACCGCGTCCCCACGCCGTAAAGTACCCACCAAATCAGCCCACTGCTCAAAGGCCACCCGCTGCTCACCCAACCCTAAAACCTCGTCACCAACCTGTACCCCCGCCCGACTCGCTGCACCCCCTCGCATCACTTTATCAACAACCACTCTTCCAGCCGTATTGCTTAACTCCAACCCAACCTGCGCCACTGTAACTTGTGACCCCGCAACCGCATCATTCGCTCCATTCTTGCCCTGCTCACCATTCTTGCCCTGCTCACTACTCTTGCCCTGCTCACTACTCTTTGATTCACCACCCTCCTTCGGCTTCCACTGCAATCCATAAGCCTCCAACAACGGTGCATAATCAAGTTCTTGTGTCGACTCCAACTCCCGCTTGAGCCACTCGGCCGTCTGCTCCGATCCCACCTCTGCAACAATGCGCAAGAAGTCATCGTTCTCATATCCACCCTCCCGATGACGCTGCCAAAGCAAGCGCATGCAATCATCAAGGGACTTCTCCCCGCCATGCTCCATCCGAATCTTGGCGTCAAGCAACATCCCGATCAACGCCCCCTTCACGTAATAACTGATCCGACTATTCGCCGAATTCTCGTCGGGTCGATAAAACTTGATCCATGAATCAAAACTACTGTCCAACACATTCTGAACCAACCGCCCAGGCGCATTCTGATACCCCTGTATGCTCTTGCTCAACCGCTCTAAATACTCCTTCGGTGTACATAACCCCGCACGCACTACGAACAAATCGTCATAATAACTCGTCAATCCCTCCGCTACCCATAACTCTTTAAAGTACTGCTCCTGGTTGTAGTCATACCGCTGCAGTGTCTTGGGTCTCAACCGACGAACGTTCCAAGTATGAAAAAACTCATGTGATACTAAACCCAACCAATCGACATACTTCGCACGTTGTCGAGGTGCCCAACGACTTGTCATCAACACAGTGCTATTATCATGCTCTAACCCACCCCCCGATTCGGTAATCAAATTCAAAAACCAATACCGGTTGTAAGGAACTTCACCCCAAAACTTCTGCTCGACTTCAACTAATTTCACCACATCAGCCATCGCCTTCTCTGTATCCCACCAAGCCTCACTGCGATTCGTCGCTAAACCAGAAACCTGTGGCGCACCCGTGTTAAAAGGGGCCGTCGCCAAGTAATGCTCCACTCCACCGATAGTCTCCGTTCGAATGTCAATCGTTCCCAATACCAAAGGACTATCGATCAACTCATCGAAATTCTCCGCACGACGAACCCACGGCTCCGCGCCCTTGGGACTGAGCAACGACGTTGCAATCTGCTTCCACCCCTCACGCGGCTTGCATCGCACGACATGCGGATGATCCAACAAATCCTCAACAGTCAAAAAAGTCGCAGCTCCCGTGATAAACGCAAATTCGTCCTCAATCCAGTTCGTTCTAACACCCATCTCCCGGCCATATAGTTGATACTCAATTACGACACGCTCTGTCCCCTTGCTCTCTACCACCCAATGATTCTTGTCCGCTTTCTCAACCACTCGCTCAGAACCCTGCGCATCAAAAGCTCGAAGTGTCTCAACCTGCCGAGCATACTCGCGAACCATATAGGACCCTGGTGTCCATACCGGCATCATCAACCGTACACTCTCGCGCCCAAGAGATGGAACTGTCAAACGAACATGCACCAAATGCGCTTGCGCTTCCCGAAAATCCAATTCGTATTCCACCATCGCACTCTTATCCACAACCTCTTGCGCTCGCACAATACTCTCCGTTCCCAGTAATCCCACCAACATCAACATCCAACAAAAAACTCCCACTCCACGAAACCATTGCTTAAGCCTCATCCAAGGCTTAATCCATATACGCCGCGCCGGAGCCGATAACCGCTGCATCCTCATACCCTGAAACTTTCTAGCATAAGCGTCCAATTCTTCCTCCGTAGGGGTATCGCGATCCGGTGCAACCACCGCCCCAACAAACTCACCCTTGGAACGCTCGATCGGAAACGGTCGGCACTCCTCCTGGCCATAACAGTATAAATCGCTATGTACCAGTAAATCCCCCCGAAGTCGCGGATAAACCACTTCTCTCAAAAAGACCTGATCTACCCCCTTCCTTCCCCACAACCCCCATCGCGAAATCAACTCCTGCATGTCTGGTATCGCACCACCAACACATCCCCACATCCCCGCCATCATCAAAACGCGATGCTCCGGATGGTCACGCATCAAATGCATCGACTTGCCACTCTCCAGCCACTCACATACCGCCGCATACTCCCGCTCGCTCGGCCTCGAATCGGTATCCCGGAACACCGCAACTTCCACCTCAGGATCCGAAGCCGCTAAAAACCTCCAAAACGTACCGTCAAATGGCCCCAACCGCTTCCCAATTCGCACCTCCGCTCCCAAACCCTCTAACCTTCCCACCAACTCAGTTCCTATCTCCTCAGATAAATAAAACCTAGGAATCCATCCCGGATACACTCGCGGTACCATCGCCGCATTGCGCACCGCCCCCTCAAGATACAAAGGATTCGAACCATACAATGAGAACGAAACGATCCGCTTACCCATAAACCCTCTACCCTAAGCCGCTTGCGATTTGCCCCGCGGATAGTCGATCTGCTTCCAAGCCAACTGCGTCGCCTCACCGAGCGGTCTGTCCGGATACCGAAAGTTGTGATAGTACAACTTCGAGTTCGACATCGCTAAAGATTCAATCATGCAACGTATGGAACTCTCCATGCAATGAACCTCACTTGCACGCTCCAACAATAACCCTAAATGAAAAATGCTCTCGGTAATATCATTGCGCACGATCGGTAAGCCAATCGATTCGGACTGAATGTGATACCCACGCTCTGGATCGTCATGCACAAAAGCATAATCTCCACTCGGCGCTAACTTTGAAAACACTCGCTCTTCCTGCTCGTAATCCCTCTCCCAATAACAATGCGAATATCGAATCTGATACGGTAACCCTACCTGCATGTAAAACAACTCGTCGAAGAATCGTGCAGGATGCCGCTGTTCAAATGCTCGCAACGCCCGGTGGCCAACAGATAAAAAATTCTTTGTTCGATTCTCTCGAAGCACCCGTTGTACCACCGGCCCCTCCCGCATCCCCGTTGGAATCGACTCCAACCAGACTCGCTCCTCGTCCCGATACATCCAGCGAGTCATCGCCATGTTCCGCTCCTTGCAGAAAACATGCACTCGCCGCCCCGCCTCCAGCTTGCTCAATAAATACCGAACCATTCCGTTGAGGTGAATCATATCCCCCAACCCTAAATGGTGGTAAATGTACAAGTCGCTCCCAAGATCAATCTGTTCGAGATCCCTCGATGGAATCGGAAACATGATAGATATAGGTAGTGCCATGATTCCCTCCATAACCTTACAAACCACCAATCTTTTAACTGCGAACGCTTTGTTTCTACCCCACTCCCACCGAACCCCGGAGCCAACCTATTCAAACCGATATAAACACAAACCCACCGAGTCAAACCGACCCTTCGTCCACCACACGTTCTTGCGGTGCCCCTCCAATCGCGATACTAACTTCCATCGCTCTGACTGCTCAAAATAAGGCCTAACACGCTGCGCTTTTATCGAAACGATCTTCTTGTTCGCACCGCCAACCTGCTCCCAATCATGCATCGCAAATAAACACCCAGGCTTTATCCACCCCTCCAACCGCTGTATGTCCTGCAACGCTAACTCTGGTATCTCCGGACCATCAAAAAATAAAAAGTCAGGCACAACTCCATCACGCTGCAAACGCTCAATCAACTCGTCAGAACGCAATGGGTGATAATACAAAGTCTCCCGAAATCGATTCAGAAAATCCTCCGGCGGACGTCGCAATGGATCGCAAGTATGCAACACCCCACCATTGCGCTTCAAAGCCTCGGAAATATAAAATGTCGATCCACCCACCCCTGTACCCACCTCCAAGACTACCTTCGGTGAATACTCTGTCATCCACTGATATAAACGTAATCGCTCGATCGGTAACATCTCGCCAGGATAAGGATTCGCTGGCAACTTCTTCGCAAGAACTAACCTGGTCAACAACTTCCGAATCATGACAACCTCCATCCCTGGAACTCATGTACTTCAGGCGATTACGACTCACCCTCGCATCGGTATCCTTACCATCTGCAACTGCCGTTGTACCAAATCCACTTTTGCCAAATCAAGCTGAATTCAAAATGGAGAAATTGGGAGATCCAGTGATACTGCAACTGCTCTGGACACACGCCTAATGATTTCGCTACATCTCCCACTGGCCGATTTCTATCCATCCAGCGCGAGATCTCAATGTCAACCACCCGGCGCAGAAGCAAAAAACCAAGATTCTATTGGGCCGAACTGGGCTTCCTCCTGCTCGGACTCATCGGCCTGCGCCCCGAAATTATCACCGAACTACTCCCCACACGAAACTTTAACTACACCCCCTACCAGTCCGGCCAAATTCAACCCGTAGCCGGCTATTACCAACCGCAATTGGCTTATCAACAACCAGCTTATCAGCCGCAGACCTACCAACAACCGGTCTCCTATTCCCACTCCCCTCTCTACGCACAACCAACTCCGCTTCTCGCCAATCCTCCACAAACCTACGCTGCACCCACCTATCAACAACCCCAATCTCGAATCGCTAACCTTCCAACCACCTATCCAACGACCTATCCGACCACCGTCACCAACCAAAACCCAACCGCGAACTACTCCTCAAACCTGACCAACCCGAACTATCGCACAACCACAGGCAACACTCCACCTGTCGTCTGGCCAGAAGGCTACGCACCCTCCACTCTAAATCCCCTCTACACTCAAATACCCAACCAGCAAAACACCTACTCACCAGTCGGTTCAGGATATAACCCAAACCAAAACTATCTTCCAAATCAATCTCCCTATCCACTCGGTCGCTATTAAAATGCCATCCAAAGACTCTCTTCGAAAGCCTTCCTTGGATGAACAACCACTGCCTGTCCACCGCGCCAGTCGCTAATCTTCAACGCCGCGCATCTCTCGCTAAACAACTGCGAGCATTCTTCGATTCACGTGGTTTCACCGAAGTCCAAACACCAGTACTCTCCCGCTACTGCGTCATCGATCGCCATCTCGATCCAATCCGTATACCAGCCAGCAACGTCGCCATCCCAGCCCAAAGAAATTCTGACTACGCACAAAACAACTCCCCATCCACCGACGAATACTGGTACCTGCAAACCTCACCCGAACAAGCTATGAAACGCTTGCTCGCCTCAGGCCTAGGTAGCTGCTACCAATTAGGTCCCGTATTCCGCTCCGCAGAATTCGGACCGGTCCATAACCCCGAATTCATCATGGCAGAATGGTATGACCTTCATGCTGATCTCGCCCAAGGACTCCTACTGCTCGACGAACTACTCCAAAATCTACTACGCACCCAACCCGCTCTTCAAATCCGTTTCGCTACGGCGTTCGAACAATCTACCGGCATCGCGTTATTCGAAGCGTCAACTGCCGATCTTGCGAACTGGGCCACCAAACGCAATCTCGTTGACTCAAAGCACTGGTCCAACGACTGGGACGACTGGGTCAATCTCATCTTCTCCTTCGTCGTCCAGCCAACCCTTGGCTTCCAACGCCCAACCCTCGTTACCCATTTTCCTGCATCCCAAGCAGCCCTTGCAAAACTCGACTCCGTCGATCCGCGCACCGCCGAGCGTTACGAAGTCTTCTATCAAGGAGTCGAATTGGCAAACGGGTACCACGAACTGCTCAATGCAGACGATCTCGAACACCGCTCGAAAATCGCAAACCAACAGCGAATCGAAGATGGTAAATTCCCCCTCCCCGTTGAAAACCCTCTCCTAGATGCAATGCGCATCGGTTTCCCATCTTGCTGCGGGTGCGCATTGGGATTCGATCGATTAGTTATGCTCGCTTGCAACGCAACCAATCTCAGTGACGTAATACCTTTCCCTGCCGACCGCGCGTAACCCTCCCCAAAACCTACCCGCGTTTGCTAAGATATCCACCGAAAACCACACGGTCTTTTCCTACCATGAATCCATCGCATCGGTGATCCGTCAAACTGAGTTCGATCGCTTAACACAAGGAACACAAATCATGTCGAAACTCCCTAACCTCAATCTCTCCGACTACGTCCGCGCAATCCCCGATTTCCCAAAACCAGGAATCCTGTTTCGAGATATCACCCCCCTACTCGGTAACCCATCTGCATTCGCTGAAACTATCGAACGTATGGCTGACTTGATCCGCGGTGACAAAATCGATGCTCTTGTCGCCGCAGAAGCACGCGGATTTATCTTCGCTGCACCTCTCGCACTCGCCCTCGGCGCCGCATTCATCCCGGTGCGAAAACCAGGCAAACTACCCTACGAAACCCATTCCTACTCCTATGATCTCGAATACGGTAGCGATACCCTTCAGATGCATACCGATGCGCTAAAACCCGGCTCCAAAGTCTGGATCGTCGATGATCTGCTCGCCACCGGCGGAACCGTCGAAGCCTGCGTCAAACTCCTAGAAAATTTCAAAGCAGAAGTCGTCGGAGCCCTGTTCTGTATCGAACTCGAATTCCTCGACGGCCGTAGCCGACTCGCTCCACATCGAGTCGAAGCCCTTCTGAAGTACTAAAATTAAAAGTACAAGAGCACCGCAAAAGCCAACCTACTATCGACCACACCTGAGACTATCGACCACCCCTGCGCGAACGATTCCAATTCGGACGCTTACCCGGCGTCCGTCTCGTTGCCGATCCTCCAAAGTCTCCAATCTCACTCTCAGGCTCAACCTGAGCTTCAACTTCATCCCGATTACTAGGTAAGTCCTCAAGCGATTGCTCTTGAAAGCCCAGGTCGAATTCAGATTCTTCGATTCCAATCTCATCTGATTGTTGAGTCGAATCTTGCAATGCTTCGATCGATTCTTCTGACTCTTGCATTGCCTCCAAAGCATCCTTGCGATCGATCCCAAAACCTAATTCTGATAAATCGCCGAAAGCGTTTTCGGCACGCGCGGTCGCGTTCGTGGATCGCTTCGTGGGCACCGGTGCAATCGTGCGAGACACCCTCTTTCCAGGCGCTTCCGACAATGGATCCTTAATCAACAATCGATTGATCCTCTGCTCGATGTCGGTCAACCGATCTCCCTGATCCTTTGTCACGAATGAAAATGCGATCCCGGAACGCCCCATCCGTCCAGTACGACCCACTCGGTGAACATAATCGTCGACTTCATCCGGTAAATCGAAATTGATGATGTGCGAAATCGTCGAAACATCTATCCCACGCCCCACAACATCCGTCGCCACCAAAATATCTAACTTCTGCTCCCGCAATGCTCGAAACACAATGTCTCGCTGCGGCTGACTCATATCCCCATGAATTGTGCCCAAGCGGATTTTTGTGTCCGGCTTTCCCGCAAAATAACTCTCTAGCCGCCGATGCAACTTCGCTGTCCCGATTTTGGTACGGCAAAATATGATCGTCTGTGGCGGCTTCTCACGCTCGAGCAACTCAAGCAGAGTTTCCATCTTCTTTTCAGGACCAACACTGATAAATCGCTGCTCAATGGTCTCAACCGCAACATCCTTCTCAGAGCAATCAATGACAACCGGTTCGTAAAGGTAGCGATTGGCAAGCTCCCGAATGCGTTCGTCTAGCGTGGCGCTGAGTAATAATGTCTGGCGGTTTTCCGGACATCGCCTCAAAATCTTCTCGATACTCGGTCGAAACCCAATGTCCAACATGCGGTCAGCTTCATCAAGCACCACACACCAGAGCCCGTGCAACCGCAACGATCCACGCTCAATGTGATCAATCACCCGCCCAGGCGTCCCTACAACTACTTGCACACCCTTTGCCAACGCAGCCAGCTGCCGCCTCATGTGCTTGCCACCCGAAATTTCCAAAACCTCCGTGGGGCATCCTTCCGCCAGCCGCTCAAACTCACCATGCACCTGCGCCGCAAGCTCTCGAGTCGGAACTAAAACCAATGCTTGAGGCAATGGAGACTCGCGGAGAGGATCAAGCTGCTCTAAGATCGGAATCGCGAACGAGCCGGTTTTCCCCGTCCCCGTTCGAGCCTGACCCAACACGTCGTATCCCTCAAGTGCATACGGGATCACTCGGGCTTGAATTGGGCTCGGTTGGTTCCATCCAAGCTTTCCAAGTGCTCTCTGCATAATCGGCGAGAGAGGCATTTCGGAGAAGCTCTCCGGCATAGCTGGCGTCATAAACTGTACTTTCCTTACAAATTCTCTGCGTCTACCATACCTTGAAATCCCCATTTTGACAAACCAAAGAATCGCATTTGTGATGGAATTCCCACCTATTGACTTCTCACCTGAACACCAACTCTGGGTCGATCACTGCCTCGCTCGCTTGGAAGTTGCGTTTGAACAATCGCTGCGATCGACGGATTCCGACGAGCTCAGCAATGGGTTCAAGGCACAACCACAGAGAAATGACCACCTCGCCATCAATGAACAACAAGTCACTTTGAATGCTGGACCGTGTCCCGTCCACTTGAAATGGCAAGAACCCGACGAATGGCTTCCCACCATCTTGCTCGCAGAACGACTTTTGAACTTTGAAAAAGAACACCAACAAGAGTGGCTGGCCTTACAAGCCTCCGGAAGAGCCTTGTTGCAAGAAATACTAAGCACTTTGGGAAATTGGTTGTATCAGTTGGTACGAACAAGCCCTGCTACCTTTGAGGACGAAGCTGCACGATTTGTACAGCTTCTCGCCGCTCAAAAGGCCTCAGAATGTTACGTCGTTTTTCGCAAATACAAAACACAAAAATGCCTCGGACTCTTCCTGCAGTCGATGCTCCTCTCTGGCCACTCGGTAACGGTCAAGCTAGCCGTCGACTTGCTCGTCGAGCAACCACCCGAAGAATGGACGGATGTCGCCCAAGCCCTCGCGGTATTGATGCAATCGAACCAATGGAAAACCGGCGATGTTTTTCCGAGAATCTTTGAAACAACAGAGCCAAGCGTACTGGCACCCGCCTTCGATCTCGCAAATATGCTCGTGCGGAAACAAAGTCTCACACCGCATCCAGCTAAAGAAAAACTGGATTCATTCTTAAACCTCTTCGGCGCAGTTACGCAACAGTTGCTTTCACTCGAAGAGAACCCTCGCAAGTTCTCCGACAACGTTGCGGTTGTCCAAAGAATCTTGTTCGATAGCGTCTCTCTTCTCGTGTCGATGTGTGATGCTTTTGCTTTAATCGGGGACTCAAAAGCAATTGGAAAATTGAACCAAGCCGTCGAGTTGAAGCATCGGCGAATCAAACTCGAGGCAGCGTACGCACTTGCAAAGTTGGGAGAAAACCGTTCGATAGATTTATTGGTCGAGTTACTTCAAGATGACTCATCGCGAGGTCGAGCGGTGGCCTATCTTCAAGAGCTTTCGGCCGAAGAGCGGATCGCGCCAGAATGGACCACATCGTTAGCAAAAGCCAAATCCGATTTGGCACTTTGGTTAAGCCAACCAGAGCAATTCGCTATTCCGCCAACAAAAATTGAGCTTGTCGAACAACGCACCATCCCTTGGCCGGGCTTCGAAGGTCCCCAAGAATGTTTTCTACTTCAGTTTGAGTATGTAATTGGTGAAAACAGCTACTCTAATGTTGGCTTCTCCGGACCTTTTGCTTGCGCATTGTCACTAGATTTGAAGTCGCTAAACAATGATTCGTTATTCGCAATCTTCTTGGGTAACGACGTAGATGATCCGACGGAAAGCCGAATTGCATGGGACTCCTTGAGTGAGCCAGCAAAGCAACTTTTGCGAAGTTGGGTCGATGACTTGGAAGACAAGGGATTTCACCAGATAGAACCGATTGCCAAGTTACAGTGCCTAGGGCATGAATCGGTCCTGTGTAGAGCGATGAGCGACGAGACTACAGGCTGGGGAGTCCTCACGGATGGACAATCCGTGATTCGTTGCCCAGCAGGTCCACAAACGTTTGACACCCTATTCCTACAGTGGAAGGGAATGCTTGCTTTCGAAATTCTTGGCGAGTCGTAATGATTAGTCAGGGACTGTAGGCAGTGATCTCCACCGTCTGGCGAACGGTGGCTACGGGGGGATCCCCACCGTCTGGCGAACGGTGGCTACGGGGGGACCCCCACCGTCTGGCGAACGGTGGCTTCGGGGCGATCCCCACCGTCTGGCGAACGGTGGCTACGGGGGGATCCCCACCGTCTGGCGAACGGTGGCTACGGGGGGCCCCCCCACCGACTGGCGAACGGTGGCTACGGGGGGACCCCCACCGACTGGCGAACGGTGGCTACGGGGGGAGCCCCACCGTCGGGCGAACGGTGGCTACGGGGGGACCCCCACCGTCTGG
>JBEICB010000196.1:0-8810 GCA_040373655.1 Pirellula sp. | reverse complement strand
TGGGTTACCAGCTTGACTGCGCCATCGATGAAATCTTGATCAAAGGTCCGACGGGGTTTCTTTTCATTGGTTGACATTGAGCTTCCTCCGGCTTGAGTTTAGGGTTCGCCGCCGGTGTCCGCCAGTCCTGGGCTATCGCAAACCAATGAGGCTGCGCTACCAGTCAATCCTCGACTATATTGGATCAGAAGACTGGAAAAAATCTTGTTCATAACGTACCTAATAGACTTGGATATTCCGTACAAAGTTCGCTAAATCGAATCCATGATATTCGGCAGAAAGGTGTTGCGAAATTGATAGTCCAAGTCCGGTAAATGTGGCAAATCAATCTTCGAAAGAACTGCTCTTCCGTGAACCGAGATGAAATATACGGTGGGGCATGCAATTGATTCTAGATGGGTACGCGAGTCGAACGGGAATTTTGATTTAAAACATCTTTTCGTTTCAAAAACCGAGAGGCAATGTCATGCGCTGTCGGCCGCTTAGTTAGTGGTTGAACAAAATCTGTTCAGTTGTCATTTAGCCAACGCATGTCGAATTGAAAATGCGCGCTGGCAGCTTAAGTTCGCAACGACTGGGGGTTCGTAATCACTCGGGTTCTGCTATCCTCATAGAACCCTGATTTGGGATCCCGGATGGTAATCAGCATTAAAGATCGTTGTCGTTATGTATCTATTGCCCGATCTTACGCATAGGAACTTAGTTCCAGAACGGATGGATGATCCGTCCCTGCCTGAGGAGGAGCACGCACTAGCGCTTCGAGGTCTGCGTAGAATCAACAAGTTCTCTGGGACGTTAGGGCAATTCGAGAGGATTGTCGTTGATCTGGCGAGCCGTAGACCGAAGCAGCATTGGACGATTCTAGATATTGGTTGCGCGAATGGAGAGAATGCTGTCGGATTGCATCAGAGGTTATCTAGAAAGTTATCTCTGACAGTGTTGGGATGGGATATAAGTCCTTACGCAATTGAGCAAGCGGAACAGTTACGTAAAAATTTGGGATTATCGTCTGAACAGTGTCGGTTTGAGACTCGCGATGCATTGGAAGATGTGCCTTCGGCATTAGGCGGGGAGCAGATGGGAGAGTTTCCCGTCGCCGATATCGTAATCAATTCGCTGTTTCTGCATCATTTTGAGGAGAACCAAGCGATCAGACTGTTGCGTCGCATGTCAGAATTGGCTGGGGTCGCTGTCGTGACGGATGATTTGTTGCGAACTCGCCTTGGCTGGGTCTTGGCAAAAGTCGGTTGTCACCTACTCTCGCGGTCAAGTGTTGTGCATTTTGATGGTCCCCAATCGGTTAAAGCAGCGTTTCGTTTGGAGGAGTTTCGTCGATTGGCGGAGCAAGCAGGGCTGCATCCAAGTCGAGTGGTTAAGCATTGGCCTGAACGGTGTGCATTGATTTGGGAGAGAGAGGCGAACGCAAATGCGTCGAGTGGAAGCCGGAGTCTTGGAACGCGAGATGGAGGCGGTCAATGACTCGGATTATGGATACCTGGCTTGAGGCAGGGACGGTTGCGATATCTCAGGTGCATGGTCATTGCTGGGATGTTGTTGTGATTGGGGCGGGGGTCGCGGGAGCTTCTACCGCTTATTGGGCTGCGACTTTGGGACTTAAAGTTTTACTGGTGGAATCGAAGTCGTTCCCGCGTGAGAAGGTTTGTGGTGGGTGTTTGAATGAACGGGCCCAAGCCTCATTGGAACGGATCGGTATTTTCGATGACTTACAAAAGGCTGGAGCTGTGCCGTTGAACCATCTGCATATCCAGTCGCAGCGACTTGGTGTGTTATGGCGTATCCCTTTTTTGATGAGCGTTCGGCGTTCTACGCTAGACAGTCGATTAGTTCAACAGGCCATAAACGCTGGGTGCGACTATCTCCCAAATACCCTTGGTATGGTAGAGTCGCTCAGGTATTTCGACGAGCGCCATGGATTGCATAATGAAGATTCTTGTTCGGTAAAAGTACGTCTGAAGCAGCCTCGCAAGCGAGGGAGTTCGGTGGCTGATTCCACTTTGGATTTTGAGGAAGAAGTGGCTATAGTTAGCCGGACCGTCGTTGTAGCTACGGGTTTGACTCGGTCCGCGATTGCTACATTGACGGTTGGGGCTTCTGTCAAGAGTGCATCTGCGGACGCTACATTGGAACAGTCGTCGGTTTCGCGTTCTGTGATTGAGGCCGACTCTAGAATTGGAGTACATCGCCTTTTTACAATGGACGAGTGGACGGACTGTATGCCTTTGAATACCCGGAATTCTCTGGCTCTTGGTGGAATCCTTCATATGCTCTCTGGGACGCATGGGTATGTTGGGATTTGCATTACGGACGGTGGGGTTATTGATGTTGCGGCTGCGATCGATCCTGCTGTGGTTCAGGGCAAGCTAGGGATTCCGGAAGTGCTTCGGCAGATTCTTTTGGAGTGTGAGTTGGAGGTTAACGAGTCGTTCCTGCAGACCCAATGGCAAACGACTCCGGCTTTAACGAGAGTTTCACCACAAGTTGCAGTGGACCGACTTTTTCTCGTTGGCGATGCACTTGGGTATATCGAACCGTTCACGGGCGAAGGGATGGCTTGGGGGTTCGAAAATGCGGAGGCTTTAGCACCGATATTGCGAGATGCCGTCAAGACGGGTGGCTATTCACAAGCATCTAAGCTGTGGGAGCAACACGTTAAGCTTCAGCGCGCTTCACGACAGCAAGTTTGCAAGTGGGTTGCACGGCAATCCCGAAAGCGTTGGAAATCTCAGTGGGTTCTTCGATTCCTCGATTGGTTTCCAAGTTTACGTAATCGAATTCTCAAAAAGGCGATGGCATGAAGGAAATTACCGAACGGCCTGCGAGTGATTCGGTTCAGTGTGTTTCACTGATCAGCTATGCGACGGCTTCTCCGGAGCAAAGTATTGAGCAATCCGACGCTGCACAGCTTGTGCAGCACCTTGGTCTGACAGAACGCTGGAACAAAGCTGTTCCTGCCTTGTATCGTAAGTCAGGCGTTTCGCGGCGCGGAAGTGTTTTATTGGAATCGGATGGGACGGATCCAAAGAACCGACAGTCGTTTTATCCGCAAAAATCCGAACAGAAGCCTTTTGGTCCCACCACGGCAGAGAGGATGGTTGCTTATGGCAAGTTATCTGGTCCGTTGTTGCTACGAGCGTGTCGGGAGTCGCTGGATCGTTCTGGTCTCCATGCGAGTGAAATTAGTCATCTGGTGACTGTTTCTTGCACTGGGTTTCAGGCTCCGGGGGTGGATCACATTTTGTTCAGTCAGTTAGGACTTCGTCCAACGACACAGCGTACCCATGTGGGATTTATGGGGTGCCATGGGATGCTCAACGGTTTGCGAGTGGGGGCTAGCTTTGTTGAAAGCAATCCGGGTGCGGTTGTGTTAATCGGTGCTGTCGAGCTATGTACGCTTCATCAGCAGTACTCTGAGGATCCAGAGCAGATTGTCGCGAACGCATTGTTTGCAGACGGAGCCGCTTGTGCGATCCTTGCGAACCGAGAAGATACGTCTCCTAAGTGGCGAGTTGCATCGTCGTTTTCGGTGCAAGTGGCGAACTCGCAGGACTTGATGAGTTGGCGAATTGGGGATCACGGTTTTGAGATGACTTTATCGAGTCAGGTTCCTTTGCGAATCGCAGAAGAGCTTCGCGCGCCGCTGTCAGCTTGGTTATTAAGCGAAGGTTTGTCGATTGAGCAGGTGGACGACTGGGTTGTACATCCCGGGGGTCCTCGCATTTTAGATGGCGTGACATCGTCGTTACAGTTGCCGCCAGCAGCGTTAGAGGCATCGCGGTATGTGTTGGCGAATCACGGAAACATGTCTTCGCCAACGGTGATGTTTATTTTGCAAGAAGTCGAGAGACGAAGGGGGTTGACTAGTTCGCCGCGCATTTGTGTGCTTCTTGGGTTCGGCCCCGGTTTGCATGCGGAGGCGGTTTTATTAGTTAGGCCGTAGCAGTCAAGGCGATCGGCTGTGAAGTAGCGTTCACGGAAACCGAATCTGCGGGGATGACTCGAATGGCAACGGGCATCAAGACGTCGTTTGCGTTGACGAGTTCGAAATGGCTGCATCGTTCAAGTTCAAACCGGCGTGGGTCTTCGCGACAAAGGCAGAGAGCCAAGATCGCAGTTGGGCTTACCATCTTGATGGGGCTGATGATGCGTTCGGTGGTGACGCCGTCTTTTCCTCGATACCTTAACCGGATGACCCATTCATCTGGATTGTGCATGGCGTGAGCGATCAAGCGTGCGGTGGTCGGGTCGATTGGGGGTTTACGAACAGTTTGAGTGGTTGCGACGATTGGTTTGGTGTTGCTAGGAGTGATGGAAGCTGTAGCGATCATTTGAAAACCCGTGTTTTTCTTAGGTGTTGGTAAACGCAATCGCGTTGTCGTAGAGAAGTTATCGCGTCGACCCGTGACACCTTTGGTCACTTCCGAAACGGAATTCTGGCAAACTGGTAAAATATTTCGAAAAAAGGTACCATGTTTGAAATGTTCTGCATGCCGGCATAGCAATTGCGTTTTATTCCCGAGTTGATAAAGGTTTTCCATGTTGCAACTAGCACGATTTTCGTGTGGTGTTGGCGACCGATTTGCACATCAAGCTTCTGCGCAACTTCGAGCCTTTGAGCAAATTCGCCGCGATGGAGTCGAGGTTGTGCCGGTATGGAACAAGTCCAACCGAGAGCATTCGTTCATCGGTTCGGAGCCGTCGAGTGTACGGCGAGCGGCTGAAGAAGCGATTCGAAAATCTGGATGGGACTTGCCCTGGCACGTGGATGCCGACCATATTCGATTGGAGACGGTGGATCGGTTTTTAGATTCGTCGGATTTTTTCACGATCGACGTCGCGGATTCCATCGGCAAAGCACCTGATCCGGCTGACATTGCGACCTTTCTGAAGAATCATTCTGAGTTGTTCGGCACTTTGCACATTCCAGGTATTGAAGAAGCGATTCGGATCTCGGGGGATGGCATTGAAGAGATTGCCACGAAGTATTTAGCGGCAGCAAAAGAGGCAGGGCGGATTTATCGCCACATCGTCCAAGCGAAAGGTGCAAGCAATATCATCGCAGAAGTTTCCATGGATGAAACAGATGCGCCTCAAACGCCCCAGGAGCTTCTTGTGATTCTTGCGGCATTGAGTGACGAAGGTGTGTCATTACAGACCATTGCACCAAAGTTCACAGGTCGGTTCAATAAGGGGGTTGATTATGAAGGCGACTTGCTTCAATTCGAAAAGGAGTTCAATGAAGATTTATGTATTTTAGCGCATGCAAGCAAGACATATGGATTGCCCGACAATCTCAAGTTGAGTGTTCATAGCGGGAGTGACAAGTATTCGATCTATCCGATCATCCGAAAGGCGTTGAAGCAATCGGGAGCTGGGTTGCACATTAAAACGGCCGGTACGACTTGGCTTGAGGAACTAGTTGGATTGGCTGAATCTGGAGATGAGGGTGTTCAATTTGTTCGCTATATCTACTGTAAAGCACTTGAACAGATCGATGTCTTGACCGGTCCGTATGCGAGCGTTATTGCGATTCGCCCCGAGGGACTACCTTCCGCGGAACAAGTCGCAGGGTGGGATTCACAGAGATGGGCGAACACGATTAGGCATATCCCCGATCATCCGGATTTTAATGCGAACGTTCGTCAGTTGTTGCACGTCTCGTTTAAGTTAGCGTCCAAAATGGGGCGAGCGTATTTGGATCTTCTCGAAAAGCACAGCGAGATCATCGCAAGAAACGTTTACGAAAATCTGTATGATCGTCATATGCGACCATTGTTTCTTGGATGATCGGTTCTGAGTACATTTCGTCACTGCAATTTGCTTGGCTCGAGTTCATGTCTAGAACCATCGAATGTGATTCTTCTATGGCTTATTGCTTGCGCTCGTGCATCGGAAGTCCTTTCAAGGTGATTGCTCGTAGGTTAATCTTCGTGAACTTGTTTGTGCTGTTGTTCGATTTGGGGAACGTGACAGCGCAAACCCCTGAGGTTGCGGCGACGAGAGGGGAGTTGGTCCCATTGCAATACAATCATCCGGGGCTTGTTGTCGACTTGGGTGTTGGACTGTGGGCTTGGCCGCTCCCTTGGGATGTCGATTCAGACGGTGATTATGATTTGTTAGTTTCGTGCCCGGATAAACCATCGAACGGGGTTTGGTATTTCGAGAATAGATCTGGAGATACCGCTACAAATCCGATGCCGGTGTTTCAGCCTGGTAGGCGTATAAGCGGAACGGTGCATTATGTGATGCCGAGCTATATTGGTTCGGAGATGCGGGTTCTCAGTCCGGGGAAAGAATACTTGAGTTTTACGGAAACAGGTACGAAAGAGTTTCAGTCATTGAGTGTGCCGGCGAATTTCTACAAGCCACAAGGGAACCAAACGAAAGGTCCCAAGGTGCGGCATAATCAGTGGCGATACGCTGACTTTGACGGAGACGGGACGCTTGATTTGGTGATCGGTGTTGAAGACTGGAGTTTTTACGGTTGGGATGACGCTTGGGATTCGAAAGGGAACTGGGTGGCAGGTCCCTTGCGGGGTTTTGTTTACTGGTGCAGAGGCAAGGCAGGGGATGAGATAGGAAAGTTTGAACCTCCCTTGCAAGTAAAAAGGGATGATGGTGTTGCGGTTGAAACCTATGGTTGCCCATCTCCCAACCTTCATGATTGGGACTCCGATGGAGATTTAGATCTTCTATGCGGGGAATTCTTGGATGGGTTTACATACTTCGAAAATGTCGGCAGTCGAAAAGCACCTCAGTTTTCGTCAGGTCGAGGGATCAACAATTCCAGAGGGAAGTTGTTGACGATGGAACTGCAGATGATCGTGCCTGTTGCATTTGATTGGGATCGAGATGGATCTATAGATTTGATCGTTGGCGATGAGGATGGCCGGGTAGCCTTTATTCGCAATACCGGTCGAATCGACGAAAACCGCAATCCGCAGTTTGAGGATCCGCAGTACTTTCAGCAAGTAGCCAATACGTTGAAGTGTGGTGCGCTTGCGACACCTGTGGGTGTTGATTGGGACCAAGACGGGGATGAGGATATCCTTTCAGGGAACACCGCCGGATTCATCGAATATTTTGAGAATTTGTCGGGGCCCAAGATTGCCAATCCACGATGGGCTAGGCCAAGGCGACTAGAAGTTGATGGTTCTGTATTCCGGGTGATGGCAGGTTCCAATGGAAGTATTCAAGGGCCCGCGGAAGCTAAATGGGGATATACAACCTTCAGTGTTGCGGATTGGGATCATGATGGTCGGTTGGATATTGTTCTGAATAGTATTCTTGGCAGGGTTGTTTGGTTGCGAAACATTGGCGAGCCCGGTGTACCGCGATTAGAAAACCCCGTTGCAATCGAAGTCCAGTGGGAGGCTGAGCCTCCTAAGTTGGGTTGGGGGTGGTTAAAGCCGGTCGGCAAGGAGTTGTTGACACAATGGAGAACAACACCAGTAGTGGTGGATTTTAATGGAGATGGAATAAACGACTTAGTGATGCTCGATACGGAAGGTTACCTGGCATTTTTTGAGCGATACCGTGACGAGCGTGGGCTTTTCTTAAAGCCCCCAGTACGGCGATTTGTTAATGAAAATGCTCAGCCATTGCGATTAAACGATAAAAAAGCGGGTGGGTCGGGGCGGCGAAAGCTCGCTGTGGTGGACTGGAATCAAGACGGAGCATTGGATTGGCTTTTCAATTCCAAGAATGCAGAGTTGGTTTTGCAGGAGCGGACTTCAACGAAGGATCGAAAGGAAGGGGAATTTGTTGAGCCATGGTCGTTTCGAGTGGTAGGACCACTGTCCGATCGCAACATAGAGGGGCACGATGTTAGTCCGACGACCATTGATCTAGACGGGGACGGTATACGAGATTTTCTCGGCGGTGCCGAAGATGGCCGGCTTTACTACATGGCACGTTAAATTGAATTCCAGTTTTTGCGGTTCTTCGGGGAATACCGTGGATTGAAGTGTAGGGTACTCGCTTTACTCGTGCTGGATCCCGCCCAATAGAATTAGATCGACCAGAACGTTGAAACTCCGCATGGATCTAAATCCGAATTCGTTTTCCACAAGAGTCCTTCGATAACGAGCACGAGCACCGTTCCACTGCGCACGAGTACGGAATCACCTCACTGGTCCAAACCCGATATGTTTCACCCACAATATTTCCTGAATGACCGTATAATAAAGCCATGGAGGACTTGGCGGACGGTTGTCCGTTGGATCGATGGTTGTATTGGCTATTGCATGCTGATGAATTTGATGCATCCACGCTAGACACATTGTTTCCGGAGCAGGAATTTCGAAAGGCGAATGACACGATTGAACGTATTGCTAGGATTACCGAGGACATAGACATGTACAACAGTCGAGAAAAGGCGATTCGAGACCATTATTGGCGGATGAACACCGCTCTTCGTGATGGGCTTGAGAAAGGCATGGCGCAGGGGATGGCACAGGGGATGGCACAGGGCCTAGCCCAGGGAATTGAAGAGGGAATTGAGCAAGGAATTGACAGAGGCATTGAAAGGGGGGAGTACTATGGAAAGATTCGAACACTTCAGTCGATCCTGCACCTTCCGAAATCATCGGACGAGGAACTTGGTGCAATGGATCTCCACGCACTCGGGGATCTCGCCAGTTCGTTAGAAGCAAAACTTCCGAAGTAACTCCCGAACGTTTGCCCTTATTCCTAAGGTATTCGCTTCTTTGGACTACCGTGCTAAGAAGGTACTTAGATTATGTTAGGTATCCCGAGCATTTGAGTAGAAATAGCAGCGTTTCCGCGCCTAG
>JBEICB010000355.1:0-3425 GCA_040373655.1 Pirellula sp. | reverse complement strand
GGCGCTCCGCTTTGCCCTGGGCTATCTCCTTATTCCCCGTTGGGGCGGTTACTCGCTTGGCATCACCGACCGGTCCTCTTTGCGTCTTTGCTTCTTTGCGTGATATGCCAATCAAAGTCCCGGTACGCGTCCGGTTGCCCGCTAAACGAAATAGCGAACTTTCTGCGGATTGGTTCTATGTTACCACCCCCTCGGTTTTAGTAAACTAACCGCATCGATGGCGAACCTTCGACTCTGCGAATCTTTGATAAAAGACCACGAATAGAAAGCGTCCGCATGGCTCTGAAGAAATCCGAGCTCTACTCATCTTTATGGTCTAGCTGCGATGAACTCCGTGGCGGTATGGATGCTAGCCAGTACAAAGACTACGTACTGGTGCTTCTGTTCATCAAATACGTCAGCGACAAATACGCCGGACAACCGTTTGCTCCGATCAAAATTCCTGACGGTGCAAGCTTCAAAGATATGGTCGCCCTCAAAGGCAAAACCGACATTGGTGACCAGATCAACAAAAAGATCGTTGCGCCGCTCGCCAGTGCAAACCAGTTGTCGGACATGCCCGACTTCAACGATCCGTCGAAGCTCGGTAGCGGCAAGGAAATGGCCGATCGCCTGACCAACCTCATCGCGATCTTCGAAAACCCCGCACTGGACTTCTCCAAGAACCGAGCCGATGGGGACGACATCCTCGGTGATGCCTATGAATACCTGATGCGGCACTTCGCCGTCGAAAGCGGCAAGAGCAAAGGCCAATTTCTATTCACTCATGCAACGGTGTCTACATTTGCCCTAAGTCTCTTCCATCGCTCCCTACGTCTAAAGCAAATACACTCGATCGGTTGCAAGATGGAGACTTGGTTTTGGCGGATGCATCAAAAGATACAATCGGAATCAGCAAGTCCGTGGAAATCGTGGATACCGATGGTTTTGAATTAGTCGCAGGACTTCACACGATCGCAGTGTGATTTTCCGAAGGAATTTTCGCACCTAGGTTTGCAGGATATCTACAACACCGTCCTGACTTCAATTCACATCTGCGGAAGCTGGCCGCCGGAACAAAGGTTTATGCAACGAATCGTCGTCATGTTTCGAGTGCTGAAGTAAGAATTCCGCGTATCAATGAACAAACTGCCATCGCCACCGTCCTCTCTGACATGGATACCGAAATCGAATCCATCGAATCGAAGCTTGCCAAAGCTCGTGAAATCAAGCAAGGTATGATGCAGGAGTTGCTCACCAGTAGGATTCGGTTGGTAGGAGATCCGGTAACCCCGCAACTTGTTGGTAGCTTGTTGTGGCATCCGTGCCGACTCAACGACTTTCGACCTCGTCAAGGCAAAAATGTTGGTTAAGATAATTAGCGAAGATCGTCAGGGGCATGGCATCGGAGTTCTAGGTTATGATCGATGTAATCAACATCAAGGGATTTAGAGGTCTTCGAGATTTCTCGATGAGCAATCTCGGTAGGATCAACTTGCTCGTCGGCACGAACAACAGCGGGAAATCCTCTGTTCTAGAAGCGATCGAATTGATGTCCTCCAAGGGGAGTATTCGGCCTATTTGGTCCGCTACATCGCGACGCGGAGAACTCCTGTGGTTTGATGACGATACTCGTCGACACAGCGAAGCCGACGTTTCACATCTATTTTACGGTCACAGGTTCAATGTTGGCTCTAGATTCGAAATCAGTGACTCCGCCGGCAGTGACAATAATCATTTTTCCGTTGAGGTCGTCTCCATTCCAGACGACAACCGCGACGTACTCGTAGCTCCTCAATCGTCAGAGATGGGAGATTCCTTAGGTCTAAAATTTGAGTGGACGAACGGATTACCGAAACAATCCCTTCTGGCCCCGTTGACACCACAAGGAGGACTGACAAGCAGACTCGGCAGAATTCCAATAGACAGGAATGACCTACCGCCTATCCAGTTCATTTCGACCGCCGCGCTGTTGCCAGTAGAGATTCAATCTCTATTCGATGAGGTTGTTCTTACTCCCGAGGAAGAACTCCTTTTGGAAGCATTAAGAACAATCGAGCCCGATATCGAGAGAATCGCCTCGATCGGTAGTGACCGACTGCGATCCGCTAGCGGAATTCGTCAAGGCAACATTGTCATCAAGCTTAAGAACCAAAAAGATCGTATTCCAATTGGAAGCATGGGAGACGGAATATGGCGCATGCTTGGAATCGCCTTAGCCTTAGTAAACGCGAGAAACGGTATTCTTCTTGTCGATGAAATCGATACCGGACTCCACTACAGCGTTTTGTCCAAGATGTGGCACTTGGTGCAATCAACAGCCGAGCGATTGAACGTACAGGTTTTTGCCACTACCCACAGTAGAGACTGTTACGAAAGCCTTGCTTCAATTTCCCACGATGACATTTCCGAAGGTAGTGTTGTTACGATCCAACGGATTGAGAAAAACGCAAAGCAAGCGATCTCATTCACGGAACAGGAAATCGTCGCTGCCTCTGAAAGTGGAATCGAGGTTCGCTAAACCATGCGCTCTAAGGTTCATCCGAAACGTCTACTTGTTGAAGGGCGAGAGGAACAACGGGTTATTCCCGAGCTTATCGAAAAAAATGGAATTGAGTGGGGTGACAGCAACGATTCCTGGATCGTGAAGATCGATGAATTCGATGGGGTTGATAAACTCCTAAAGCCTGGTGTTATTGAAGCAGAACTAAAATCCTCCGGGCTGTCACACTTAGGACGATGAGTGGACGCGGACGAAGTTCTCGCGAATCGTTGGACTGCCATTCGGGATCGATGTTCCAAGGCATTTCCAAACTTACCCAAGACATTTCCAGATACCGGGATCATCGTCGAAAATGACGTGGGTCTGCGCTTGGGTGTATGGATTATGCCCGACAACAAAACCGCTGGGATGCTTGAGACATTCCTTGGCTTTCTGGTGCCAAACACACAAGACCGATTGTTCGTCGCTGCTCAGGAATCTGCCAGGAATGCAAGAGAACTAGGGGCGCCATACATCGACGCGCATGCGAGCAAGGCAAACATATACACATGGCTTGCTTGGCAAGATCCGCCTGGAAGGCAATTGCATCAGGCTGTACTCCAGGAAATTTTGAGCCCGCGCTCACCGCACGCGCAACCGTTTGTTTCTTGGTTCCAGCAGCTGTATCAAATCTGATCCCGTCAGTTCTTCGACTTGCGATTCATCAACAGGAAAAATATCTGGTTATTCAGGTAACTATGTGGGTAGGAATGCCTATTATCCCTTTTCGTTGCGATAGCTTTCGTACTCGTGTTAGGATTGCAACCCACGTTGCCTTCAGGCCTGGAAGACCGACACACCATGGATTGAAACAGACTTCGCAACCTTGCGCCCCTATTTTTGTGTCAGCCCTTCTGGCTTAGAGCTTCATAGGTTGGACACTTAACGGTGGTTCACAACACCT
>JBEICB010000014.1:0-42589 GCA_040373655.1 Pirellula sp. | reverse complement strand
GGATGTGTAAGCACCGTAAGGTGTTCAGCTTACCAGTACTAACGGACGAACGCTTGACCATCGGTATCTTGCTCTCAAACCATGTGCACTTGCGAGTGCGGTTTGCGACTCCACGATTCTTTATTCACGGCCTTTAAGGCAATGCCATTACCAATCCACATGGGCTCAAGTATCCTACCGGGTACTTGGTTCATTCCCGGTGACTATATCAGAAAGGATCACCTGTTTCCATTCCGAACACAGTAGTTAAGCTTTCTGAGCCGATGATAGTGCCCACCAGTGCGAAAGTAGGTATTGCCGGTTTTTAAAACCCCTCTTGGATTTATCCAAGCGGGGTTTTTTTGTTTACTTTTCGGAAGCGCCGCACCCTGCTTTCGTCCCCCAAATCTTATCTTCAGCAGCACAAAACTCCTCCGTCAGGCAGTGGCAATTTGTCCAGCTACTATGGTGTTTACTCAATCCAAATAACTGTATACGATAGTTTACAGTGTCGCCATTTTGTTTGAGTTTAACACCGGTTGCTTAGTGCATTCGTGCCCTTCCGGCCTTCCGCATTTCTCTCTGTGCGGCTTTCCTGTCTCCACATTTTTGAACTCTGGAATTACACATGTCTCAGTTCTCCGCACGACGTCTTTCCAAATCGAAATTCCGTCGTTCCCTCCAAGTTGAATTGCTCGAAAATCGGTCGCTTCTCGCTGCTGAGATCTTCGGGACTCTTTACGCAGACAATGACCGCTCCGGTGGCAAAACAGGTCCCGATGAAGTCTTGCAAGGCTGGCGGGTTTTCATTGATAAAAACCGTAATGGCCTGTTTGATACCGGTGAAAAGACAAGCGTTACCAATGTCGATGGTGATTATGCAATCACAGGGCTAGCAGGTGGGACCTACCCTGTTGTTTTGCAACTGAAGCCCGACTGGATTCCAACAACTGCATCCCAACGAAACGTTGCAGTTCAGACCAACAAGACAACCCGAGCTGATTTCTTTGTTTTCGCTGGTGGAGATCTAACGGGCACCGTTTGGAGCGATCTGGAAAACGATGGCACTCGCCATGTTGATCCCGCCTCTGGTGATTTCATCGATCCGGGTTTGGCCGGTTGGACCGTCTATCTAGATTTAAATGGTAATTCCATACTTGATGCTACTGAGCCATCTGCGACAACGGACGCAAATGGTGTTTATCGGTTTGCAGATCTTAATCCTGATGCATACGAGATTCGCGAAATCTTGCCTGCCGGCTGGCAAACCACTCGACAACACAGCGATAGCTACGGCGTGGATGTTCTACCGCTTCAGGTAACCGTACAGGATTTTGGTAACTTCAGCGATGCCTTCGGAACGATCCAAGGTATTGTTTTTAATGATCTGAATTTGGACACCATCCACAATCGCAATGCGGTTACCGGAGATTTTACCGAGCCGGGTTTGCTCGGCTTCCGTGTGTTCCTTGATGCCAACGCAAACCAACTTTTCGAAGACGGCGAGACTTTCGTTTATACCGATTCCGATGGTGAATTTGTTTTCAATTCGATTCCTATTGGAAACTACGATGTCGTTGTTGAGTTACTCGATCGTTGGGATCCCACTCCAGGCACCACCGTGATCGACTCGATCACGGTATTTGGTGGCGACACGACGGTAACCAAAGATTTCTCTCTGTTTACCGTTTTGCCTGGTTCGATCAGTGGATTGATTTGGAATGACACGAACCGCAACGGCATTCGCGACTTCAATACACTGACTGGAACCTTCATCGATCCCGTCCTTACTGGTTGGACTGTGTTTGTGGACTTGAATCGAAACAGCGTATTTGACGCTGGCGAACCGACAACAACAACCGGCGCAAACGGTCGCTATTTCTTCGGTAACCTCCAAGTTGGGACGTACTTCGTTCAAGAGATCCTACCTACTGGTTGGGAAATCGCTCCTACGCATACTGACGTCCATTCAGTCGTAGTGAACTCGGGGCTTACAACTAACGCCCCCGATTTTGCGAACGTTGACGCAACAGCTTTTGCGCCTGGATCCATTGCTGGCGATGTTTGGGATGACAAAAATGCGAATGGGATCCGTGAGACTGGTGATACAGGCTTGGCAGGCTGGAATGTATATATCGACTCTAACTCCAACGGCTCCTTTGATACTGGAGAACCACAAAGCATCACGAATTCGACCGGCGGATACTCGTTTTCTTCGGTAAGCCCCGGCTCGGTCACCATTCGGGTTATTCCTCAAACTGGATGGACTCCCACATCTCCGACGACCAACAGTCGCACTATCACCTTGCGAGGTAGCCAAAATCTCACTGGAGTGCTTTTTGGCCAGTACCAGCGCCAAGAGTCTGGGATTACTGGCACAGTGTTTGCCGATAAGAACAACAATGCGGTTCGCGATGCCGGTGAACCAGGTCTTGCCAATGCGACGGTCTATCTTGATTTGAACAACAATGCCGCGCTCGATGCTGGCGAACCATCCCTTTTAACTTCTTCCGACTTGTTTTATACGCCAGCGGTAAATGAAGCAGGGACGTATGCATTTACTCACCTTGCAGCGGGTACTTATGTGGTTCGCATGATCGTTCCCGACACCCTTGGTGCTACGCCAGCGGACCGCTTAGTGCACAGTATCACCCTTGCTACCGCTCAGCGTGTAGACAACGTCAATACAGCGGCTGTTTATCGATCCGCGCAAATCAGCGGTACAAAGTATGTCGATAGCAACCGCAATCTTCTACGCGATGCGGGCGAAGAGCCGATCATCGGTGCGACCGTTTATGTGGATCTTGATCGCGACGATGTTCTCGACGAAGCCGAACCGATCTGCATCACCGGTAGTGACGGAAGTTATACGTTTATCGATATGCAGCCGGGTAGTTACATCGTGCGATCCGTTCCTGGTACTGGATACTCACGATCTTCGCCAAACACCATTGGTGGAACCATTTGGCCGACCGGAACGAGCAATCCCGCATCGGGGCTGGTAACCCCAAGTTCGATTACTGCGACGCTTGCGACTGGTGCAAGCCACCGACAAAATGTGTCGATCACCCTGCCAGACACCGGTAGCTTGACCAACATGGTCGACGTCTTCTTGCTCTTCGACGACACCGGTAGCTTCGTTACCAACAGCCCAATTGTTCGAGGTGCATTCCCGGACATCATGACGTCTCTCCAAACAGCCTCGCCGGGCACCGATTTCGGGTTTGGTGTCGGAAGATTTGAAGAATACGCAAACTTCGCATCCGAGTATGCCACGGGGCGACCGTTTATTCTCAACCAACCTATCGTTTCGTCTTCGACCACCGGCTATGTTGCTTCCATCCAAGCAGCCTTGAACCGAACGACCCCTGGCTACGGTGGTGACGGTCCGGAAACAGATATTGAAGCGTTGTATCAATTGGTCACAGGGCGTGGATTCGATGGTAATAACAACGGTTCCGTTCTTGATAGTGGGCCGGCTGGCTTAGCCTCCACCCAGTTGAACCCAGGTGCGAGCGGCGACGTCCCATCGTTTGCTTCCTTCGTTCCTGACTCTGCAAATGGTGTTCTCCCCGCATCTGGGAATATCGGCGGTGCAGGCTTCCGTTATGGTGCTTTGCCTATCGTATTGCTCGCGACCGATATCGGTGTGGCGTACCAACCCAAGGGTGAAACGGTAATTGTTGGGGCTGGTGGAGTAACACTCCCGATCTCCCAATTGACGCAGAACTCTCGTGCAACAACCCCCTTTAACTCGGGTGCGGGGTTGCAAGAAACGATTACAGCCCTCAATGCACTAGGGGCCCTTGTGATCGGGTTGGGTACAAATCCTGATGCTGCCGTAGATCCTCGCCAGCAACTCGAAGCGATTTCCACACTAACCGGCGCGGTGAATCGATCGGATGCTACGATTGCGAATGGAACAACGAACGCGATTGCCCCCGGGGATCCACTCTATTTCCAAATCGCTACCGGCTTCGCTTCAAGTGTTGCGAATGGAATTACCCAAGCGATTCAAAATGCGGTCACGAACGTCGCTGTGGATATCGATGTTCGATCTTCCGATCCTCGTGTTCAAATCATCAACCACACAGGGGTGATCCCTGCCGTCGGCTCCGGTATGACTTCGACCTTTGATATCGAGTTCATCGGCGATGGACGGCCACACCGATTCGACCTGCAATTCGTGCGTGCAGGTACTTCCGTTGTCATCGGCTCGATCCCGGTTGTGATCGGAACCCCAGTAACGGGCAACAACTACCACTATGATGAACTCGAGGATGGCGAGTACGAAATCGATGATGACTTCGGAGATTATCATTCCTCTTCGACGCCGAACCAAGCTCCAAGTTTTGTGCCAGGAACCGACGTGATCGTCGCGGAAGATGCTGGCACACAAACAATCGCTCCTTGGGCGACTGAAATCAGCCCAGGCCCAGCAAGTGAAGCTGGACAAACGGTTCAGTTCATCGCGACCACTTCCTCTCCCGAACTGTTCGAGACACTGCCATCGATTACACCTACCGGCACCCTGTCGTTCAAGACGGCTGCAAACGCATTCGGAACCGCTGTGATCACCGTGGTCTTGAAAGACAATGGTGGAATTGAAAATGGTGGCGTTGATTCCAGTGCTCCGCATCTGCTTACCATCACAGTCAACCCAGTCAACGACGTCCCTGAAGTCGTAACACCTATAGGAAATCGGAACTATGGTGATTCCCCAAGCCCGGACTCGATCAGCCTCGCCGGTCGATTCCAAGACGTCGAAGACCCCGCGCTGACTTATACGACCACATCCAGCAACCCCGATCTTGTTACTGCTTCGATCGATGCTGGCGCCTTGGTACTACAATTCGCACCAACACTGCGAGGAACGTCAATCGTTCAAGTCACGGCAACCGATGATGATGGAGCTAACGTCTCGTTTTCTTTTGAAGTCACCGTAGGGAACGCTGTCCCGACGCTAGAAGTTTCTGGACCGCTCGATGGTTACCAAGGCGTTACTCTACAATCTCGAAACATTCGTTTGACGCCATCTGATGCAACGGATAACCAAGGTCGCAACTTCACTTTCGAAGTAGACTGGGGCGATGGGACTGCGCTGGAAACCTATCAATCTCCAGCATCCATCGATGTTGCTCATGCTTACACAACCACTGGCACAAAACCCGGTCGCTTCCGAGTTATGGACCCAGATGGTGCCTATAGCCCATGGGTCTCGCGTGACTTCGGTATCTTGCAAGCAGAAACGCAAGGCACCAAGTTGCTCGTTGGCGGTAGTGTTACGGCAGACGTGCTTACTCTAACCCCAGCGGCGACTTCACCGAACGTTAGCCTCGTTCTCAACGCTGCTTCCATCGGGACCTTTGCGTTAGGAACCAACGGCGTGGAATTCTTGGGGGGACTTGGCAACGACCAATTCCGCATACAAGGTACCGCCGGGAACGATACATTCACGGCGAACGCAGGAACCGTGCAATTCTCATCCGGGACGGCTTGGCCAAACCTCCTGCCACTCAACGCAATCGGTGTTGAAAGCACTTTGGTGGAAGGACTCGCTGGTGACGATTCGCTGGGAATTCTCGCCGGCAACATCGTCTTTGATGGCGGTTTAGGTACCGATCGACTTGCAAAGTCCGATGGAGCAAACCTCTGGAGCATCCAGGGAGCAAATGCGGGGCAACTCAACGGTACGAACTTTACTGCTGTCGAATCTTTGGCAGGTGGAACGGGAGATGATGTCTTCGAATTTCTTGCCGCCGGCTCCTTGACCGGTAGTCTTGCCGGTGGAACCGGTACCGACCGAGTTAGTTACTCAGCAAAAACAACTGCAGTCCAAGTAAATCTGGCTACAGGGACAGCGACCCATACTGGCGGAATTTTGTCGATCGAAGATTTCATCGGTTCAAGTGCCACCGCTGCCGATACCTTCAGCGGTCCAAATACCGACAACGTGTGGAGCATCACAGCAAGAAACACTGCCAATATCAACTCTGGTGCAGTGAATCTCTCGCAGTTCGAAAACCTTGTCGGTGGCACTCTCAACGATAGTTTCGTTATCGTCGGTGCAACCGCAGACATGACTGGGTCCATCCAAGGTGGACTCGGTGTGGATACCATCGACTATTCGTCGCTTGCAGGACCGTTGGCTTTCTCCCTTGTGACCAATGTATTCCCGAAGGTCGCATCGCTTGCAACGGTGGAACGTGTCGTCGGCTCGGCTTCGACCGCAGACCAAGTTACCGGGCCAAATGCAACCAACGCTTGGACAATCCCCGGATTGAACCAAGCGAACATTGGCACTTGGCAATTCGTCGATGTAGAAAACATCAACGGAGGTACCGGTGTGGATACGTTTACACTGACTTCGGCAACCTCGGGCTGGACCGGCACGCTCAAGGGGAACGGAGGTTTAGATAATCTCGTCAGCTCCAACAACGCAACCTCTTGGCAACTTGCCGGCCTCGACACAGGAACCATCAATGGTTCAATGTTCCAGACCGTTGAGAACCTAAAAGGTGGAACGGCTGTCGATACGTTTACCTTCTCGGCTACCAGTCGCTTGACTGGTAGCATCACAGGTGGAACCGGCACCGATGTCTTGGACTTGTCATTGATTCCAACGGCAATCTCAATACCGAACACAGCCACCCACGCAATCACCGGTCTACTCGGTGGCTTCACCACAGTTGAAACGGTCATCGGTAGCAACCTTCCTGGAAATACACTTGTCGGTGCTGCTGCCACTACGACTTGGACGATCACTTCCACAGGTGCCGTATCTGTTTCAAGCGTTGCTTACAGTGGATTCGGTACGATTGTCGCCGGCACTGGCGCTGACACACTCGTCGGTCCAAACCTAGCGATTAACTGGAACATCACAGGTGCTGAAGCTGGTTCGGTAACGGTAGCAAGCCAAACCATCAACTTCACCGAAATGGAGAACTTGACCGGAGGCACTGGTATTGACCAATTCGTCTTCCAAGAAGCGGGTAGAATCCCCGGTACACTTAACGGAGGCACCGGTGTCGATGTCGTCGATCTATCTGCGATCGTTGTCCCTTACGATGTCACACTCGGCGCTAACATTGCAGTCACGGGTGTCATCGGTAAGACCCTTGGTAACGAACAAATCGTAGGCAATGCTGCGGTCAGCAACCGCGTTCTCGGTGCTAATGCTGCAACAGCTTGGGCAATCAACACCGCAGGTCAAATCGTTGCTGGTGGAATCACCTTCAGCAATATCCAAACGCTCGTTGGTGGTACTTTGGTCGATACCATTACCGGTCCAAATGTGAATACGGATTGGCAGATCCAAGCACCGAATGCGGGAACCGTAGCCGCCGCAGGACGCACTGTCACATTCTCCGGAATCGAGAATATTACTGGCGGAACCGCCGTCGATACGGTCACTGTCCAGCCAACGGGTACTCTTTCAGGAAACCTTAACGGAGGAACCGGTACCGCAAGGAATTCGTTGAGCTACAGGGACTGGGTAACTCCGGTGACTGTACGCATGAACGTAACCACGGCAGGGAATGCTTCTGCTATCGCAGGAGCAACAACCAACTTTGCATTGATCCGAGGTGGGCAAGGAGATGATACGCTCGTCGGTGCGGCCTCCGTCTCTACGATCCTGCTTGGGATGGGTGGAAACGACACGCTAACGGGCGGTACTAACCGCGATATTCTTGTCGGTGGTTTAGGTACCGATCTGGCAACAGGTGGAGCGGGTGACGACATCATGATCGCCGGTTGGACTTCGCATGATGACCAAGATGCAGCGTGGGTATCCATACTAGCAGAATGGACCTCAACCCGAACCTTTGCAGCTCGAACAGTAAATATCCTCGGACCGGGAACAACTCGTCTCAACGGGGCCAACTATCTGAATCGTACAGCAGACACCATTACCGATACAGTGTTCGCAGAAACCGGAGCCCTCGACAATCTTCTTGGACAAGCCGGACAAGACTGGTTCTTCTCCGACAATACAAGCGATTTCGTCGGTACGGGAGCGACACCAGATAAGGCCAGCTAACCCCAGCTAGATATAGCTCAGAGGCATACACCATCCGAGAATCGCCTAAGCCTTAAGCGATTTTCGGATGGTTTTTCTTTTTGCGGGTAGAAAAGCCCTAAGCATCGCGTTTGCGTCTTGATAACGATTCGATGGTCTTAACTCCATCGCCTTGCGCAAAATATCGATCAAGTCAGGATGGACTTTTCTGCGCAGCGTGGAGAGTCCTTTGGGAGGCCAAGCATAGGGCCATTCAGGTAAAACACCCGCGATGATTCGATAGCCAAGTAGCCCGATCGCAAAAACGTCCGATCGTGCACTCGGCCTACCCATCGCTTGCTCCGGTGCCATGTAACCGACGGTCCCCGATCCGCTCGCTACCATGGTGCGAATGATCGTCCGCTGCGCCACTTTCGCAATTCCAAAGTCCGTCAACGCTAGCCTTCCATCGGCAAGCAAAATCAAATTCTCTGGCTTGATGTCACAATGGACGATCCGGTTGCGGTGCGCGTACGCTACGGCTTCGATTAACTGCTCGACATACGAAAGTGCGGTCGCCATCGAAACTCGTTTCTTGAGTCGATCGGCAAGCGTTTGCATCCCAAGCCTGCTTACTATCACGAACCGGCCTTCGATGAAACTAGCATCTTTGAGGCCGAGAATATTCGGATGCTCCAATCGAGAGATCAATCTAGCTTCTCGTTGAAATGCATCCAACATGCTAGCGGTCACATTAAAAGCGTGAGGCATTTTCAACGCCACGTGTACGCCTTCAATGGTGTCCATCGCTTGATAGACCGCTGCGAATCCACCCTGACCTAACTTGCGTTCAATGCGGTACTTCCCCAGCCGACTGCGAACACGCAACTCCCGCTGGTCGTTCATCCCCCTCGCTAACGCTCCGAAGTCTTGCGCAATCATAGTTTCAATGGGTCGTTGCGATCCTACTTGCACGATTTGGAGACCAACGAAGCCCCATAGACGCGCCAAGCCGAAGGTGTATCGTCCAGACTTAACCCGCATATTTGGCTTATTGCGAATATCCGGAAGAATTTCACTAATTTGTCAGCATGGAAACCTCTAGCTGGTGGCAAACTCTATCGGTAAGCGGAATTTTTTTGATAACTCCACGACAAACTGGCCGATGGAGGATTCGCGGAAGGTCCCTTCTGCTTTGTATTTTTTTTCGAACGCGAAAAAGGTGCATTCTCATGGCTCGCTTGAGTTGGTTGCAACGTCTCTACTGGCAACATCTTTCCAAACCTGTAGCCGAACGCCCCATTCTCTTGCATGTGCTTGAGCATCCCGTCACTTCTATTCTGGAAATAGGTCTCGGGAGTGGCGAACGCATCTCGCATGTCGTTCCTCTATGCATACGTCCTGCGGACGGAAAGCCAATTCGCTACACCGCCATTGATCCGTTCGAATCGCAAAATTCGGGGCATTTATCCCTCAAGGGTGCTCACCGACTTCTGACGGAGCTCGGATTAAAAGCCCAGTTGATTCCAGGTGAACCAGCGGGTGCGGTTACCCGTGTCGCCCACAGTGTTCTTCCTAGCGATCTGATCTTGATCGATGGATATTGGGGTGAGTCCGATGAGAACGGCCAAGCCATTCGGCAATGGCTACCTCGCTTGTGCCACGCTCAATCCGCGATCTTCGCTTCAACTACACCTGGTGGGGTCTTCCAGCGAGTGGAAGTCCCATCGAACGCGATGCCGACGGCAGTCCCCAAAGCCGCTTAAGCACCGATGAAATTCCCATCATCGTCGTAGCGAACGAGCGCGAAGTAAAAGAAGATCACCACGATCATCGGTACCACGGCGATAAAAATCGGGTGCACGAACAGGATCAGCCCGAGCAGGACCACCGTAAAGATGGTCCAGAGCCACCAAGTCTCTTTCAAAAAAGCTTTGTAACGTTTCATTGCCGAATTATCCTATGCGGACTTATTTCGTCAACGCTCTTGCAGTGGCTCGCAAGCCCGTAGCGTTTCCGAATCGCAGCGATCCCGGCAAGAAATCGGCGTCCTTGATCGAAGCGACCTTTGAGAAGTCAAATGACACCGCTTGCTTGGATACCCCAATTTTCCCCGGACGAAGAATGGCTGCTGCATCCGCAATCGCTTCGTAGACCCCGGAACCCTTCGGGATCGCTTGGCTACCGCTCTTCAGTGCGCCAGAATCAAGCAGTGCCAATACCACTGCCAAGCGGCGATGGAATAGCAATGGATTGTACCCATACGTATAACAAGCTGCGGGTCGAGGATTCTTGACCAACGATTGCTCGGATGCACCGACGTTGATTCCCCAAGCATCGTCGATTGCCAAAACCCCCAGCCCAGCTTCAACTCCACTGGATGTGGATACATCTCCAGAAAGTTGCAACGACGTAACCTGAGTTCCGGAATTAGCATTGATACGTAGGACACCGACGTTGCGGCCATCTGCATTCAATACGCGAATGCTTGTAACTCCATTTTCCGTGCCCGGTTCAGTGACCTGTAACGTCTTCGCAACTGCGTTCGCAGGTTCCAATACGGTTTGCCAGCCCACTCGGCGTACTTCTTCGGAAGCATCTACCTTGGCTTTTACATCCTTCGCCCAACGGTCTAACAGATCAGCTTCGAATTCGATCCCTGCAGGTGGTTTAGGATGTCCCTCATCCCACACTGTCATGTCCACATCCTTGAGTGCTTGAAAGTCTTTCTCAAGAATCGGTTCCTCCATCCCTAACCCGAACAAACGGTTCATGAAACCGTACATCGGCACTCGTGTTACGTGGTTGTAGTTGTGTGGAAAGTGCACAGCGTTGTGGAATGTTACTGCATCAGGAACTCCGTAAAGTCCGTACAACTTCTTCAGTTCAGGAAACCCATCTTTGGCCATATCTTTGGTCCAGTCGTTCGCTGCATTAACACCTAACGGCCGCGGAGCAGTCAAAGCTGCGATCTCTACGTTTCCCGTACCGACTCTTAGCCCGACAGCGTTCTCACAAGTACACCCACCCTGCATGGAAGTACTGACCATGACAACTGGATAAGCTCCTGCAAAACGAGGTTCGATCGCGGATGCAATAAAAGTCTGAGTTCCACCTCCGCTTGCACCGGTGATCGAGATGCGTTTGGGATCTACGTCCGAACGCTGCAACAAAAATTCAAGAGATTGAATCGAATTCAAAGTCTGCATCCCCATGATGTTTTGCAACATCCCTTCCGCTACAGGGCTGTAAAGCAACCATTTGCCCGCTGCCACATCAGGATTCGGACCATGATTACCAAAGCCATGCACCCTCTCGGCAGAAATCTGCTTGCTGTCTGCATTCCCCAACATGTCGTAATGAAACACGACAATCCCCATACGTGCCATTTGTACACAACGGGCTTGTAATGGACTTCGTGCTGCCGACTCAAAACGCTCTGCACCGGTCGCGAGCTCTCGCTTCATCTCAGCATCCGAAGTGTAATAAAAACGACCGTTAGCCCAGTGCCCATGCGGGCAGAGTACCGCAGGTCGCTTGGCCCCCTCTGCCAGAGGCGTCGTCGGTGTATAGAGACTTCCCGTCACAAACAAGCCTGGCAAACTTTCAAAATAAACCTTCTCAATCGCATAGCCATCCATCTCCCGTCGGGAATGCACGACAGGTTTTGGAGGCGCCATGGTCGGCATGGGATACATCCCCAAGGAAACCAGTAGCTGCTGCCGCAATACGGAGGCGCGCTTTTCCCAAGCGTCCTTGCTTTCGGGAACATCAAAGGGGAAGTGCCCATCGAGATCCTTGATCTTGTACTTGGAATCGACTCCAGGCACACTTTCAGGCTCTGCAAACGGTTCGGCCCCTCGCGATGCGTCTGCTCCCAGTCCCATCGCAAGTCCGCAGCTAATCAATCCCGCAAATACGTTTCTGCGAAACGCCACCGTTCCTACTGCGCGAACAGATCGCGTGAGTCGACCAGCCTTCACAACATTCGCTTGCAACAGATCTGCGGAACGTGTTGGAGAACAGTCAGAAGTCAAAGTGTTCGATTTCATGGGTGGGATTCCTGCAAGGTGGGAGATAGGGCAGTACAATGCCTCCTATTGTACTACATTCTGACGCCAGTTTCTCGGCTATCGATTGCCCGCAACTCAATACTCACCCGCTAGAGATCGATGCTACTTTACCACAGTGAGATCTTCGAAAAACACAATACTGGCCAACATCCTGAGTGCATCGCACGCATCTCAAGGATCAACAGCATGCTCAAGTCCAGTGGTTGGATCGAAAGCTCAACCACTCCGAATTGGTTCGCAGCCACCGCAGAACAATGCAAGTCGAATCATAGCGAAGCGTATATCGAACAACTCAAACGTTGGAGCGACGAGAACGCAGGGCGGATCGAAGCAGACACAGTGGTCTCTAACGGATCCTGGGATGCGACGACCCTCGCAGCAGGCGCAGCGATCGATGCGGTTAGTCGAGTCATCCAAGGAAACGACAAGAAAGCATTCTGCGCGATTCGACCACCCGGCCACCATGCCCTGCCTGATGCACCCATGGGTTTCTGCTTACTGAATAACATCTCTATCGCCGCCCACCACGCGCGAAACCTCGGCCTCGATCGCGTCCTGATCGTCGACTGGGATATCCACCATGGAAATGGAACCCAAGCTTCGTTCTGGGAAGACCCCTCGGTGGGTTTCGTATCGATCCACCGCTACCCTTTCTATCCCGGCACAGGCAAAAAAGATGAAACCGGTGCTCGAGATGCCATCGGAACCAAAGTCAACATCCCCATCCCCGCTGATACCGGTGCAGCATCATTCCTTCAGCAACTCTACGAAGGTACAGAAAAGCTTGCGCGTCAACTCAAACCTCAACTGATTCTGCTCAGCGCTGGTTTCGATGCACACGCCCAAGACCCTGTTGGCGGGCTGAGTTTAGAAGCCGAACATTATGAGCAAGCCGGCCAGTGGATCGCTAAACTTGCCGCCGAATATTGCGAAGGGAGACTCGTGTCCCTTCTCGAAGGTGGATACCATCTCGACTTCTTACCCGAATGTGTCGATGCGCACCTTCGTGGTATCAACCAACCTAAATAATCCCCCTACCCTGCTTCACCCTTACGCGTTTTCCTTATTGGAAAGTCACACAAAGGCTTGCTGGGACTCGAATCGGCCAGCACATCTGCAATCGTCGTGCGACCGAACTCCAATTCAATCGACTCAAGCGCGCTATCCATCCGGCAATGTAACGGACAAAGTTGCTTGGCATGTGCACGCAGCCCCAATGGACAGGTCTTGATTCTCTGAATCGGCTCGACTGCATTGACCACATCGAGAACGGTCAGATCCTCCGATGATCTGGCCAATCGAAAACCACCACCCGCGCCCCGATTTGAATCTATGATCCCATGAGTCACCAACTGCTTGAGCACTTTAGAAAGATATGCTTTCGGTACTTTGGTCCCTTCGGAGATCGATTCGCTGTTATGCCGATCCACTGAACCGTTCGCCGCCAAATAAACCACCGCTCTTAGCGCATACTCGACCGTTTGCGTAAACATCCCAACCTCGTCCCCCAACAGACTCCAAACCGAACACCTCAAAATTGTAATGCAATTCACCCAATAGAACTACGGAAAACCGCCACCTTCCGCTTCCCACTCGCGGACTATATATCGCTTCGTCAGGTATCATGGTGGAAAGAGCTTTGAGAGTTTTCACAACCCCACCCCTCCCTGCAAACGATGCGCTTTATTGCAATGTGTATTATCAAAGTCTATCCATTCATCGAGAGCAGAGACACCAGTTCTTTCTCGCCGAACAAGCCTCGTTCGCCAAAACACCTAATCGCTTACCCAGCTTGGCTCGCACTCGTTGCAATTTTGTTTTGGCAATGCCATGCCTCAAACAATTGCTACGGTTTAGAAGCTCCTCCTGCAACGCAAAACATAGTCGTACCTCTAGGGGAGAAATCGCCTACGTTCGAATTCAAAGACATTCGCGGAGTCACGAGAACTCTAAACGACCTTGGACCAAATTCCGCGTATGTACTGATGTTCACTACTACCGACTGCCCCATCGTCAAAAAGACGATCCCAAAGCTTAAAGAAGTCTACCTTCGTTATCGCGATAAGTCGGTAGCATTTCTATGCGTAAATGTTGGCCCAAACGACACCTTGAAATCTATGGCGAGCCAAGCGATCTCCTTCGACGCACCTTGGGCATTCGTCAAAGACTACGACGCGAAAGCAGCACAAGCTTTAGGTGTAACTCACACTCCCGAATTCGTAATTCTTGACTCGGACTTCGAACTCTGCTATCGCGGTCGCTTCGATGATCAAATCCGGCTAGGGGGGACCAAACCAACCCCCAGTCGCGACGACTTGGTGATCGCGCTAAACGAGGTACTTGATAAAAAACAAGTCACTGTACCGGAGACACCTGTAGATGGTTGTGTGATCACTGATACTTCAACCTCTCAAAAACAAAAATCCAATTCTTGGACTTTTTACCAACACGTCGCACCAATCTTGTATCAAGCTTGTACGCCCTGCCACCGCCCGGGAACTGCCGCACCTTTTTCACTGATTAGCTTTACGGATGCCAATGCACATGCTGAGATGATTGCAGAAGTCGTGCGCGACGAAACGATGCCTCCCTGGTACGCTGCGAAGTCACACGGGAAGTTTCAGAACGACCGTTCGCTCTCCGCGGAAGAAAAACAAGTTTTGCTGCAGTGGTGCGCATCGGATCGCCTGGAGGGGAACCAAGATCTAGCACCACCTCTGCCGACCTTCGAAGAAACCCCGTGGAGAATCGGCACCCCGGACTTAATCCTCACCACGGTTGAACAACACACCATCCCCCCAACTGGATTTGTACCCTACAAGTATGTCGTACTTCCCCACCTGTTCCTCAGTGAAACTTGGGTGGAAGCTTTTGAGATTCGCCCCCTCAACCCAGCAGTTGTTCACCACTGCAACATGGCGTATGCCACAAGCAAAGGGGCTAGCGAAGAAACGTTTATCACCGGCTATGTTCCCGGCGGACAGCCAATGGATTTGAGTCGATTTGAAAATGGAGTTGCATACAAACTCCCCGCCGGATCTGCGCTAGGACTGCAGATCCACTACACCACTACCGGCCAAGAAGAAAAATGCCGGATTCAAGTCGGATTGCGATTTCCACGAAATCAAGTTCGAAAACAGTTGAAACACTTTGTGCTTGACCCTCGCGGATGGAAAATCCCGCCAAACAACCCAGCATTCCGCATCGAAGCAAAACACACGCTCGAACACGATGCCGATCTTCTAGGCCTCTTCACCCACATGCACGTGCGAGGTCGCGACATGACCTTCTATGCTTCAAAAAACCCCGCTTCAACCGACCCAACTCTTATAGGTTCCAATGACAACCCCGAGATCCTACTTCAGATCCCCAACTACAACTTCGAATGGCAACTCGGCTACGAACTCACGCCAGGCACGAAACATTTGCCGAAAGGAACGGTGATCCAAGCCGTCGCACACTTCGATAACTCCAAGTTCAATCCGTACAATCCCGATCCAACTACCAACGTCGAATACGGACCGCAAACCATCCACGAGATGTTCAATGGATTTGTATTTTACGTCGATCAGCACGAAACCTTGGAAATCGATGTAGATCCCAAATCCGGTCGACCTATTCGCAAGAAACCCTAATTCAACTCGGTCGAATCCTCTGATGCCGACGTTGATACAGGCAAGACCTCAGGCGAAAGCCCCTTCGGCAGGTCAACCGGTACGATCCGAAACGGTAAGCCCTTGATCGCGGCACCCGGATTGTGGAATTCCAAGCCCGAATAAACCAAGCGGTCCACAGGTCGGTGTGTATGCCCGAAATACACCTGCTTCACCCCTGCCGAACGATCTTGTTTCGCCCAACTCAAATAATCTCCAACCTGCGTCAACACCTTGCGATGAGAATTCGCAATATTTGCGACCAATCGATGAATCCTAGCTTGAACCGCAACATCATACAAAGAGTGTTGCAACGGGTGAGGCAACGATCGCTCCTCGCCTCGAAGTCGACGGGCATCGAGCAACTCGTGAAAATCAGCTTCCAGCGGAATCTTTGAATCAATGATGTCCCCGTGCAGAAAGACACTCGACCCCAATCGCAATAGATGTGGGTGCCAATGCAATCTCGGGTTGCTCTCCGCGAGTTGCTCCAATCGCTTCGTAAAACCTGGTAACGCGTCGTGATTCCCCAAGATGTAGTGAAACTCACATTCAGGATTCACAGACAGCAGACCCTCTAAATAACGCATGCTCTGTTCGATCGAAGCCGCATGAGATCGGTAAGCACTCCAACGAAAGTCGAAGATATCTCCACCGAGGATAAACGTATGCGATTGAGCGATCGCCGCGTCAATGGCACGCTGCACGACAGGCCCGGAACTACGATTGGCCAACAAATGCAAGTCAGATACGAAATGGGCTTTCGAGGCTCTCACGCTCATAGACCGAACTGAACCCTTTGACACATCGCTCAACCAATTCCTAACTGCAATGCTAAACCGATCCCCAGGAGAACTGGAATGATCATAGACCCAACCCTCCGGTAGGTCAAAGTCGCTCCAGATTCATGGCTGAAGAACTTGACCTGATTTTTCGCTCTAAGAACTCCATCGGGCCGGAAATGCTGTGGGTTTTTCGTTATACTCGATCCCTTTGCCCTTTGACCGCGACTTCCAGAATCTACATTCCAGAACTTGTCGCCGTCGCCCCCCTCCCCACCGCTATCGCTTGCTAACCTCTCATGCAAACCAACGAAATCCAATCTCAAGACAATGAACCTTGGTACAAAGGGATGACTTCCTACCACTGGTTCGTTTTTGCAATGGCCTCCATGGCATGGGTCTTCGACTGCCTTGACCAACAAGTCTTCGTACTCGTGCGAGGCGACGCGTTGAAGGCACTTTTGCCCGAGGGTACAGATAGTGCAATCGTCAATAAATACGGCGGTTGGGCAACCGGAGTCTTCATGGTCGGTTGGGCAACCGGAGGACTCTTCTTCGGTAAAATCGGCGATCAGATCGGCCGAGCTCGCATGCTCGCAATTACCGTGCTGATGTACTCTCTTTGCACGGGATTAAGCGCATTTTCAACCGGCTGGGTCGACTTCTTCATCTACCGATTCATCACCGGGATGGGGGTCGGCGGCGTCTTTGGTCTCGCCGTTGCACTTGTCGCTGACAGTTTGCCCGAACGATCCAGAACACCTGCTCTTGGGTTGCTCCAAGCCCTCTCGGCCCTCGGAAACATCTCTGCAGCGCTGATGAGTATCCTCGTTGGAAAACTCGGTGCCTCAGGGGTGATTAACCCAAGCAACGGTTGGAAAATCATGTTCCTCTTCGGCGCCCTGCCGGCATTCCTTTGCGTCTTCATCCAATTGCGGCTAAAAGAACCCGAGAAATGGGTGAAGGCACGTCAAGAAGGGCGAGAAACCGGCGTGAAGTTCGGTTCTTACAGCACATTGCTTGGTGATCCCCAATGGCGAAAAAACGCAATCGGTGGCTTGCTCCTCTGTGTCGCTGGCGTAATCGGTGTATGGGGTATCGGTTTCTTTGCCTCCGAGTTGATCAATGGCGTAACTAAACTCCAAATGCTCGCCCAAGACCCAAATACCAGTAACGATGCGATTTTGGCCCAACAAGCCACTGTGCGAGGCCAAAGCTCGATCATTCAAAACTCAGGCGCATTCCTGGGCATGCTCGCGTTTACCTACCTTTGCCAAGTCATCGGGCGCAAGAAAGCGTTTGCAATTGGATTTGTCGCAGCGATGTTCGCGACCATCGCATTCTTCCGAGCCTTCAACGGTGGCTCGACCATCTGGCTTAGCGGTCTCATGGGCTTCTGCCAACTCGCCCTCTTCGCAGGCTTTGCGGTCTACTTACCCGAACTCTTCCCTTTGCGACTTCGGAGCACCGGAACGAGCTTCTGCTACAACGTCGGCCGTTACGTCGCTGCCACCGGCCCGATTACCCTTGGGGAACTCGCCAAGGTTCTCGCACCCGCAGATGCGAGCCTCGATGTGAAAGTCCAAGCCTTCCGAGATGCATGCACCTACATGAGCTTGTTCTTCCTCGTTGGCTTGATCGCTTTGTTCTTCTTGCCAGAAACCAAGGGCAAGCCGCTTCCGGAATAGCCATCACTGCAAGAGGCCCAACCGTCTAATCACCTCCGCCCCGCATCATTTCAAAAAGGCTCACGCCAAGAAGCAAAGACGAAAAGGAGACCGCAAAGCCTTGTGCGAGTTTCGCGCGAGGCGGGAGTCGATTTGTCTGCATTGGCCTATGGGCGATAAACCGGGATGACATAAGGTCCTTCGGGAATCACCGCGATTGTGCGATCTGCCGAATTCGCAACGCTTTGCTCAATCGCTTGCTCTAGCGAATCGATCATTTCCACGCAAGTCAACTCGCGATCCGCACCTTGGATGCCTTCGCTATAAAGCGAAACTCGTCCGATCCCTAAAGGGCGCAGGAGCATATGAGTCTGCCAGCCATCGATGTCTGCGAGAGGCATTTGTCGGATACGATCCAAAAATCCGTTAGCTCCCATCGATTTCAGTCGCGCTTGGGATTCCCGATATTCGTGGGAACCGATTCCTTCTTCGCAACGGCTTGCGATAATCATGTGTCCACCGTCCGCAAGGATTTGCAGCGGCGCGACCATTCCTTTGACTGTTTGGTAATACGTTTTATCGAGGGGGTAACCCGCGGCACTGGTCACCAAGGTTGCGAATTTGCGATCGAATGGGACTTCGGCGTACTCTCGCACGAAATCGACGCAAGCCAAATGGCTGGCCACACATTCGCCGAAATTGACGAAACTCATTTGTCGCCCTTCGTCAATAATTGTATTGATCGCGTATGTCGGTCCGAGGATCTTGAGGATTTCAAGTTGACCTCGGTGGAGCGGGTTTCCGACGAGGTTGGTATTACAAGCCAATGGGTCCGCCATGAATTGGTGGTTATGGAAGGTACGTATGGTTTCTTCGCCGGCCACACCGGGTGCTACGACCTTGCGTCCGCCTGAGTACCCAGCCATGAAGTGAGGTTCGACCAAACCAATGACAATACGCAAATCGGCATCAACGATATGTCGATTGAGAATGACAGGGATTTTGTCAGTGGGGGTGTGTCCCAGATCGACCATCCAAGCCGTATCGCGAGCATAGTGGTTTTCGATACGAATGTGATCGAAGACCCATTGGTCTCCGATGACTTCGAGCATTTCGTTTCCGAGATTAGGTCGATGGAGCCCCGTGGCGATGAGGATAGTGATTTGATCGTTGCGCACTCCAGCTTCGTTGAGTTCCGCAATCAACGATCGCAAGATAGGTCCGTTGGGAACAGGCCGAGTGATATCGCAGATCACGATGCAGACCCGTTGTGCATTTTTGGCGACGTGCTGAAGATCCGGACTACCGACGCCTCGCCGCAAGGCCTCCGTGATAGCTTGCGAGGGATTCTCCAGCAACGGCATAGGCGGTTTTCGAACGATTACAGGTTCGCATCCTTTGGGCAAGCGCACGTGCAGTTCTTGTTTGCCATAACGGATATCGATCATGTCTGCCATGCGTAGCGTCCTTGGTAGCGTTGAAGAGTTCGTGTACAGGAAGTTTAGATAATAACGCCCTATGATATCGAAAAACGACTTGCGATCCCATAGAAGTTCATGCGTTACCGCGAAGTTCCTGCGCTATGGATTAGCGATCGGAGGAACTAACGAGCATCAGCGAATCGAGCCAGTCTCTCCATTGCCGCATGGAAATCGAGTCCATTATCGGTACTTCTAAAGGGGCAGCAACAAGTTGTTTATTTCCGGCGAGCCAAGTTAATGACGTTGTCACGAGTCCACTCGAATCGGTTTCAATTGTCAATTGGAGTGGGTCGGCTTGCGACCGCCCATCAAAACAGGTCTGCAAGGGCAGACGACTAAGGCGGTTCCAAGTTAGATTTCCGAAGCGGGTTCCTTCGATCAACTGCAATGTAGGTTGTTGCTTACCTTCTTTGGTGAATCGAAGTGTTCGACTTAGTTGATGACCGAGGGGTGTATCTTTAGGGATCAGGACTTTGGGTGGATGAACGGTTCCATCTTGTTCTTGAACTACCATACCCAAATCGTAGCTTGAGGCTCCAACTGCGATAGGATTTTTCGGATCGAGGGGGGGCATGAGATGCCGAGACTGCAAGGCTGCTCCTCGGGCTAGATCAGCAGAGCCATAAGAAACAACTTTCGCGTCCGGACGAACGTACTTTGCAACATTCTGTTGAAGTTTCGGTAGCCAGCGTATGTCTCCAATAAGGATAAGCGTATCCAATTCGGAAGGATCTACATTTGCTCGCGCAAGGGCTTCTTTCGTGAAGAGTTCGCAATCTCCTTCTAGGTCATCGACCCATTCGCCCACCCGATCGCGTTCGATCGCAGCTTCATATTTTCGCTGATTTAGCTCAACAACAAAAGGAACTTTTTGTGCATGGCGCAAGCGTTCAAAGGTGCGTTCCATCGTCCGCTGTAGTTGGGATGCAAGGGCAATGTTTTCCCTTGCACTTATTCCGTAGTTTTTCTCGATGATGCCAGCGAGCCTTTTGGTCGCCACATCATGCCATCGGACTGTTCCACGTCGCCAATCGCCTACCAACGAAAGCGTTTTCACCCGAGTCGGATTCGCTTGAATGACCGCAGCCTCGCAAGCGCTTCCGCTAAGCATGACCACTAACATTTTCTTCTGATAGTTCTCTTCACCTCGGGCTTGGGCAAGTCTCGATTCGATCTCCACGTGCGCGAGAGCTGCGGCGAGGGGTTTATCGAGCAACTGCAGGACTTCCAGACCGGCGATTGCACAAGCGGTTTTAGTGCTCAAGCGATGCAATTGGTCGTAGCAACCTGGGACTGTAACAACTGCGTGTGAGGCGCTAGGGTATCGGCGGCGAGTACTATCGATGATCTGTCTGAGGATTGCACCGACAAGAACTTCTGGGGCTACACGTCGACCACCAAAGGTTCTTTCGAGCAATGGCAGGCCATACCAGCGTTGAATACCGTAAAAAATCTGTTCGGGATGTTGCACACGTTTTAATGCGGCAGCCGACCCGATCGCGACATTTTCATCGTCGCTGTAAAGCATATTGCGGAGCTCGTGTAGGTCACCATCGAGCAGTACTTGCTCAACTTTATACTCGTTATTCACATAGCTACATCGCGAGTGGATCATTCCCAAGTCGATTCCGATCGGCGCGAATGACTTCAGCGAAGACGAGGTACCACGTCCCATACTGGTTGGGCGATCACGTGACAATAGACCTGCAGTTTTTACTACACCTTCTCGCGATGCCACGGTGTTGCTGGGGCGTTCAATCAAGCGTAGTTCATAGAGTTTTTCTAAGAGATCTTTTGCCGATGGGCATCGAGCGACCACATCTTTTGCCACCAAAGACTGGAAAACGTTGTCGAAACGAAGATCAAGGTCGCTACGAACTTCGTATAGCGCGGGGGGAGTTCTATTCAGTTGCGCTAGCGCCGTCTGAACCGCTTCGCCCGTAAACATAGGTCTTCCGGTGAGCAAATAGAAAAAAGTAGCACCGAGCGAATACAAGTCCGTGCGATGGTCGACGAGTTCTGGCGTATTGATTTGCTCAGGAGACATGTATTCAACAGTACCGACCAGTTGATTTTTGGTGCTATCAGAAGCTCCTCCTACATCGCGAAGTACCGCCAACCCAAAGTCGAGGATTTTCAACACGCCTTGCTGCGTGAGCATCATGTTTCCCGGTTTGATGTCTCGATGAACAATTCCCAAACCATGTGCATATTCGAGAGCAGTTGCGGCTTGTTTGAGCACTTGCAAAGCATCTGCTGCGGACATGGGGCCTTGGAGTGAGACCCGCTGGGATAGAGACTCGCCATGGATCAACTCCATCACCAAATAATGGACTGTGTTGGTGCGAGTGCGATGGCAACCTGCATCAAAAGCCGTGACGATATTCGGATGCATCAACCGACCTTGCGCGCGGACTTCGGCGTAAAATCTATCGACAGCAACCGTATCTGACGAAAGTCGTTTAGGAAGTATTTTCACCGCGACTTCTCGATCCATGGTGCGGTGTTTTGCGCGATAGACCTGCCCCATCCCGCCAGATCCTAGTCGGTCGAGGATGATATATTCACCGAGGATCGGATTGCGTCGTTCTCGGGTGACATTGGATTGCAAGTCGCCTGAAAAGGCGAAGTCGAAATCGTCATTGGACTCACGACTTAATGCTTCCAGTTCTTCTTTGGAAAATGCCCGAGTCTTGCCCATGGGGTCGTGCTCAGAACGATCGTTGCTCATGCCGTACCACCAAAGAACCTATCACTGAAAAGAACCGTGTGCCAAACTCGCCATCCTGCCGGGTGTTGTAAGCTATCCGTAAAAGATAGTCCCTAGACTTCGTGTCGGCTACTACAGGAGTACTCCTCGAGTCCAAGTTTCCGGGGGGGCTCCCTTTTGATAATTTCGGAAATCCGTCACAATCGCTTTATCAAGCGAGTTTTTCATTTGGCCCAGCGATTCCCATGAGCATCATCCCCCCGACAACGGTTTCCCCAGAACCCAATCCCTCAATGACTCCATCGATCTTAGAAGTTCAAGAAGTAAGTCTTGTTCGAGGCAATACTACGATTCTTAACCGCCTTTCAGTCGCTATTTCGCCTGGAGAGCACACCGCATTGCTCGGTCCGAACGGATCTGGAAAATCGACTCTTCTGAAGTTGTTGATGCGACGGATTTACCCATCGATTGTCGATGGGGTTGCAGGGACGGTGAAGATCTTCGGCGAGACCGAGTGGAATGTGTGGGATTTGCGTACGCGACTGGGGTTTGTCAGCAGTGAAGTCGATCAGCATTTTCTATTTGGTCGGTCTGGAAAACTTACGGCAGAGCTAGCGGTCCTTACTGGTTTCTTTTCCTCAGAGCTTGAACCAGATCCTGAGCGTGTAACGCCACAGATGCGAGAAACTGCTGCGATCGCTTTGGAGAGGATGAAGATGACGCGGTTGGCCCACCGACCGCTTGGGCACATGTCTACCGGGGAGCGACGCCGAACCCTCTTGGCTCGTGCAATTGTGCATCAGCCAGAAGCTCTCGTGCTCGATGAACCAACATCGGGTTTAGATCTGCGAGCGCAATTTCAGCTTTTGGAAGATCTGCAACACATCGCGCAATCAGGCACGACGCTAATCCTGGTGACCCATCACATGCATGAAGTCCTCCCATGCATTCAACGCACGGTGTTGCTCGACCAAGGTGAGGTTGCATTTGATGGCTCGACAGAACAAGCGATGGTTAGTGAAAGGCTCAGCCAAGTGTTCGGATGTAAGTTAGATAGCCAGCGATCCGCGAAGGGTTATTGGAACGTGGCTATTCAGTGACTCCCTCCGAGACATCGCTTTGATGCGCACATCGCTACCGGAATTGAGCATGGCTTTGTCTCGGATCGACTATCAATATTCGTCGCGGCGGAGGTCAAGATTCTGAACCGCGTAACTGGTCGCAAACCAACGCCGCCAATCATCGACATTAAACCCAAAGTTCTCGCCGGTCAGGGATTGAAGCGCCGAAAGTACGTCTTTGTGTTGAACCAGCCTTTTTTGAGCTTGTGGCGCACCGCCGGTAAATCCCACCCCACCACTACCAGTACCCGCATTCAAACCACCCGGAGGACCCGCAGGCCGAACCACTTGTGTGGAAACCAGATGATTGATCAACATACTGATAAATCGCTTGTCGTTAAACGGAATCATGCAATAGGCAGCTCGATCACGCGTTGCGGGATTCGCAAGCTTCATAGCGAAGCTTGTGACCGCTAACTCTCGCACCATCTCATCACCCGATTGCAACGCATCAAGTGCCTCACTTACTGCACTCATGTCTTGGTCTTCTAATGCAATACTAACCATCGCAGGGGCTACTGAACGAATCGGCATTTGCTTGAGCAACTGCATATACAACCCACGCTCGTTGACGTTCCCTTCGCGGAAAAGCTTGGCTAACCGCCCTATCAAAAGCGGATTATTCAAGGCTTGTAAGTACGCTTCTGCTTCCGCTCTGACTCTTCCATTGCCCGATAAGTATGCCTTCAACTTTCCGTCGAACTCGCGCTCCGCATCTCGCTTCTGCAATTTCACTTTCTCGTCGAAGTCAATCAGGGCTTTTTCTTGCCAAGTAAAATAACGACCTTTATCCCCTTTGATCTTTCCCCGTTTGTACATCACTACATCCCGACGTATCCATTTGCCGGTCGCAGCGTCTGGATAGTACCGCAGGATCTCCCAAGTTGCTCTATCATTCGGATCGAGTTCAACAATGCGTTCACGGTGGGCGTTCGCCAGAGAGAGCATCTGCTGGGCAGAGCATTGCTCTACGATTTTTCGGTGATCTTCAAGCGAATCCCCTTTGTTAGCGATGATATCCAGATACTTCGAGTCACGCTCGATAGAAATTCGAATCTTGGTAAGCTTGCGATCCACTTCGATGATCGACCCATCGTCGGTTTGAATCCGCACGGTTTGGCCGGAACTCGGATTGAGTACCTTGCCACAGAGCACTCCACCGTCTTTTAACTCAACAATGTCGGCTCGTGCAACATCCTGATATCTGAACAGAAAGCTTGCCGTAAAAATGGCCATGCCCGCCATGCGGGTTGCTTGGGAAACGCTTTTACTTTTAAGGTTGAATTGCATCGCCTTGTCCTTGGGAAGCTTGCACGCCACATGTGGATCCATCACCTGTTGCCCGCTCCGTTGCTCTCCTTAATAGTTTACGGAATCGCCAGGACTACCGATGGAGCAATTTGTCGAAAAAACCTCAAAACCATCGCTCCCAAGTCTCAATTCCCGGACTCAAACCGCACGGGTTGAGTCCACAGGATGGCTACTAGGTCCCACCTCGTTTCGGGTATACTTGATCTGATCTTGTAAATGACTCATTCTTGCTCACTGTACAGGTGGGTGGAAGCTCCCCAATTACCTCAAAACGTCGAGTGAAAATCCTATGCGCAAAAAACTCCTGGTCGCTGCTTTGATGACAAATATGTGTATGTCGGCTTCGCTCTTTGCCGAGGATTGGCCGCAGTGGATGGGGCCTAAACGGAACAACGTGTGGGAAGTGCAAGGCGCACTGAAAGTATTGCCCGAGGGTGGGCTCAAACCAATGTGGAGCACCAAGATTGCGGGTGGGTATGCAGGACCAGCCGTGGTCGGTGACCGCGTCTACGTGACGGATCTGGTAACAACCGGCGATGCCAAAAGTGACAATTTTGGTCGCAAGAAAATGCAAGGAACGGAGCGAGTATTATGCATCGACAACGCCACGGGCAAAATATTGTGGAAGCACGAGTATCCGGTTGAGTATGGAATTTCCTATCCAGCCGGACCACGTTGCACACCCTTGGTCGATGAAGATCGACTCTACACTTTAGGTGCCGAAGGAGATTTGATCTGCTTCCAAGCTGCAACGGGCAAAGTTGTCTGGTCGAAACAACTCAAGGAAGTGTACAAAACCAACTCCGCCCTTTGGGGGTATTCAGCCCATCCGCTAATCGATGGAGAGAACTTGATCACCCTTGCCGGTGGACAAGGATCACAAACCGTGGCGTTGAACAAAAAAACGGGGGAAGAAGTATGGCGATTTGGAACCGCCGCTGAGACCGGTTACTGCCCACCTCTGATCATCCAAGCTGGCGGAGTTCGGCAACTGATCCTTCCAAATCCAGAAGCTGTCAATTCGGTGAATCCGGAGACCGGCAAACTGTACTGGAGCATCAAGTACACCGCGGATAACGGATCGATCATCATGACTCCAATTCACTCCGGAAAATACTTGTTCGTCGGTGGGTATTCAAACCACAACTTGTTGATCGAGTTAGATCCAAACAAGCCAGAGGCGAAGGAAGTCTGGCGCGATCAAGCCAAGAAAGGAATGTCGCCGGTGAATGTCCAACCCATGGTCATCGACAACGTTGTGTATGGGTGTGACCAGAGTGGCGAGATGATGGCATTTGATATTGCTTCTGGAGAACGGTTGTGGGAGACGAGCAAGCCGATCAGTGCCCGGCCACAAGGGAGTGGAACAGCTTTTATTGTTCGGCATGAAGATCGGTTTTTCTTGTTTAACGAATCGGGTGAGTTGCTAATTGCGAAAATGTCTCCGAAGGGATACGAAGATATCAGCCGGACGAAAATCATCGAGCCGACGAACGCGGCCTTTGGACGGGATGTGGTCTGGTGCGCTCCAGCTTTCGCCAACGGTTCGATCTACGTCCGCAATGACGAACAATTGATTCGTGTGCCGTTGGTAAATGTATCGAAATAACCCCCTCGTTTCCCGTCGCAACCTCGCTGGTTGCGCGAGAGCGAATCCATCCTCTTGCACATCTTTAACGAAAGCCATCATGAACGAGCCAACGAACGAAGCCTTGAATACCACCGACAGTCTGAATGAACTTCAGAAAGTATCTCGACGCGGTTTTGCACAACGAGCGATTGCGATCGGGACAACCGCGGCAGTGGTAGGCCAAGGAGTAGCTCCGCATGGCATGGTGTCGATAGCTTCCGGGGCTCAGGGGGACGGTATCCCCGAGCGAGCGAAGCGAGGGCGACTAAATCAATCGATGTGCAAGTGGTGTTACGACAAGGAGTTGTCATTAGAGGAACTGTGTGTGCATGCCAAGCGGATGGGCTTGGTTGGGATCGACTTGTTAGGCCCCAAAGACTTCGACACACTCAAGAAGCACGGGTTGGTATGTACGATGGTAACCTCGCACAAATTGACCGATGGGTTGTGTGAGCCAAAGTATTGGGATGAAGCTTTGGAGACTCTAAATACATCCATCGAAGCCGCTTCGGCGGCGGGCTATCGCAACGTGATCTGTTTTTCAGGCAATGCTAGAGGAATTGATCGCAAGACAGGGCTCAAGAACTGCGCGGAGGCCCTGCGCAAGATTGTTCCAATAGCCGAGAAGAAGAAGGTGATTCTCAACATGGAGTTGCTCAATAGCCGGGTGGATCATCCAGACTACATGTGTGATTTGTCGGCGTGGGGGATCGAGTTATGTAAAGAAGTTGGCAGCGGTAACTTCAAACTGCTGTATGACATTTACCACATGCAGATCATGGAGGGGGACATCATTCGATCGATTCAAAAGAATCATCAGTATTTTGGTCATTACCACACGGGTGGGAATCCAGGTCGCAACGAAATCGACAAGTCACAGGAATTGTACTATCCCGCGATTGCAGAAGCGATTGCTGCAACGGGCTTTGATGGGTACATCGCGCACGAATTTATCCCAAAGCGCGATGCGATGACAAGTTTGGAAGAAGCCGTACAGTTGTGCACCGTCTAGCTATAGATACTTTGATTTCATCCGTAACGAAGCGATTAAATACCGCTTCGTTTACACTCAAAGCCCCCTTAACGTCGCTTGCTGTTGATGGTCCGACGCAATAACACCGCACGATCCGTATTGAGGTCTTCGCCAGGAATAAAGCCTACAGGGACCGTTCGGTCGATCACATAGAACGACTTCTCACGCTCCGCTTCGCCCGACAAGTTCACATACTCGCGACCAAAACCTGTCGCCGGATCGTACTCAAACAATCCAACCGTAATCCAAACCGCAAAGACGTTGGATTGGTCTGTTGTCAAATTCGATAAACGCATTGCTCGCTGATAGCGAACAAACGCATTCTGCTTGGCTTCTACCAACTCCAAGTTGTCACTTGGAAAACCATTTTGCTCTAAAGCTGCAATCGAATAGGGCGAAAAGAGCATTGCTCCTTGTCGAGACCCATTCTCTTGCTGTAATGCCGTCGAGTCGGGCTCCAAAGACCGTAGCACAGTCGACTCACCAGGATATCGCCCTCGCTGAACAACTTGCGGTAACACCGTAGTCGCATTGTGCGGCGCATACGGATACAAATTCGTCGATAGCCCTGAACGGTATGCTCCCGCAAACATCGTAGGAAAATTCGGATCCATTCCTACAAAATTACCGAGCCATGTCGAACCGTTCCCTTGATGCCCGCGGCGCGTCACAAAGAAATCTTTCGTAAGAGCATTGGTCAACGAAGTACGCTCATTGGCGGCTTCATACAAATACTCCAACCCTTGGAACACATGGCTGATTGCACCGAGTTGAAGCGGTATCGTGTTGAGATTGATCTTGCCAGGGCTGACATACGATGGCAACTGATGCATCGGTGCCAAGATCGTCGAACCTCTAAACGAAGCTCCCTCGCCATTGTTTGTGTAATCGGCCGGTACATAAGATGCCAAGAATCTCGCAGCCCATGCATCCGCATTCGCCGCCGCCTCGACTTGCGCTACATCCAACCGCTTGACCGTATCCACGTACACTGGTGGCGTCTCGACCAACTCAAGCAGCATTCCCCAGTCAGCTTGAACCACCGGTTGTTGAACTCCGCCTCGCACGGTGCCAGGCCAATCCCCACTGCGACGTAACCAGTATCCCCCTAGCCGAATGCGATCTAGCTCCTGTTGCGTGTTGTTGTTCGGCACGTAGTCTAATAAATCCGAGGATCCCGCATTCGCTAGATCCGTCGCCAATCCATTAAACGATTGGAAACTCGGCAAGTATTCAAACGGAGTACGCAAACGATCTGAATCCGAGGTACTGAAATAAGTTCCAAATTGTCCTGCGGAAGTCATAGGTACAAGCATCAACTCGTGCGCGTTGGCAAAAGTGCGATTGAACCACACCGGCGAAGTCAAATCACGCGGTGAACCGTTGTAATCCGGTTGGCTCGGCACCAACTGCGGTGGACCAAAACCGTCGTAATTGTCCGCGCTGTCGCGGCCCGCCGCGAACTCTCCCGGATCCACCGCCAAGGTGTTGACGTGATAACCTACATTTAAATAACCCAAAGTCGTCGCACTGTTGTGCTTCGGCTGATCGCCGTCTATGTCGTCCGGTTGCTGCGAAGCATATCCCAACTGATGCATAAAGTACGATGGATACCGATCCTTCTGTGGACCATTCGCGGCAGGACGAAGTGTCAATACTGACGGATTCTGAGGGATCGTCTTGCGAAGCAGTGCGGTCGATACCGAGTGATAGCTGAGTCCCCACTCCTTCGTGAGATTATTGAAATCTAACTCGTTCGCCTTCGGCTGTCCGTTCTTGTCAAACTGATTCGACGCATTGGCTTTACGCGGAGCATTCTTCCGCATCCCACCATCTTTGTAACGGGATTGGAACGCAACATCGCGAGCTGTGTCGTCGGGATCCTTGCCATTCGCCGGAGCCTCACCGTTGAATACGGTTAAATCAATCGAGAGCCAATCCACAGTGATGTAAGGATTGTTGATCGGGTGATACGGCATCTCGGGATCCGCCAACCGTTGCAAATAGGCGGTCCGTACATTTTCATACGTTCCGGTATCCTTCATCGCAGGAAACAAAATCGGATTCGTTGTCGCATCGTAATCAAACGGCTTGCCCGGCAAATTCGTGGTTACTTGCTTGGTGTCAATCCACGAATCAGGTGGCAAATCGTTGAAACCAAAGCGTTGATCCGTTCGGTTGTTCTGCCTGTCATCCGTATTGAGCTTGAGCTCGGGAATATTGTTCTGCGTCCAATACCCTTGATTCGGAATCGGATTAGGCATCGATACATTCAAACCAATACCATTCGGAAAACAGACGTTCCAACTGACGTTTGCTAAATTTCCGCCAGGCATCTGTGGTGGCACCGCCGCACAAACAATCCCAACCGGTGCCTTAAGCGCTGGCCCCCACTCACTGCGGTATCGGAAGATACTCTCGCCATTGAGCAAATTCGTCGTGATGTTGTTCACATCAAGAGAAATCATTTGGTGACTCGGCGAATGAATAGGTTTGCCATTCGGCAATGCCAAATCCTGCCGCCGTAGTTTTTCAGGCCAAGCAGCCCCATTGGTCGGGTTCGCCGTCAGCGAACCAACATTGGTCTCTCGACGCGGTCCAACCACCAAGTAATTGCCCCCCTCAAGCAATACCGAACCATTGATCGAACGATTGTAATAAATCAGATGGTCCAAGTTCCCGTTTTGACCTTGCCCGTTGTTACCACGCAAGTTCGGCACGCGAGGCAATGAACTACCCGAATCAGGCAAGAACCACACCAACCGATCAAATTCTTCAGCAGTCGTGGCAAACTTCTGGCTGTCGCGGAATAACCCCGATCCAACAGCATCCTCAGGCCGAGGTGTCGTTCCAACAGCACCTGCCAAATCCGAACTCGTTGCGACCTGCAGATCTAACGCATGGACACGATTCGGTCCATTTCGAGTGTCCGCCTTTTGATAAATCACATTCGGCTGCTCTTTGTATGCCGTACTGTTTTTATCCGGATTTGTAGTGTTGGAAATCCCAATCCGCCAAACAGGTTGACGCCCCCAATCCGGACTGTCCGGAGACCTGCGACTCAAATCTAACTTCACCCGACCCGAAGCATTCGGATCCTCTTGATACAACGAAGTCGGAGCACCAGGCAACACCGGATCGTTCGCCACATACGTCGAACGCGGTGCATACAGTTCCAAGAATAATGAGCCTTGCGGGAAACGATACTGATCGTAGTGCTCATCTGCATTCATCGCGTCATCGGTCAATTTGCCCGCCGGATCCAAGTCCGTGTCTCGAATCCGCTTGTCATGGAAAGCCAACGATTCGGTGAGCAACAACTCCGGTTGCTCCATCCCCCAAACAACATCCACATAACTGCGGGCCGATCCGTTGTACGATCCGTCGTTCGGATTGATCAATCGATCCGGTGCCCAATACGCATTGCGGTCGGCGACCCCGCCAACGTTGCGCACGCCAAACGGATAAATGTCATACTCAAAACGGGTCATGGCCGCATCCGTATCTCGGAAATCAACCACGTTCACCGCCCACTGAGCAATCGCACGCGCCCGAATTCGATCCTTTAATAACTGGTTGTTGATCCCAAGCATCGCTGGGAACTGATAATCCCTCGGGATGATCAACTGCCCTAGACAATACAAATACCTAGCTAACAACTGCCTCGAACCAAAGTACGATCGCGATAACGAATTCCGTTCATTCAAACCCCTACGGTAATATCCAGTGACCGCAGACGATTGATAGGTGTTCGTATTCGGATCGAAAGATCCCATCTCCTTCTCGTTCGACAAAAACAACTCCGAAGGTTCGTCAATCTGACTGTCAAGAAACTTCGAAGGTGGAAACGCGTCATCCCGCCCGTTACCAAGGGCACGATTGAGATTCAAACGCAAGTTCGAACTGAACTCAGGTGGGAACAACTCACTGAGACTCTCCATCGTCAACGGAAACTCATCCGTAGGCTGCGGATTCGGCAACGTTCGCTTGCGATACCGTTGCTCGTGCATCATGCGAATCAACCCCAACAAATTGCCGGCGTCCTTCTCAAGCATGTAGCCTCCGTTACCGTCCGGAATCGTTGCCGCAGCAGCCAACTTCGGATATCGCAACTCAGCACTCATCGTCGTAATCAACTTGTTGATGTCCGACGAATTGTTCACACCTGCCGCTCGCAACCGGTCTCGCAATACACTCGGCAAAGCCTCAACATCTTCGTCGTATCGACGCAAAATCGGCTCCAAGTCGCTGATCGTAAATGGCGTGTCCCCAAAATTACGACGCCCCGAACCCGACTCGTAAGCATCCCCGATCGCTTCGTTCGCGCTGCCAACTCCAACCCCACCCTCGGGAAACACATCCTGAACGTCTGGGTTCAAGAACGTTAAGTTCCCATGCTTGTCGAACGCAGGGGCCACCCCTGTGCGACGACCCAACGGGGCACCCGGCATCCGCCCATGCTTATAAACCCCATCCAAAGGTATCTCACGCTCGCTCAAAGCACTCTGCGGATCATTCAACCGGACACCCGGCCAACGGTCTACTTGTCCGTTGAACCCTTGATTCGCAAAAGGCTTCGCTCCATAACGTAAATCGAATATCGAATACGAATTGGCACTCGTTAAGAGAAGTAAACCCGGATTCGACGACGTCCCAAGCAATGGATTGAGCGATATGTCCGCTGGTCCATATCCAAACCCTTGTGGTATCGACATTCCAAAACGATGCAACGCTCCCGAGCCACCCATCGCATTGAAACCAACACCTCCCCCATTGGGGTTGTTTAGCGCCGTCCCCTGAATGCGATCCCCGTGCAAGTTGATATTCATGTACCCATCGAGATCCTGAATCTTGATCGCCACCAATGGCTTGAGCAACCGCCCATCAGGTGCATGAATCGCTGGCAAGTTCGGATTGATCCACACACTATCCGCAATCCCATCCCCATCGTTGTCGACGTCCCATCCCCCTTCGATCAACGCTTGTAAGTAGCCATTGATCTGTGCATTGTTCTGCAAGTCATCAAACGTGTAACTCGGAAATGCCGCATGTGGCTTGAAGTTCGGGTTCACCGTGCGAATCTGTCCGTTGACAATCGCTGCGTAACTCATCACCCGCGCTGTCGATGCATCTACCCAACGCAAGAGCTCACTGACTTCCTGAGCGTTGTTCGGTGCACCGTACAGATTTGCCAAGTAATTGATCAACTCAGGTCGATGGAACGAAGGTAGGATACGTCGAGTAGTCGCGTTGACATTCGAGTCGTGCGATAACCAAAAGTCACGCCAATCCGGTACGTCAATCCCTTCATTGCTCTGACCTTTGAGCAGCCCAAGATCACTAATTCCCGAGACCCCCACAGTCCCATCGGCATTCGTGACCATATAGTCTGGGTTTTGCAAGTAGTCGTAGTTGGGCAATAGAGCCGGCGAAACCTTTGGCCTGCCCATAGGGATCCTCATCAGATCCCTGCCGTCAATGTTGCCAAACCCATCTGCGTTCGTACGAGTCTCCATCCCAATCGCTGCGTTGTTGAACGCTGCTCCGTTGATCAAACAACGGTACCCTTGGTACTGCTGGGAAACTGGATCATAAAAGAAGAACAAATTGCGCAATCCCGCATTGTTCGGCAACCCAATCCAATCCCCTAACTCTCCCGAAAAATTCTCGGTCATCCCGTTGTTCGGATTCTTCCAACGCCCCTCCAGTTTCCCTTTGGTCGTCGATAAATCCAACACAATCGAATAGTCGTAATCCGTCGCGTCCGAACGAGTGTACGTGTTCGTCGGACCCATTGGTGTTCCGCCCGAGATATTCGGATCCGGTGTCGAATCATTCCCACTCGGCACATACCCGACATACTTGACAATTCGGAACGATTGACCCGTAAGTGGCCCCTCTAAGACCGTTAGCACGCGGCCGTTGTAAGCTCCCTCAATAGGACTCAATGGCACGTTGCCACTAGCCACCGAATTGGGATTCATCGAGATCTTCACCAACTCGACACCAGCACCACTCGCCGGGGTCAACTTCTTGCACCAACGATCCTGAAAGGCGTTGATCCCGTTCAAGTAAAACCGATGCCCAAACTGAAGCCGGATCCCCTTCGAATCATAAATGTCCTCAAACAACCCGTGTTGGTGAAACGCGCTCTTCTGATCGCGCGTCCCGCGCAATGCCATCTTGAGCACCTCCTCCGACATCCCACGAACCGAAGCTCCCGAATGGTTAGCTCGCACCCGCATCGCCTGGGCGCCAGTCCGCGAGGAGCTCGCGGATACCACCCAAGTCACCGCAAGCAACGAAAAGAGTGCCAACATCCCAAGGGCCATCAACAAGACCAAACCCTTGCGGTTGCGATTGCGTTTCAGATTACGGTTCTGATTACGGTTCTGATTTCGCTTGCGAGATGTCATGGTACCTACTCCTCCGCGTTGCCGCGCGCGACCCAAGTCGACTTCGCATAAGTCCCTGGATCCCAATTCGTTTGTTTGTTGCATGATGTTGATCCTCTCTCGCAAGGAAGGATGGAGAGTAAGGCGTTGGGCTACAGACTCGCAGGCTGTGATTCTGATCGACTGGGGTACTTCCGCTGTGTGCAAAGGATCTCAATAGCTCTCACTACTGGAATCCTACGCAACACTTAGCGTAATTCCATCTGTCGCTCGTAAACTTGAACGACATCTTTTAATACCACCGCTTGGGTTTCGTACACGGATGGCGATGGAGGGATTATTGGAATCTGTTGATTCGTTTCAATAAGGTCATTGATTTCCCCCTCGGTCCAATTCCAGGGCTTTCCAGCAACTCGAAGTACTCTTGGGAATGAATCGTTCCCTGCGGCGGACACTACCCGATACCATCGGTGGACTTGTCGCGATATCTTCGTGACATTACTAGGGTTACTTGGACGGGGTAACAGGTCACGCATTGCAAAGCGAGACAGCATCAACCAGTCTCCGGCTTTGATTGACGCGTCCATTCCATCATAGCCACTTACTTCAATATTGAACGTTCCAGATTGAAGTGCCTCAGGGTCGATTTTTGTGACTTTGAGAACCCTTTCTGATTTGGGGACATTCAGTATTTCCGCTGCGCGAGGCACTTGGGGATCCCCATCTCGAACCACTACGACAGAGTTCGCTTCTCGAGCATCTCGCTTCGAGAATACAATTAAGGCAACATCGTAGGTACGAGCTATCGAAATTGGTTGATTAAACCGAACATCTGCCACGAAAGGCGTTGGAATTTGATCTACGCCAATAATGGGAGTATTCTCTGTCGGAGTTACCGTAACTAACCAGGAAGACTGCTGCGACGCCGATGGCCCTGAGATGATGTCGTAGAGTCCGTCATCTGGATCCAGTTGCGTATAAACACTGCGAATCGGACCGAGTGCCTTATTCTTTGTCGTTTCTGGCTGAACAATATCGCCACCGTACATCGTGGCCAATCGCACAGCGGCGGGTTGGCGAAGCCAAGAACCAGGAGTTACGACAGGTGGGCGCGGGTCGGTCAAGGATCCGCGCAACAGCCTCGGTGCGCGGGGCAAGTTGATGTTGTAGATCATCGAAACTGGATCGGAGTTGTCGAACAGAAATGGGAAACGTGTGCGGAAGAACGGCAACGGCACAGGATTTTGTCCCACTGGTTGAAAGCCCCAAAACAAAGGGTCGATGCAGAAACCAAGCCCCGCGACTTCGTTCTGTGCGATAGCCGCTTGCAGCGCGTTTGCCGGAGCTGGAAACGTGCGTGCCGCCGCATCGTAAGCAGCTTGCATCGTCGATACCGAATGCTCCGCTCCCCCGATGTCATCGACCAAACACCAAGGTGACTCCAACGAAGGTTGCGCGATGTTCGTCGTGTTGAATAACGCCAACGCATTGTCCCCTGCCGCTAATCCGTGCGTAATCTGTACGCTGTCTTCCGCCTCCCGACCCGCTAACGGAATCATCAACCCAATCGCAACCATGCCCACCAAGATCACGACCATGGCAAAGATGACTTCGAGCATCGTCAAACCATTGCGATTTTTCATCGAAGTTCGCTCCTGAAGGTCGAAAAGGACAAGTACAAAAAAGGTTGAATCAGACGAGTAAGGACTGAGCCATATAAGGGGCTACTGCGCAGTGACATTGGAACTGTACGTACCACGCCTTGTCAGTTCCACCATATCCCCAAAACTGAGGTTATCGATGTTCAAACCTAAGATCGCGGTCTGCGTTTCTATGTTCACAATCGGGGATGCAGATATCGATCCCGACGAAGGACTCAATCGCACCACATACGAATTCAAATCGGTCAAGTTGTTCAGTACACCACTGCGGGTCGCGTTCTTCAATGCAAAAGCATTCCTCGCAAAAATCCCTTGATCCAATGGCATCGTCACCCGGTCGATCTTGCCGATGTGAAAGAACAAATCATTCGTCGCATCAATCCGTGTTAACCCACCTTTGTACGTATGGTCATTCGGGTTCGTCCGCACCCGGCGATCATTCGCCCACACATGCGACAACTGACCCTCAGGCGAAAAAACGACATACACCGGTCGCAATTGCTCAGGGATCAGCGGAGTCGGCTCATTGCCGATCCAATCCGAAGCAAATCGAACGCGGTAGTCATAATCCAGCGACGATGTTCCGTTGTTGTAGAAAATCGGTTGCTTCTCAGCCGTCAACGTCGTGTGGCCAGGCAGTCGCTTGCCAAATCCACTAATCGATAAATCGACACACATGCCACGCGGTAACTGAATCGACTGAGTAAAGATCGGCTTCGGCCTTGGGTAGATTTTAAAAGAGGTAAACACAGTTACTCCAGGGATGAAATCGACGTAAGGCTCCTTGGCTCGCTCCGAGTGACCATCAAAGGCCAATTCGTTCATCACCGAAAACCATATCGACTTGTCGTTGTCTTGATTATTCGGGTTGCGGACATATTGTTCATTCACGATTGGGTCTGTTGGTGAGACAATGCTAAATCGTCGGCTGGAGTTACCAAAGCTAATTTGAGAGCCTGCAATCAAATACTCTCCTAGCAATTGTGACAAATTTATATTTGGCGGTCCCGTAACTTGAAAAATTCGGACCTCGTTAATTTGTCCCTGATGCATATCAAGCAACGCATCATTTCCAATAAATGGAACGCTACTTGGTATGTTTATTTGTAAGCCGTCCCCAGGCATTCGCGCTGTAAAGACTACAGGCACCGGTAACATCGCTTCCGTCAGTGGCAAAGGCTCTTCCGCAAGGCTCAACCGAATACATGCGTTGTATGGAACAAAGTTCGTATCCGGTGTCAGTGGCGGTGGATTCGCTGGATCCCAAGTCGTAGCAGTCTCGGACACGTATCTATTACCCTGAAGCGCCGCACGCGACGAAAGCCGTTCAAACACGACGGCCACTGGACGATTGCGACCGATCGCTCGCGCTCGAGCTGCATCAAGATAGTTCTTGACCATGATTGCCGCTTGACTCGACTTGCGATCCGTCAACACCGACTTGATTCCTGGCAGCATAATCGCGGAAAGAACCGAGACGACGCCAACTACAACCAGTAACTCAGTTAGTGTTAGACCACGCACACACCGACGACGAAGTACAGAAATCATTGCGTTACTCCGTTGATCTCATAATTCGTGATGTCATCTTCCGACACCTTCTGGAATACCGTTTTTCCGAAGGCAATGTCCTTCATAATTGCGCCGAGGCGATAGGTATCTGGAAAATCGTTTGCCAGATCGTTATCGGAATTGTCGAAGTCGATTAAACGGTTAACGGGAATTACGCCAATTCGTGGTCGCGGATACCATGGGTCCGCAAAGGGTTGGGTACTGGAAAGAAGTACATCACCTGTTGATCTCGATACTCTCGATCCATAAATCGCTAGCGCATAGTTGTTGGAATATTGATTAGGCGTCGCAAGTTCTGGTTTCGGGGTGAAGTTGTCATGGGGGGCGTTTGGAACACGCGACGGTAATGAGGGAGAAAGTTCGAATCGGATTCCAAAAAGGCCATCCGCACCCGCGGATGCAACTAGCGGGAATGGTTCCGTATCAGGAAAGAACTCGTTTGTAGTAAATAGCTTCGAGAATCCTGGATCGGATCTCATCCTATCGAAAGAGTCCTCGAACGCTCGATATCGCTCGTTGATCGCATCGTACTGAGTTGGGTCAAGCAGATCAGGGTGAAGTCGTTTTGATGATGCGTATCCGGACGGCCATCGAATCCAACGAATAGGTCGACCGTATGCGTCTAGGAATTCAAGTAGCCCATCGTTATCCGTATCGCCAGTTTCTGTTTTTCCGAACAACTCGATGGCAGAGGAACCGTTAATATTGGAGTCTTCGACAATTAGGTAAAGCAGTTCCGCATTAGCATTTCTGAGCTCCCATCCTTCCTTTGGTACAATTCCATTTGCTGTTTGAGTAGATAGCTTCCGAAGTATTTTCTGTCCTCTTCGGGGGTACTTGATCCTTGTCGGAGCTACGAGTCCTCTATTGGGTATGTTAGAAGTTTTCAACCCGCTGGTCCGAAACTTGGTTGATGGAATCAACTCCGTGATTTGCGGATCTGGGTTGTCGTCAACCAACAAACCAAGTTGATTAAGTATCGGTATCCATTCCGTCGTCCATTTGATGTCGTCCGGATGGTCCGGCATTTCCAGCACCATCGTTTCACGTAGTGCAAGAAGCCGCATTCGGTCTCGAAGCACCGTGGGTGAATCTGGCAAATCCGTGTAGTTCGCGGATGAAGGAATCGGATTTTCAAAATCGACCGGATAGCTTTCGTACTCTTGCATCCGCGCCATCAACACTTCGTTGATCTTGCGAATCGTTCCCTGCGTGCGAATGTTTGACGCTTCCGTCGCCGCTGCGCGGTAAGCGACCAAAAACATGCTCGAGACCATCGTGATCAACCCTATGGTCACCAACAACTCTACCAACGTCAAACCAGAAGCTCGACTCTTGAAACAACGACGTCGACCAGCATCTGATCTCGGAGCAACAGCGCTCCCAAGCAGACGCTTGCGCCGAACTTTACCTAGTTGGTCTTCGTGGTTGCTCATGATTCGTTCTCTTTCTCCCAATGACTCTGCTGAAAACCACTTAGCAATTATTGGGACTCACCGAAGGTCGGACCATCGATAAAGTTCGAGCTGTTGTCGTTCACCGGGCGGAAGTTGCCGAAACTCTGCAAGTAATAAGGAATCGGCGAAACACTCGTCGGTGGATAGAACATCCCATTGGTCGTATTCACTGCTACCGCATTCCCCTTCGGCGTCGTAAACAACACCAATGGATTGTTGTTCGAGATGTCCTTCGGTGCCATGCATCCATACAAGTTGTCGTACCCCGCGTTCATGATCTGAAACGTCTTGGGATTCGAATACAACAATGGCGATGGAGACACTGATGTGTTCAAGTCGGTCGAAAGAAATGGCCGTGCACAATTGGGCGACTGTGTCACGTTACCTGGTACGTAAAAGTTGTAATAACCAGAAAACTGGTAGGTGTTGCTATCGAAGTAAACAATCGGTCGGCCACCTTGTTGCAACGATGGACCACTGCCGATGTAAACGGGCATCAAGTCGTTCGCGACGTTTTCGCCAAACACTGTTTCATCGACAGAAGCCGTCCCTAAGTCATTCAAGGTCAAGCGACTCGTTTTGAATTCAAAAAAAGCGTTTTCCCGCTGAGTGTTGTAGATGTATCCACCAATACCCGATGGATTTGACTTCAAGGGTCCGCCAGGTCCGGTGATCGGTCGCTGCGCATCGTTGCTGAAACCGCCCAAGAAAAACACAAGGGCCTCGGCTGGATCAAATACGCGACCACCAAAAGGATGTGCGCTCGGGTCATTGTCGTTGCGAATCCCAATATTGTTCGCTGCATTCGCAGGATTGAGCAACGCTAACTCAGAAACAACGATGTTCGGAAACGCCTTGCGCAAGTGGGCTTCCATCCGTGGCCATGAACTGCCGTCCGGCGGATAGTCCCCATACTTGGTCCTATACGCTTCCACCGCCATCGCTATGTTCGCAATCTCCGCCGCTTGAGCTCGCTTCAAAATCGCTACCCGAGCCGCATTGACGCCCCAAGCCAATAAACCGGCTAAGACTCCAAGAATCGCCATGACAACCAACAATTCGACAAGCGTAAAACCATGTCGCAATGCCCCACTACGGACACCAACGGTTGATAGTTGCTTTCGACTCATGATCCGCCCTCGCTAGTTTTGCCTATTTGACTTCTCTTCGCCCCGGCTGCCGTCACGCGGACTTCAGCCTTCCGACTGCTGTCTCTGATTTGTCTCAAACTCAGAATCGTCGCCAACTCTGAATCGCTGAGGAAATTACTTGCTCAAGCTCGTGATCAAAGAGATCAAAGGCATGAACAAAGAAATAACGATGAAGCCGACCGCCACACCGAGGAACACGATCAACAACGGCTCGATCAACTTCGTCAACCCTTCCGTCATCACGCGAACCTCTTCGTCGTAGTTGTCCGCGATCTTGTACAACATCGTGTCCAACTCACCCGTCTCTTCTCCAACGTCGATCATATTGACCACCAAGTCGTCGATCACACGAGATCGCGTCTTGAGCATGTACATCCCTGCACAAACCAATGCCCCAATGCCAATCGTTCCCAAACTCATCCCCAAAAGCTGCCCGGCACCACCAGCGTTCTTCGCAGGCGCGCCGTCCGCCGACTTGCCAGCACCTCGACCTGCCGTCAAAGCCACCGACAACATCATGATCCCAGGGAACATCCCCATCCAAACCCAATAAAACAAAGCCATCGGATGGAAACCTAAAACCGAGTTCTCTTTCATCGGCTTGGAAATCGTTTCCCCCTCGCGAATCGCTTCAGAGACCTTGCTGAAGATCCTCTCAAACATCGCGTTCCCAGAAGTCTCCCGGGTAATGTTCAACGCTTCCAAAATCGGAACACCCGAAGTCACCAACGTACCGAGCGTACGAGTCGTCCGGGCCAAAATGTTCTTCTCAATCAAATTGCCGAAAACAGGCACCTTGATGATGAACATGTCAAATCCCATCCGCCCATGCTTGAACTTGCGGATCAACTTACCGACCAACCAAATCACCACCGGCAATAAAAACATCAACCAGAAATATCCCACCACGTAATCGCTCATCGCCATTAGCAACACCGTCGGTGCGGGCAACTTGAGATCGAACTCGTCGAACATCTTCTTAAACGTCGGAACGATAAAGAACATGATCCCCGCAAGAATCCCCACCGCGACCAAAACGACCGCAATCGGGTAAATCATCGCCCCCTTAACCTTCCGCTTGAGCGATTCAGCACGCTCCAAGAACTCAGCAAGCCGCTGAAGGATCGTCTCAAGTGCACCACCAGCCTCACCAGCCTTGATCATGTTCACGTACAACCGACTGAACACCTTCGGACACTTCGACATCGCTTCCGAAAGTGTCGAGCCGGTTTCAATCTCATCGCACACGTCCATCAAGGCATTTTTCAGCTTGCTACCACCCTTGATGTTGTTCTCCAAAATCCGCAAAGAACGCAAAATCGGCAAACCTGCGTCCTGAAGAATGGATAACTGACGCGTAAACGTACAAATATGCTTCGTCTTCGCTCCGCCCATCGCAAACGGACGCTTTTTCTTCACCCCCGGCCCAGCCGTCTTTGCCGCTCCCTTTTTCAGCGAAAGCTTGGTTACGAAATAACCCATCTGACGGATAGTGTTCTGTGCATCCTCTTCACTCGGTGCCTCGATCACGTCCTTGATCTCTTGCCCGGTCCGATCCATGGCTTCGAATTGATACATTGGCATGGTGGTACCCTCTTTGACTTACTTCTAAATATTGGGATGGACCAAGGTTCTAGGAAAAGGTGCTATGGACCGCTCAAGATTGGACTGCTGAGACGAACAGTTAGCCGTGTCAGCTAGCCGTGTCAGCACTCTTATCTTTCGCAGACCAATCCAATGTGTCGAACAATCTGATGAAAATTGCTCGAACCTCTCTTAATTCTTATGGGCGACGTTTTGCGGGAGGCGTTTTGCGGCCCCGCTTTAACCGTTTGCTCAGCTCCCAAACCTTGGGCTCGCTAGCAAACGATTCCGGGTACACAATCATCAGCCGTCGTGCACGGTCTCTCGAACGACTTCCTCAGCCGTCGTCAAACCCTGAAACACAAACTGCTTGCCGTAATCCCGCAATGTAATCATTCCGTAATCGACCGCCTTGGCTCGCAATTCGTCGGTGGTCACGTTTCGCAGAATCATGTCCCGCAAATCGTCGTTCATGACCATCAACTCAAACAAACCAATCCGGCCCTTGTAACCTGTGTTGTTGCAGTTGTCGCAACCCTTACCCCGGTAGAACTTCTGGGTCTTGGCAAAGTCAGGCTCTACACCCAACTCCTGCAAAAGCTCCAAAGGTGTCTCGACCTCTTCACGGCACTTGGTGCAAATTCGGCGCACCAACCGCTGCGCTAAAATCGCTTCGACCGTCGCCGTGATCAAGAACGTTGGAATCCCCATGTCCTTCATCCGCGTAATCGTGCTCGGTGCATCATTCGTGTGCAACGTGCTGAACACAAGGTGACCCGTCAAAGACGCTTGGACCGCAATTTCTGCCGTCTCCAAGTCCCGGATCTCACCGACGAGAATCACGTCCGGATCCTGGCGCAAAATCGCTCGCAAACACGAAGCGAACGTAACGCCGATGTCATGGTCAATCGGAATCTGAATGATCCCATCAATGTCATACTCCACCGGATCCTCGGTCGTGATGAGCTTGTCCTGAATGTCGTTCATCTCAGACAAAGCCGAATACAGCGTCGTGGTCTTTCCTGACCCAGTCGGACCCGTGACCAACACAATCCCATTCGGGCGGTGCATGATCTTGCGAAAGTGATTCTTGGTCGTCTCGTCCATCCCCACCTTGTCGAGCGAAAGATTGACCACCGTTCGGTCCAGAATCCGCATAACCACACTCTCGCCAAACATTGTCGGCAAGACCGAAACGCGCAAGTCCACCGGGTGACCACCGACCATGAGCTCAATCCGACCGTCCTGCGGCAACCGCCGCTCGGCGATGTCCAAGTTCGACATAACCTTGATCCGCGTCGTGATCGCAAACGCCAAGTGACGCGGGGGT